>PLYB01000340.1 GCA_003151655.1 Gallionellaceae bacterium | reverse complement strand
ACCCACGCAATTGTCAGATGAACCAAAAATAATATGTAGGTCGGGCTTTAGCACGGCATGTCGGGTTGAAACCCGACCTACGGTAGAGAGGTGCTTATGCGTATCGGACAAGGTTTTGATGTTCACCAATTAGTGGCGGGACGTAAGCTGATTATCGGCGGTGTGGACATCCCGTTTGAGAAAGGTTTGCTCGGACATTCCGATGCGGATGTGCTGCTGCATGCCATTTGCGACGCGATTCTGGGGGCCGCAGCGCTGGGCGACATCGGCAAACATTTTGCCGATACGGACGCGAAGTATAAAGATATTGATAGCCGTATTTTGCTGCGCGTGGTGGTACAAAAAGTTGCGGATAGCGGCTTCCGTGTTGCTAACCTGGATGCCACCATCATTGCACAGGCACCCAAGATGGCTCCGCATATTCAAAAGATGGTAACCAATATTGCTACCGATCTGGGTGTCGCGCAAAACGCCGTGAATGTGAAAGCAACGACGACCGAAAAATTGGGGTTTACCGGGCGCGGTGAAGGCATCGCAGCGCAGGCGATAGTATTGTTGACTCGAGTTTGATGAAAATACTGGCAGTCGAAACTTCCACCGAATATTGCTCGGTTGCGCTGTGGCAAGACGGCACAGTGAGTGATCGTTGCGAACTGGTCGGGCAGAAACATTCCGAATTATTGATGGCAATGGTAGATGAGTTACTAAAAGCTAACAGCATCTCGATAGCACAACTCGACGGCATCGCGTTCGGCAAAGGTCCCGGTTCTTTTACGGGAGTGCGTATCGCTTGTGGCGTGGCGCAGGGCTTGGCACTCGGCGCGAATTTGAATGTGGTGGGCGTGTGTACCTTGCAGGCGTTGGCGCAGGCATCCGGTCGCAGTAAAGTCATTGCCGCATTGGATGCACGCATGGGGGAAATATATCTTGCCGCTTACGAAAAAATTGCCGGAGAGTGGTGCACGCTGATCGAGCCTTGTCTGTGCAAAATAGAACATGCCCCCGAGCTAACGAACGAGGGCTGGTTTGGCGCGGGTAGCGGTTTTACGGTGAGTGATGCCGCGCTGTCAGCACGCTATGCGCGGCAATTATCATCCGCTGTCGATGCACGAGCTGTCCCGCTAGCCAGTGCGATTGCGCAACTCGCCGCCATCGACTTCGCCAAAGGCAATGCAGTCGATGCCGCATTGGCTTTGCCGCTCTATTTGCGCGACAAAGTGGCGTTGAAAACGAGCGAACGATGAGTGTTGGTAATTTCTCCGGGGTGAACCTGACACTACGCGACATGATCAACAGTGACATCGAATGCGTGTTGCTCATCGAGCTGCAAGTTCACGCGCATCCGTGGACACGCGGAAATTTTAGTGATGCATTGAGCAGTGCTTACGTTTGCAAAATCGCAGAACTGGATGGGAAAATAATCGGCTATGGCGTATTGATGCAGGGTGTGGACGATGCCGAGCTACTCGATATTGGCATCGCTGCACAGAATCAGCGCCAGGGCTGGGGACGGGAATTGCTGCAAGCAATGCTGGTGCTTGCTCACGAACTGCGCAAACAACGTGTGGTATTGGAAGTGCGCGCTTCCAATGCGGCGGCAATTGGTCTTTATCGTAGTATGGATTTTGTCGAGATTGGTTTGCGCCGCGACTATTATCCGGTGGAAAATAGCCACCGCGAAGATGCGATTCTGATGGGACGGCAGTTGTGAATATTCGAGACGAAACAGTTTTACGTGAATTTAATTTGTATCCGCTGTGGGTAAGGAAAGATGCGCCAGCGCCTTTGGCAGAGATAGAGGCTCAGGCTACTTTTGAAAAACAACCGGCACAAGCTGAAGTTCCCATTGTTCAAGCTCCAACAGAGTCACAACAGCTATCTTCGAGCCCGACGGCAGCGGTGGCAAGCGAGCCTGTCCACAATAACATCGGCGATGCCGACTGGCCATCACTCAAGCAGCAGGTCAAGGAGTGTACTGTGTGCAAGTTGCGAGCGGGATGCACGCAGACGGTGTTTGGCGTGGGGGACGAAAAAGCCGAGTGGTTGTTTGTCGGTGAAGGCCCCGGCGCAGATGAGGATGCGCAAGGTGAGCCATTCGTCGGACAGGCGGGCAAGCTGCTGGACAACATGCTGGCGGCGATCAAACTGAAGCGCGGCAGCAACGTATATATTGCCAATGTCGTAAAATGCCGACCACCGAATAACCGCACGCCGGAAGCCGATGAAGTAGCTCAGTGTTTGCCCTATTTGCAACGGCAGGTCGCGCTGATAAAACCCAAACTTATTGTGGCGCTCGGCAAGACTGCCGCGACTTCGTTGCTGGGGCGTGATGCTACACTAGGCTCCTTGCGCGGTACGATCCATGAGTATTATGGTATCCCGCTTATTATTACTTATCATCCGGCTTATCTTTTGCGTAGTCCGGCGGAGAAATCCAAGGCTTGGCAGGATTTATGTTTGGCGGTAACGACACATTCTGCAAAATGAATTTTCGAATGTACAGACGAAATAAGGAAATGATGTGGATGCTCTAAAAATCTTGGTCGTGGAAGACAGCAAAGTCACCATGCGGGTGTTGTGCAATTATTTGGGCAAGATGGGGATCACCCCGTTGATGGCCGACAGCGGCGCGCAGGCCATCGACATATATCACCGCGAACAGCCGGATATTATTTTGCTCGATGCGCAGCTTCCCGATATTGACGGTTTCGATGTGGCATTAAAGATTCGCGCACTGGAAAAGGCCAAGGATTGGACTGCGATTATCTTTCTGACCAGTATGACCAAAGACGAAGATCTGGAGCGCGGTATCGAGGTGGGCGGCGACGATTATTTATTGAAGCCGATCAGCGAGGTTGTGCTGAAAGCCAAAGTGAAAGCCATGCTCCGTCTGGTTGAGATGCAGCGCTCACTGGTCAATGTGACGGAGCAGTTGAACGCGGCGAATATCATGTTGCAAAAACTGTCAGCCACCGACGGTTTGACGGGAATCGCCAATCGCCGCATGTACGATGAACTGGCGATACGCGAATGGCGGCGGTGCGAGCGGATGAACAAACCGTTGGCTTTGGTGATGATTGATGTCGATCACTTTAAATTGTTCAACGATAAATACGGGCATCAGGTCGGTGATGAATGTTTGAAAGCGGTTGCAGCGCAAGTGGGAAAGGCCGCACCGCGCGCGACCGACTTGGCCGCCCGATATGGCGGCGAAGAGTTTGTGATGGTGTTGGGCGAGACCGATACCGATGGCGCAAAGTGGATCGCCAACCGTCTGCGCCAGCAAGTTGCAGATTTGAATATTACTCACTACGCCACCGAGTCGCGCCACGTCACCATCAGTTGCGGCGTGGCATCCGTCGTGCCGGATGGAAATAATTCGCTGGAAGTGTTGCTAAAGTCCGCCGATCACGCGCTGTACCAAGCGAAAGAGGCGGGCAGGGATCAGGTGGGGACTGGGGTATACGGGGTGGTCAAATAATCTGAGGGGCGTAATCCACCCAGTTGTTGGGAGTCTCATACAGCCGCACTTGTTCGAGTCGCAGATCGTTGCCAAAAGTATCGCGGTAAGCATCGTTCAATAAGTCGAAGGCTACTTTCGCCAAATTCTCCGCAGTTGGAATCACATCCAGCACAACGGTTTTATGATCGGGTATCGTGTTCAGGAAGTCCAACACAACTTGATCTCCGCGATACACCAGAAAAGCATGATCCCATGCATCGACCACGCGTTCTTTGGCGATGCGCTTTACATCCGAAAAATCCATCACCATGCCCTGTTCAGAAATGCCCTCGGTCGTAATGACGTTGCCGGATAGCGTGATCTCGATGGCGTAACGATGCCCGTGCAAATGCTTGCATTGGCTATTGTGGTTGGGGATGCGGTGTCCGGCATCGAATTCCAGGCGGCGGGTGATTTGCATGATGCGATTTTTCTGTAAATAAACTGGTGCGGATTATCGCACGTAGGGGCGTATTGCCATACGCCTTCTGTACGTTAATGTGTTGAAAAGGGCGTATGCCATACGCCCCTACGGGAAGCGACGCACGGCACGCTTGAAGGCTTGCAGTATATTGGCATCATGAAGGTTCTGGTAGCGCAGGGCGAGGTATTGTGCGGTGATGTCGCGGATGGCAGTCGCATGTTGCGATTTTAGTTGCGCGGCACGCTCGGCAAAATCCTGCGCGCCTTCGTGTGTTGCGCGTTCGATTCCGGCTTTCGCCAGCTTTTTGCAGAACTTGTTATATTGCGCTTGAACTGCATCGGTGTCGCGCAGTCGCAAATGACGCAACATGAACAAGGTGAATATTCCCACCAGTAATGCAACTCCCGCAAACATGTTGGCCACCAATTTTTGCCAAGTGATGTCTTCCATGCCGAGCCGGGTCAGCAAGGCGAATTGCCGTTCGGTGTTGTAGCCCAAGACCCATTGGTTCCATTGGTTGGTCAGTGCATCGAGATTGAAACGCAGTTTGTGCAAAAGCTCTGATTGGGTGCGGGCAAAAAATGGCAGCGCGGAGTTGTTGGGTAAAGATGCGCTGAGCCCGTTCTGAATGCGTCCCGGCGCAACGGCGGCGGTGGGGTCGAAGCGCACCCAGCCGCGATCTTGTAGCCATACTTCGGCCCAGGCATGGGCATCCGATTGGCGCAAAATATAGTAACCGCCCAGATCGTTGTACTCTCCACCTTGATAACCGGTGACGATACGAGCCGGGATGCCCGCCGCACGCATTAGAAAAACAAAACTGGACGCGTAGTATTCGCAAAACCCTTTGCGGGTTTCGAACAGAAAATCATCCACGCTGTTGCTGCCGAGCGGCGGTGGTTCGAGCGTGTATTCAAAAGCATTTTTATTAAAGTAGGTGAGCGCGGTTTTAACAATTAATTCTTCGCTGGTATTTTGTGCGCGCCATCCCGCCGCCAATTCCCGTGCGCGCGGATTGTATCCATCCGGCAGGGCGAGTGCACGCCGTAGCTGTTGCGGCTGCTCATCCAGATTGGCCAGATAGCTCATCACCGAAGTGGCGTTGTAGCGCAGGCGCGCATTTACCGGCGCTTTGTTCAGCAACTGGAAGTCCGGCAAAAAATCGGCGGGAGTTGAAATCTTGATCGGCATATCCAGAGCGAATAACCAAAGTTTGTTGTGCGGTTCCAGCGTGACCGCATAGCTCACCGGCAGGCTCACTTTGTCCAAGCGCGGCTGTTGCGGTGAGATATTGCGACCGCGTGTCCAGGTGCGACCGTCGAAATTCCATAGCACCGGGCCGCGCCAATACATTTGATCGCGAGCGGGAGGTGGGCTGCTGAAAGTGACGCGGAATGCGACCGCATCGGAAAGTGTCAACTTGCTCATACTGCCCGGAGCCATGGTGTCGGATAACCCGCTACTGCCGTAAGCATCCTGCGGCATCCCCCACAGCGGCCCCTGCACGCGGGGAAATAGCACGAAGATCAGTAGCGATAGCGGAATGGCTTGTAGCAAGATGGTGGCGGCGATGCGCAGGCGCGGTTTGAGCGCAAGTGTGCCCGTTTGCAGATGCACCCAAGTGGCCATGATGATCAACAAAGTGAACAGCATGAACAGCGCGGTGGGGATACTTTGCGAATAGAAAAAATTGGTGATGATGACGAAACAACAAAGGTAGATCAGCACCGTGGCATCGCGTACCTCGCGCAATTCCAGCAGCTTGAGCGAGCCGAGCAGCATCAGTAGCATAACGCCTACGTCGCGTCCGAATAAGGTGTGGAAATTAAAAGCGATTCCCCCCACGCAGACCAGAGTGACGAGTAGCAACAGCCAGCGTTCAGGTAGCGCATTGCCTGTGGCGGTCAGGTAGGCGCGCCAGGCTAGTAACATGGCGCACAGCGCACTGACCCACAACGGCAGATGCTCTACATGCGGTGCACTGACCAGCAGGATGCAGGCGATTAAGCCGTAGATGAGCGGGGCGGTGAGTTTCATGTGGTACTCATTCCGAACAGCGCCAATCTTTGCAGGCACTCAGCTCGATGCGAAGGATTATTCTGTGGTGCAACTTCACCATCCGGCAGACGTAATCCATACAGCAATCCTTGCGCATCAGAATCCAATACCCAGCGCGTGAGTACTTCCAATTTTCGTTCTACTGCGATGTCGGGCAATTGCGCCCAATTCAGCCACAGCGCTTGCCCTTGTTGCGCAGCAAACTGTTTTACCTGCAAGCCTTGCTCGCGTGCCAATGCTTTCCAGGCGATACGCGGCAGTGCATCACCTTCGACATAGTTGCGTAGTCCGGAGAAATCTTCATCACCGGCTGCGGGCAAGTTACCACTGCCGTTTTGTGCGGAGGTGAGGGGAAGCGGTTGTGCTGCGGCAGGCTTGGGATAGACCATGCAACGCACATCGAAATGAATATAGGTCCAGGCATGAAATAATCCGAAGGGAAAATCTGTATAGAGTGTCAGTCGTTCGCTATCCATCCAGCCGCGCTGAGTGGCTGGCAAGGCAAGCTGTATCTCAGCATGCTGTTGTGCGGGGAGGTCGAATACTGTGTGATGCCCGTTGTCGTCATGCAGATGAAGCTGATGGCGATCCAGCTTGCCGGGATTGTTAAAATAGAAAACAAAATAGGCTTGCTCACCGGCGAATACCGGCTCGATGTGTCCGGCGCGGATTTCAATTTTTGCCATGTTGCGAAAGGCATGCAGCATGCTCATGCCGCTGGCAGTAGCAAGCAAAAAGGTGAGCACATAACCCAGGCTCAAGTTGTAATTGATGTCGCCGAGCAGCATGAGTACCAGCACGAAACCAAAGCCGACACCTTGGCGGGTAGGCAGGATGTAAATACGACGCTGATTGAGCTCAACCGTGCCCGTTTCGACCGTGCGGCGAAATGCCCAGTTACGGAATCGTTGTCTGAGGGAGTTAATCACAGAGGATGTGAGCGATGGCTGCGCCTGCTTTGGCATGAAAACGCCAAAAATGAACTGAAAGTTATGGTGAATGCTACCTAAGCGGGCACGTTAATGCAACGTTCATGATTGTCGCTTATGCTGCCGGTGATTTGAATAGCCCAGAACACACTTTTACAGTGTAAGATTACGCATCATTTTGTGAGCCAGTTCCAAATGAATAAAAAACGTCCAAAGCATCTCGCGTTGCATCTGATCAAATTACCGCTGGCTGGCTACGTTTCCATTCTGCATCGCTTAAGCGGTGCGATTCTCTTCTTGTCGTTGCCGCTGTTACTGTGGGTGTTGCAGGCCAGCTTGCGTTCGATCGAGACCTATACCCGACTCATGGAAATATTGCAGTATCCGCTGAGTAAGCTGGTATGCATCGGTTTGGTGTGGGCGTTCTTGCATCACTTTTGCGCGGGTATCCGCTATTTGGCTATTGATCTGCATACTGCTTCCAGTTTGGCTCGGGCGCGATCCAGCAGTAAATGGGTGCTGGGCGTGAGTCTGGTGTTGACTGTTCTGATCGGAGTAAAGCTATGTTGAATCGTGTCGTGACGGGGGCGCATTACGGCTTGCGCGATTGGTTGGCGCAACGTGTCACGGCGGTCGTGATGGCGTGCTTTGTTCTGTTTGTCGTGGGATATCTGCTATTGCAGCCCCGAGTCGATTACGACGTGTGGACCCGTTTGTTTTCCAATAACGTGACGCGCTCCTTCGCGTTGCTTTTTCTGTTGAGTCTGTTCTACCACGCATGGATCGGCGTGCGCGACATCGTGATGGACTACATTAAGTTGGCAAGCGTGCGTTTGCTTATACATGTCGCGGTCATTTTGGCTTTGTTGATGTATACGATCTGGTCGGTACAAATTCTGTGGGGTTTTTGAAATGTCAGTGACAAAGCGAACGTTTGATGTAGTCGTGGTCGGTGCCGGTGGAGCAGGAATGCGTGCGGCTTTGCAGCTTTCCCAAGCCGGGTTAAAAGTGGCAGTGTTATCCAAAGTGTTTCCGACGCGCTCGCATACCGTGGCGGAGCAGGGTGGTATCGCCGCTTCCTTGGGCAACGTCAAAGAAGATAACTGGCATTGGCATATGTACGACACGGTGAAGGGCTCGGATTATCTTGGCGATCAGGATGCCATTGAGTACATGTGCCGCGCCGCGCCGGAAGTGGTGTACGAGTTGGAACATTTCGGCATGCCGTTTGATCGTTTGGATAACGGTAAAATCTATCAGCGCCCGTTCGGTGGACACATGCAAGATTACGGCAAAATTCCGGTGGACAGAGCCTGTGCTGCCGCTGACCGTACTGGGCACGCTTTGCTGCATACGCTTTATCAGCAGAATGTGAAGGCCAACACCAATTTTTTTATCGAATGGATGGCGCTCGATTTGATTCGCGACGAAGACGGCGATGTGCTGGGCGTAGTGGCGATGGAAATCGAAACTTCAGAAGTAATGATTCTGCATGCGCGTGCCACCTTGTTTGCCACCGGCGGGGCAGGGCGAATTTTCTCAGCCAGCACCAACGCTTACATCAATACCGGCGATGGGCTCGGTATGGCGGCGCGAGCGGGAATTCCACTCGAAGACATGGAGTTCTTTCAATTCCATCCGACCGGCGTATATGGTGCAGGCGTGCTGATCACCGAAGGTGTGCGCGGCGAGGGCGGNNCGCGCGCCATGGCAACCGAGATCAAAGAAGGTCGCGGTTGCGGCCCTCATGGCGATCATGTGTTGCTTAAATTGGATCACCTTGGCGAAGATGTGATTCGTCACCGTCTTCCCGGCATTCGCGATATCTCGCTCAAATTTGCCCACGTTGATCCGGCCAAAGCCCCTATCCCCGTGGTGCCGACCGCCCACTACATGATGGGCGGCATNNCGGCATTCCGACCAATTATCACGGCCAAGTCGTTGCCCCACACAGCACCGCGCCGGAAGATATCGTGCAGGGTTTTTACGCCGTGGGTGAATGCGCGTGTGCCTCGGTGCATGGCGCGAATCGTCTCGGCTGCAACTCCTTGCTTGACCTGATCGTATTCGGGCGTGCAGCCGGTCGCCAGATCATTGAAGACTTAAAACTCAAATCCCATCACAAACCATTGCCGAAGGATGCAGCGGATCGCCCGCTAGCGCGACTGGCAAGATTGGAAACGCAAAAGCAGGGCGAACGCGTCGCCGATGTCGGCGCGGAAATGCGCAAAGTAATGCAAGCTCACTGCGGGGTATTCCGCTTCCCCGACATGTTGGCAGAAGGCGTGAAAAAGATTTACGAAGTTGCCGAACGCGCGAAGAACACGGTTATCAACGATCAAAGCAAGGTATTTAATACCGCGCGTATCGAAGCGCTGGAACTGGATAACCTGATCGAAGTAGCGCAAGCCACCATGACCGCCGCCGCCGCCCGCGAAGAGAGCCGTGGTGCCCATGCGCGCGATGATTTTCCTTTGCGCGATGACAAAAAATGGTTGAAGCACTCGCTCTACTACAGCGAAGGCCATCGTCTGGATTACAAACCCGTGCGCCTGAAACCGCTGACGGTGGAATCGTTCCCGCTCAAGGCGCGCGTGTACTAGTTTATGATTTTATTTGGTTTTAGCCGATGATTAAAAAAGAACTAGATCCGTTTGTGGCAAAAGACAAAAATGCTGCCGCAGGACGGAAAGCCGAAGAGCAAATGGCGTTTTATTTGAAACGTTTCTTTGCATCTAGGGCTGATGTGTTTGTGCTTAACGGTATTCGACTAGAGCAGGATGGCGATGCAGCACAGATGGATCATTTGGTGCTGCATCGTTACGGTGTCATCGTGGTGGAAAGCAAGAGTGTCGCGGGTAAAATTCAAATCAAGGATGATGGTCAGTGGATACGATGGTATGGAAAAGAATCTTCTGGTATGGCATCTCCAGTTACTCAGGCTAGGTTGCAATTGAGATTTATGCGCGACTATTTGAATTTTGCCACCAAACCTAAAGGTGTTTTTGACAACTATGATTTCGATGTGCTGGTAGCGATTTCTGATAGTGGCGTTATCTTGTGGCCAACTACAGGTGGCTTCTCCGAGGTTTGCAAAGCAGACCAAGTAGCCGAGCGCATAGAAAATCGGATTGCTGAACTTGAGAAAAAAACTAATGCTCCTACGCCAATGAACGCTCAGCATCTTTCCAGAATTGCCGACTTTCTTTGCTCTGCACATAAACCGCTGCATCTGCGAGTGGAAGAAAGTTTATCATCAAAATATCAGCAGGCTGTCGTTGAACATAGAGTACAAGCAGTTATGGAGAAAGCTGCTCAACTCTCATCCAATATGATCGCTTCTATTGCGGCACTACAGGTTACTGCTCAGAAAAAGGCAGATGAGTTCAAGCAAACAGTTGCCTCCGTCACGATAGATGGAGCATCGCTTTCATCTACTCCGTCAATTAGCAAAAGGTTAGTTGGTGCTGCGTGCAAGGATTGTTCGAGTGAAGATGTTTCGATTCTTTTTGGGCATAACTACTATTTTCACTGTAATGTCTGCAATAAAAATAATCCGTTGAAATCAGAATGCTCGAACTGTGGTGCGATTGAAATACCCCATAAGAAGGGAAAGGAATTTTTTCTTGAGTGCAAGTCATGCAATACCAACCGTTTGTTTCACGTCAATGGTTAGGGAATTGAAACCATGAAATTCAAAATATACCGCTACAACCCCGATGCCGACACTGCACCCTACATGCAGGAATACGATCTCAAATTCGAGGCGGGCGATGCGATGTTATTGGATGC
>PLYB01000234.1 GCA_003151655.1 Gallionellaceae bacterium | reverse complement strand
CGATGTAATCCAGCGTGTAAGGACGTTGCGGATGACGGGATACTTGCGAAATTTGCCAAGGCGTAAGCTTGCCATATATCTCTTTGGTCAGTGCCTGACTCTTTTTCTGCAAACGCGCTATTTCGTCGGAAATATCCAGCGCGGAATCATCCTGCACAAATCGCAATTGTTCGATCTTGTTTTCCAACTCGGAAACAGACTGCTCAAAATCAAGGAAGGTAACTTTCATGGGTAACTTCTATCGCCTATGGTGTTAATAATACGGCCGCAATGATACAGCAAGTGACCCTATATGTTTAGAGAGAAAAATTTCTTGATCGTTGTAAGAATTTCACTATGTTGCTGCTGCGTATCTTTGGGCACCGCCTGGGCATCAATATCATGCATTGCCGCTTCCAGTTCAGCCTGCCTCGTCACCAGAATATGGGTTATCTCCTCGACAATAGCCGGACGCGCACGCAGGATATCCTCGAATACTTCTTTATCCAAACGATAACACTCAACATCTGTCTTTGCTATTACCGAGGCCGCGCGCGGAGCTCCCGTCATCAGTCCCATTTCACCGAAGAAGTTGCCATTGCCCAGAGCTCTAACCGTGCGTCGGCCGCCATTGGGAGTTTCCAGATAGACCTCGGCCTCGCCATTGATGACAATGTACAACCAGTGAGAACGTTGATCGCCCTGCCTGGTAATGATATTTCCCTTGGCAAAGGGAGAAAATCGCAATCGCTCCGCCAGTGCATTCAATTCCGTATCGGTCAAAGACGCAAATAATTCGACACGACGCAATGTTTTTACCCGCAACAACACCTCACGCTGGTGCATCGCTTCATCATGCTTTTCATTTTCTTTGGTGTTCATGACATTACGCTCTTCCACCGCCAGCTTGATGCCGGCACGCTGTAGCGCTGTAATGATATGCCAGCGTATCACGGCATCGGTCGGATCGTCGAAGGCCAGTTCCGTCAACCAATAGCGCAGCGCATAGCGCGCATAGCCTTTGTCGTCCATTTCCATCAACAAACAATTGGGTAGTGGACTTTTTGCGACATTGGCAATATCCGTCTGCTGAATCACCTCTTCAACCAGCCTGACCACGTGCGCCGGAGGAACAGTAAACCCGACATTGAACCAGACCCAGCGACGCCATTGCACGGGTTGATCGGTACGGCGTCCCAGTACCATGAATTTATTTTTCATCAACTGGCTATTCGGGATGACGGCCGTTTCCCAGTTGCGAGTTTCAACCAGAGTCGAACGCCAACGAATGTCCACAACCTTGCCGGAGACATCGTCTACCTTGATCCAGTCACCGATCTGAATTGAGTTATCCAGTTGCAAGGCCAAGCCGCCGAGAATGTTTCCCAAGGTGTCTTGCATGGCAAAAGCCACCACGGCGGTAATCATCGCAGAAGTAGCCAGAATACTGCTCAGATCGAGACCGGCATAGCGTAGCCGCACCATAAACCAGGCGACATAGGCGACGATAACGATGATATCTTCGGTGATGCGCGGTGGTGTGAGTTTAAAGGCGGGTAAGATAATGCGGAATATCAATAACCCGCACAGACGAATAAAGGCGACACCGGAGCCGATAATGAATACTTCGCGCAAGAGGATTCCGGCACGGGCGAATTCAAGGATATTGACAATGCCGCTGATGAATAATCCTGCCTGACAGGCAAGAAAAAACATGAGGGTATTGATCAGACTCGTGCGCTCTTCCCGGCGAAAATGGAACAGCAGCAAGGCGATACTGAGCATCAGTATCAACACCGGGAATGACTCGTCACTCCAGAAATATCCGACCACGTTATTGATAAAACTCATATCGTTTGTTCAGCGCATGAAGACGGCGTATTTTACACCAAGGCGTAACTTGCCAAGGCTTGCGGGCGAAGCCAGAATTTCCACAACATGGCACGGGTCAACTCAAAGCGGCTTGAATTATCCTCCTGCAGCACATCAAAAGTAACCTTGTCCAGTTCGCCGTCAGCCAAAGCACGCAACAAAGGGAGCATACAATTTTGTTCAAACCACAGCACGGATTGTCTCCACGCATGAAAATCTCCGCGTCGTAACGCGACATTCGCACCTTCCCAAACGTACAGTGCATTTTCAAAGTTTCCCTGCTCGCCCGCAATGAACGAATGCGCAATATTTGCCGCGTGCGCGAAAGACTTGACCAGTTCACTATCGCTCACCATTTTGGCAAAAGGTTGCGCCAGTGTCACCGCCCGCCCGCCGCCCCACAGCCATACGCTATTGACCGGCAAGCCGCCGCGAGCTTCGCATGCCTGATTGACAGGATGTCCATACAGCAACATTTGAATTTCGTTCATCACGCCATGCCATTTCAATGCGGTCGCACCCTGAGGAAGATAATGGCGAGAATCTCTGCCTTCGACCTGATAAATCGAATGAGTATTGAGCTGCGGGTCATCATCCAAACGCAGATACCAGCGCTGTGGATGCGGCGCGAAAAATCGCATACCGGAATCAGCCCAATATTGGTTTAGTGATTCACATAACTGCTGCGCCTCATCCAAGCTAATCTCTACGTTAGTCTGCAAGATCGTTTGCGAGCGCTGCAAACGCAAATGCACCGGATCTGCGCGCATCCAATAAGCGGCATCCGGCATCACTCTGTCAGCCAGCAGAGTAACGGGAGCAATAGCCTGATCAGGAACGGCAAACGCCTGACACAACCAGTCTTCCAGAGAATGCGTTGGCAATGACTGCACATTGCCGCGCGCCAGAATTTTTTCCAGAACGGGCAAATGCAAACCGGCACAAACATCAGTAGCGACAGATTTTGGCAGGAATAGATCGGAAATAACGACGTGAACGTGTTTCATTGTGCAAGCTTAACTGATTAAAGGGCTAGCCGTGCAAACCTGCGAAGTAAACTGTAGCCCAAAAACAGAAATTGATTACACCGCCGCCTCGTCCATCAATTCCATATCCCGACTACTCATCAGCTTCTCAATATCAACCAGAATCAGCATACGCTGATCTATCGTACCTAGTCCGGTGATGTACTGGGTATCAAGTGATGCAGAAAGTGGTGGTGCAGCTTTGATCTGTTCGTGCGTTAGCGTCAATACATCAGAAACACTGTCCACAACAACACCAACGACCCTGTGGCTCAAGCTCAGAATAATAACGACTGTTAACTCGTTGTAGTCAACATTTCCGAGATTGAATTTGATGCGCATATCGACGATGGGCACGATGATGCCGCGCAGGTTGATGACCCCCTTGATAAACGGCGGCGTGTTGGCAATGGCGGTGACGGCATCATAGCCGCGTATCTCCTGTACCTTGAGAATATCCATACCGTATTCTTCTTTACCCAACGTAAAGGTAAGGTACTCGCCTCCCGCTGAACCACTTGTGTTAACTGCGCTAGCTTCAGTTGCCATGATGGTCTCCTTGTTTGTCTTCTAGCTTCCCTCTCCCTCCGGGGGAGGGNNTCCCTAGCCCTCCCCCTGCAAGGGGAGGGAACTAAGCGCGTCGATCCTTGATCCTCAATCCTGCTATTTAAAACTCTTGCCACTCTTCGCCTTCTTTGACGGGTTTGTTTGGCAGGGCTTTGGGTTTACCTGCGGCGGCTGATTTCTTGGCTGGGGCGGGCACCGCGTGTTTGGCCGGTGCTTTGGCAGCCGGTTTGGCAACGGCACGCGCTGCGACGGGCGCACTTGTCTGCTGTCCTTCAGACAGCTTGAACACGCTGACAGAGCGGGTGAGATTCTGCGCTTCCTCTTCCAGCGATTCCGCAGCAGCGGCAGCTTCTTCCACCAGCGCAGCATTTTGTTGGGTGACTTCATCCATCTGGGTGATGGCCTGATTCACCTGTTCAATACCCTGGCTTTGTTCGTTGGAAGCCGCGCTGATCTCGGACATGATGTCGGTGACGCGTTTGACCGCATTGACGATTTCTTCCATGGTCTTGCCCGCATCGTCCACCAGCTTGGTGCCGACTTCAACTTTTTCTACCGAGTCGCCGATCAGCGTTTTGATTTCCTTGGCGGCGGCAGCGGAACGTTGAGCCAGATTGCGCACTTCGGCGGCGACCACGGCAAATCCACGGCCTTGCTCACCGGCACGGGCTGCTTCCACGGCGGCATTCAGCGCCAGAATATTGGTCTGGAAGGCGATGCCGTCGATCACGGAAATAATATCCACGATCTTGCGCGAAGACTCGTTGATGGAACTCATGGTGCCGACGACTTGCTGCACCACTGCGCCGCCCTTCTCTGCCACCGTGCTGGCACCGTGCGCCAGTTGGTTGGCCTGTTTGGCGTTCTCGGCGTTCTGCTTCACGGTCGAGGTGAGTTCTTCCATACTGGCGGCGGTTTCTTCCAGACTGGAGGCTTGTTCTTCGGTGCGCTGTGACAGGTCGGCGTTGCCGGAAGCGATTTCTTTGGAGGCGGTGCCGATGGAATCGACCGAAATTTTTATTTCGCCGACGAGGTTTTTGAGTGTGGTCACGGTGCCATTGAGCGCGTGGGCAAGGTCGTCATAGATTTCCTTGACCTCGTTGGTATCGTCGTCGGCATTGGCGGGGGTGAGGCTAACGTTGAGGTCACCTTCGGCCATCTTGCCGAGACTATCGACCAGCTTCTTGTTTTCCCCCTTCTGGTACTCGACGACTTTCTGGGACTTCCGCGACGCGGTCTTGATGTCAGTCTGGTCGACCACGAACTCGAAGGCGCCGACCGTTTGCCCTTGGAGATTGAGCAACGGGATACCGGTATAGGCAATGTCGAGGTTCAACGAGCCGGGGTGGGCATCTGTCTCGCTGTTCGAACTTCTTCCATCGTGCATGGCGCGATTACAGGCGCACTTTTCGGTGTGGCAATCGGAGGTGCGGAAATGGTCGTGGCACTTGCTACCAAGCACTTCGGTAGGCGTCTTGCCGCCAACCTTGGCGCCAACTTGGTTCATGTACTGGATACTGTACTGGTTATCGATGACCATGACAGGCATTGGCATCGTGTCGAGGAATCCAACCAATCGTCCGACGGTCGTATTAACGGCTTCGATGATCTTTCGGAACTCGCCGGAATGCTTGGTGGCATCGGCACGAGCAGTAAGCTTGCCGTCATCCACCGTTTGCGACAGCCGCATAGTATCGCTGATAAGGCCCTGAATCGCCGAACTCATCCGCTGCATTGCAGCCATCGCGCTGACTGTATCGCCGGGCTCAAGCTCGATCTTGCTGGACAGGTCGCCCGCAGCAATCTTGTCGGCGATTTCGGCCACTTGTGCCGGTTCGCCACCGAGTTGCTTCAGCAGGCTGCGAATGATCAGGAAAGCAATGCCGGCTCCAAGCAAGAGCGCGACGATAACCAGAGAGATCATCAGGGTGCGGGCAGACAGGTAATCATCGGCGGCCTGCTTTGCTGAATCTACCACTCCCTGATCCTGATGCACGGAAAGCGCCTTGATGGCGGCAAAATATGTTGCTTGGGTCTTGTATTTTTCACCAAATAAAACACTGCTCGCCTCTGCTGTTTTATTGGCTAAGCCAAGCTGGATGACCTCGTTTGTATAGCTGCGAAAGGCGGTATGGGCTTCGATCATGGTCTTGAAAAGTTCTCGCCCCGTTCCGTTCTTGACGAGCTTTTCGAGTTGCTCGTAAATCTCGTCGATCCTGACGATGTTCTTGTCGTAATTTACCTTGTTCGATGCCATCGCCTTTTCATCGGTCAGGATGACGATGTTTCGAACGATGCGGGCATTGTCCATCGTCCTGAAATTAAGTTCGTTGACCAGTGTCGATTTCACATATTTGTCGTTCGCCATCAGATCTACGTCGTTATTGAGTTCCGCCAGCCTGCTGATGCCGATGAATGCAACCACCATCAGCATGAGCATCACGACGGCAAAGCCAAGACCCAGACGGAAACCTACTCTCATGTTTGCGATTGACATTTGCGATCCTCTTAATTGATTAAACGTGCAGAAAGTTTCATGCCCGGCAGATTTATGAATTTGATGGATCAAGCGCGTTGAGGCACTTCGTCCATCAATTATTTACCATAACGGCATCAAGGTTAAGGTGTATTTATTTCAAATCCATGAGCTATATATTTCAAAGCAATGAATTATTTGTTTCGAGTAAATTTAATAGATAGTTATACATGTTGGCAAAATGCATGTAACACGAGAAAGATCTCTCAAACTATTGACCGACGCTAGGAGTTTGTCGGGCCAATGCTCGATGCATTGTGCACATACAGCAGGAGAAAACGACCATTTGTGCGTTATAGTGCGCTGGGATATTTTTTACATGCATGGCATCGAATAGTTAGTGATATTAAAATCCATCGTTGCCCAAGCTATTTACTTTGCAGTGGCTAATTGCATGTGTAGCGAGCTATGAAAAATAGCTGGTTTTGCTTTCTTGTTTCAACTGCCTAATACTGTAACAAAAAGGAATATTTTTAATGGCATTCACAGCAGGCTCTATCGCAGCTCATTGCGATGAATTTCAGAAAATTGGTGCCAATGAAGGTGGGGTCAATCATCCGGATTCCAAATCAATTGCGCCGGACATACACGAAATAAGCGCTATTACCATGGCAAAGCAAGCCGTGCTTTCCGTTGAGGCCAGCCTTGCCAATTCACTCGTTGCGGCAGAAGAACAATGTAGCGAGATTGCACAGCGTGTGGCGGCGCTTGATGACGACTGCAAGTCGCACTCCAGCCACGACCTCGTAGAATCGGCCTTTCGCGCAGTCCTTGCCAAACGCGACCACGCATTGGTTGCAGCCTGCGCGGATGAAATGTCGGCAAGAGCGGCCCTGAACGGCTTCAGGTCAAGAAACGGCATCAAGGATTTGGCTTGCTATCCCGAAGATCGCCTGTTTCACTTTTCACTGCTGATTCTTTTCGTTGTCTTGGAGACGGCGGCCAACGCATTCTTTTATGAAGGATCAACCGGGATTTTAGGCGGGGCCTTTGTCGCACTATCGGTCTCGGTGGTCAATATGGGAGTGGCAGCTTTGCTCGGGGGACTATTCCGCTATAGTAATCTCCCGGAAAAAAACCAGAAGCTGATCGGCCGGATCGCCCTTGCTGCATTCTTGCTCGCGTGCTTCGTAATGAATCTGATTTTTTCAACATTTAGAATGCAATATCAACTTCTGCAAAATCAAATCGCGGATTTAAATCTTGCCGAGGCCAGCACTACGCAGATGGCCGCATCCTTTAAAGCTGCGGTCACGGATGCGTTCGGAATCTTTGCCTTACATTTTCCGACCATCGACATTATGAGTTTCATACTTTTCTTTATCGGATTAGGCTGTAGCGTCATCGGGTTCTGGAAGGGCTATACCTTCGATGATAAATTTCCGGGACATGGCGAATCTGATCGCCAGCACAAGGCGATAGAAAAATCATTCGTGGATGCCAAGGACAGCATATTTGAAGAGGCGGTTGCCAGCGTTACTCAAACTGCGCAAGAAGTTGAATCCCTCAGATCACGAATCTTGTTCGAGCAGCGACAAGCCATCGCATTAAAGGCTCAAGTCACGGCATCCCAAACCTTTTTCGCATCAGCCTTGAAAGCAATTCAAGGCGAACTGAATCTGGTGCTGGATACATACCGCTCGGCCAACCGGGCTACTCGGACTACTACTGCACCGGACTATTTCAAGGAGCCGGTATTAGTCGTCCCCGACTCTGATGGCTCCGAGCGCGTTGATCCGCTACTGTCAAAAATCGAGATCGTCACTATTCAAGCCAAGACTCTGGCCGAGGCATACGGCAACGTTTTGGGAGAGCGTTTGCTTCGAATTCAACAGCAGACTCATGCTCTGGTCGAGATTGAGTTTCAGAAATATCTGGCGGCAGTTAAGCTACGCGCAGAATCTCTGATCAGTTCAAGACAAGGCGGAAGTAACCCGGCATGAATACCAGAAAAAAAGCGTGGCTGATCATTGGCGGATCGGCGGTATTTCTCGGTTTGCTGCTTGCGGCCAAACTTCTGCTAACCCCGAAACCGATTTGTGACCCGGATGTTCATGCCAAAACAGTGATCGTGCTGGATCATAGTGAGAGTGTGCCAGCTCAAACTATTGAGACCATTGTTGATCGGGCTTGGCAGTTTGTTGAAACCAATACACGGGAGGGAGAGCTGGTCTCTGTGTACACGCTGTCACAGCTATCAAAAAGTAACCTGAAGCCGACATTCTCTGCCTGCAAAGCCCCTGAAGAAGGTAACCGCAGCATCGAAGATGTTAAACGCCTGAAAAGAGATTTTGAAGAAAACTTCAAGAAACCTCTGGTACGTGAACTGGGTTCAAAAATTGAGGACTCTGATGAGTCGCCCATTGCGCAGGCGCTTATCGATTTATCGCTTGATGACAAACATTTCAGATCTACTGACGTAACGCATTTACTGGTTTTCTCTGACTTTATTGAAAATACGCCCAAGTTCTCCATGTACAAATGCAATAGCAGCGAAAAAAATATCCAACTTTTTCGCGATAGTCGCATCGGCTCGGTCGAACGTCCCTCATTCGATAACGCAGACATTCATATGAACCTTATCCCGAGACATAACATCACCAGACCAGTGCTGGAATGTCGCGACAAGTTCTGGAATTGGTTTTTTGGCGACACTAAAAACACCAATAAAAAGTCGGGACTTATTCGGGATAATCTTCCGGGATAATCTTCAGCGGTATCTGGGAGTCTCTAAAAAATATGCATAAATCTTTTTTCTATCTTTTCTTTATCTCCCTGACAGGGGTGCTCATCACCGCCTTAGTTGGCGGGCAAAGCAATCTATGGCGCTTGACCGGCTTGGTTGCCGGACTTGCTCCGTTGGTAATTTATCATTTTATTCTGTATCGCAAAAAAACAGTTTCCGCCACCGAAGTTGACAGCATTTATTACTTCGGTTTTTTGGTGACGGTAGTAATGCTGGTGGCGGCGGCTCTCTCTATCGGCCTATCCGATCAAAGTAAACTCGACATTAACAAAGTGTTAGTCCAGTTTTCGCTGGGACTGGTGGCAACGGGCTACGCTCTTTTTTCAAGACTGCAACTGCTAACCAAACTGAATACTCAAACTGACGTTCTTGACTCAACTGAAAAGCTGGCCAAGTCGATCGAGAAAGTGGCGGGAGAGTTCGACCGCGCAGGCTACCATGTCACGGCCTTTGTGGAGCTTACCCAGCAACGCATGAGCGAAATGGAACGCGGCCTGCAAATGAGATCCGAAGTGGCCGCCAATGCATTCGAGAAGAAGCTTAATGATGCAGCACTCGCCTTCAACAGTGCCACCGAAGACTCGTTGGGCAAGGCTTATGGCGTGCTGGATACCGCGATACGACATTTTTCAACCGCCATTTCATCCGTTTCGAAAGATGTGGCGCGCATCCAGAGCGAATCCGAATCAATCAGCTTTGTAAAAACGGCTGACCGCATCGAGGGCTTTTCGAAATCCATGGAATCAACTATCGAGTCGATTACCAGCGAAGTGGCATTGGTTTCTGAATCCAGCGTGGCGGCAATTTCCGAGCTCACTGCATCGGCCAGAAGAACGCAACAACTTGCACAGGAAATAACTCAAAGTCTGGAGTCCTTATCCAAGCTTGAGTCATTGCTTGCCACGATTGAGAAAACGACATCGGCATTGGAAGAATTTTCGACCACAACCCTCAATACCGGAAGCGCGATCTCGTTACTCGGAGAAAACATCGGGCACGCAGATGCGGAAATAATAAAACAGCCCGCAACGTTTGTCGGACTGGGAGATGTCGTGGCGAGCCTTGCGCAAGGGCTAAGCGCACTTGAAACCCAGACTGCAAGTCTTTCCAAAACGATGACTGAGCGTCAACTTCCGCTGGATGCGGCGCTGCTGTCGGCAACCTCAGGATTCAATTCAATTGGTGAACAAGTTTCCACGTTGGCAGAACTTGGCTCCACCACCACATTAGTCGTGCAACAACTAAATGCAATCGCACTGGCTGCCTCGCAAGCAGCAGATAAAATTAGCGGAAGTCAGGAAAGTTTTTCCGGCGAAGCGAAACCAAGTGCCCAGCAAACGCCGCAATAACGTCAAACTGACCCGAGCATGAGACAGTCTGAACACGTTCTTTACATCACTCTTGTGGATTTTTTACTCCAGCTCGTTTTCCTGGGTTTGATCATTGGTGTTATCTATGCGGTGGCGGCAAAGGGAGACCAGGATGAGTTAAAAAAAGTCGAAGAGCTAAAAAAACTGATGGGCACATCCGACCTGACCAAATTGACGGATGACCTCACGCGGCTTGCGCCCCTGCAAGCGACTGGCCGAGAAATTGCATCTGCCGTGAGTAGCGTTGGCGGCGTTGAGAAAGCCAGAAAAATACTTGAAGATCACGCTAAAAATCAACTAGGCCAAGGTCAAGTATCCTGCCTGCAAAACGGCGAAATCGTCACCACCATTGATGCATTCGAAGATCATCTTGAAATCCGGTCGCCGTTCACGCCAAAATTCAAAGAACTCCTGAGCGAAATAAAAGTCAGTACTCCAATATCATCGATGCCATTGGACTCGTTTAAGTCCACCTTTGCCCCGCTTGTGACTCATTACCCGGGATGCCGCTTTAATGTAAAGCTGGTGGAACACAGTCATGATTCCCGGCCTCGGGATGCCGTCAATCACATATTCTGGCCCAAGATAATTGAAAGGTTTCGCTAAGCTTGGATTTAACGACTGCCAGACCTCATCTGCTGTAAATAAACCCAGATTGTTCATTAGGACGTAGGTCGGGCTTCAGCCCGACATGTCGGGTTGAAACCCGACCTACAAAACGTTGATTTTGTGATACCCCGACGGCTCGGGATAAATTCAGCTATTCTTTAATTCCATTACGGCAGCGTTCTCGCCACACGAAACCCATAGTAATAGTCGCGCAACACAGGAGCACCAGCGGAACGGGTGGTCGTTCGTACCAGTTCATGAATCAGGTTCCACGCACCGCCGCGAATAACTCGCTGCGCGGCATTTCCTTGCCACGCGCTGCCGTCAACGGGCGCGCCACGGTAATCATCGTGATAACCGTCTTCTACCCACTCCCATACGTTGCCACTCATATCAAACAAACCCCATGCATTGGCTTGTTTCTGGGCTGCGGAATGCGGTAAGCCGCCGCCGTTATTGTAGTACCAGGCAAGGCTATCCACTTTGTCTCCGCCGCAATATTCCTGTGGATCACCTGCGCGGCAAGCGTATTCCCATTCGGCTTCAGACGGTAGCCGGTATTTCCTGCCAGTTTTGACGTTGAGTTTCTGAATGAATTCTTTTGCATCATTCCAACTAACTTGTTCTACCGGGCAAGTATCACCACAGTTTTTGAAGTAGCTTGGGGAATTCCCCATGATGGCCTTCCATTCGCCTTGCGTGATTTCAGTTTTACCTAACGCGAATGGCTGCTTGATAGATACACGGTGAACGGGTTTTTCGTCCGCAGCCCCGTTGTTCGTCCCCATATCGAAGCTGCCTGCCGGTATCACCACCAGATCAGGGCAGGATAGACAGTCTTTAAAAGACTTACCGGTTTGGAATAAATTATTCAGGGTGGCAGGCGGTAAAGCCTTTAGATTAGCGGGCGAATAAAACGTTTTTTTAAGTTCGACCCGGCGCGTATTATCCGCAGCGTTAACTAACGCCAACTCATCCAACTCTCCGTTAAGCTTTGCCATCGCTTCAGGTTTAATCAATCCCGCCTGCCATTGTTTCAAGAATAATTGAGCTTCTTCCGCCTGCAATGGAATCGTGCCCGTCAGTTTCAGGCCAAGTGCGGAAAACTTACTGCGCAACTTGATTGTGATTTGATGTTTATCAGTATTGTATGTGCCAAGTTCGGTTTCTATGCCTTCCACACCCACGACATACTCGTGCTCGGTTAATGCTTTTATTCTGGCTTTTAGCGGCGCAACTTCCGCATCAGCCGCCTTGGAGGCATCGAGCTTGGCCAATTCGAGGTCGCGCTGACTGATCACCTCGCTACGTCTACTCTCCTGTCTCGCTTTGAACTCGGCAGGCGACTCGGACTCATCCTGCCGTTCATTTTTAAGTAGCTCGTTAAGCGCATTCAACTCTGCCGAATACCGCTGATTAATTTGCTTAGCGGTATCGGCTATTTCCTTTTCATAATGCGCCTCAATTGCAGTGATTTTCTCATTCAGTTTTGTAATCTCGGGCTGCGCCTGCTCCAAAGTCGGAAAGATTACGGTGATTGAATTGGTCTGGGTATCGACTGCCTGAGATTGAAAAGAGATTGCAGTCAAACAGGCGACGGCGAAAAGTTTTTGCAACTTGGATTTGATCATTATCTCTGGCTTTAAGTTGATTATTCATAAATCGTGCGTAGCTACCGGCAAGTCGCAATCATATCAAATCCGCATGCGGGTTATTCAGATGCAAGAATACGCAGCGGCGATAAGGTGACTATGCGCCGGGTCGCCAACCAGCCTGCCAGCGTCACCACGGCGATGCCGCCGGGTATGCCGATAAACCAAACATAGCCGCTCACCTGATAAGGAATGTCCAGTACAAAATGCGCCAACACCCAGCCCAGTAGCGCGGCTCCCGTTGCCGCGAAGAAACCGCTCAATCCGCCCAGCACGGCAAATTCGAACAGGTGCAAACGTCGCAAATAATGGCTATCTGCCCCCAAGGTACGCAAAATCGCCACCTCGTGACTACGCTCGTCGCGGGTTGAAAGCAGCGCCGCATACAATACCGCCAAACCGCTCAATAACGTGAACAGAAACACCGCGCTCACCGTCTGCGCTATCTGATCCATGATGCTGCGCACTTGAGCGATTACCGCACCGGTATCGATCAATAGCAGATTAGGGAATTGGCGGGAAAGTTCATCGCCCGCAGCGACCTTGTCCGGCGGCAGATAGAAACTACTGAGATAACTGGTCGGAAAATCCTTGAGTAATTCCGGTGTGGCGATCACAAAGAAATTCACTTTCATCGAATCCCATTGCACCTTGCGCAAACTGGTGACCCGCGCCGTAAAACTAGTACCAGCCACATCGTAAGTAAGCATGTCGCCCAGATGAATATCCAAGGTATTGGCAATACCCTCCTCCACCGAAAGCTCCCCCGCTCTACTCCCCCCTGACAAGGGGGGCATGGGGGGGTTAAGTTTTGACGTTGCGATATCCCACCATTTTCCACTCACCAAAGCATTCCAGCTTGGCATCTGCTCCATATACGAAAGGTTGAACTCGCGTTCCACCAGCGCGCGAGCACGCGGATCGGGATAGCTGTCGCCGTTGATGGCACGCTCATTGATCGCCAATAATCTGCCGCGCACCATCGGCTGCAACAGCGGTGGCGGCAAGGCGCGGCTCGCAAAAAAATCCGTTAACGCTTGAGTTTGATCGGGCTGAATATTCACCACAAAACGGTTCGGTGCATCCGGCGGCAACTTGCCCTGCCAGCTTGCCAACAAATCGGCACGCACCAGCGTCAATACTAGCAAAGCCATGCCGCCCAAACTCAGCGCCACCACCTGCACCGCCGCGTTGCTGCCTTGGCGTGCCAGGTTGGCAAAAGCATGTCGCCAATGCGATTCAAAATACTGCGCGTAGCGTACTAAACCCCGCAACAATAACCACGCCAGACCACCGAATATCAGCAGCCCCGCCAACAATCCAGCCAATACCGCCATACCTAACTTGAGCGAACCGGCGTGCCATAAAAACAACCCCGCCAACACGCCCAAGGCAAGGCCGTAGATCAACCAGCCGCTGGCTTCCGGCGCTCCCAATTCACGACGCAACACACGCAGCGGCGACACTTTGCGTAATTGCAGCAAAGGCAAGAAAGCAAAACCCAGCAGCAACGCGAAGCCGCTAACTGCCGCCTTGACTAACGGCAATACGCTTGGCTGCGGCAGACTCGCCTCGCGCATCGAAGCGATGCTCTCCACCAAGGCCGCTTGCGTGGCGTAACCCAGCAAGCCACCGAGCGACACCGCCACCACACCGAGTAAAATAAATTGATAAAGGAACAAGCGCAGCACCTGTCCCTGCTGCGCGCCGAGACAACGCATTACCGCGCAGCCATCCAGATGGCGTGACACGAAATGTCGTGCGGCCAATGCCATCGCGGCTCCCGCTAGGATAGCGGCAGTAAGCGCGGCAAGGCCAAGAAAGTGTTCGGCGCGTTCCAACGCCGTGCGAATTTCGGGACGCGCATCGCGCACATCTTCCATTTTTTCATTGCCGGAAAGTTTGTCCTGTAGCGCCGCACGCAACGCAAGCACCTGAGCCGCATCGCCCGCGATCATCAAACGATAAGTGATGCGACTGCCTTCCTGTAGCAGCCCGGTACCCGCCAAATCCGCATCGTTCATCAACACGCGAGGTGCAAAACTGGCAAAACCGATGGACTGATCGATGTCCTTCACGATGCGCGCCGCCACCGTGAAGCGCCGCGCTCCGATACCCACCTCATCGCCCACGTTCATATCAAACCGACGCAACAACCGCTCATCCACCCATACTGTTCCATGTGCAGGAATACTTCTCTCCCCTGCGAGGAGAAGAGCCGGGGGGGAGTTTTTAGCTACACCACCATCAACCTCAATCTTCCCCCGCAACGGATACCCCGCCTCCACCGCCTGAATTTCGCTCAGCAACACCTGCTCGCGATGCGACACCATGCTGGGAAAAGTACGGCTCTCCACCACTTGCAAGCCGCGTGCCTTTGCCATCTCGCGATAACTGGGCGACAAAGGTCTGCTTGAAGTAATACGCAAATCAGCACCGATCAAACTTTGTGCCTGTTGCTGCAACGCCTGCCGCACACGGTCGGCAAACAAGCCGACCGTGGCGAGACTACCTACCGCCAACACCAGCGCCAACAGCAACACGCGCCATTCCCCTGCACGCCAGTCGCGGCGGAGGAGATTGATAGATAAGCGAAAAAGATTCATGGTTTATTCACTGGATAAGCGGGACAGGGAGAGTTTGGCAACGTGATGTGGCATCGTACCTCAGGCGACTCACCCTGCCAATCTACGCGCATTGCTTTGTCTGGCAAAGCACGGTTTGCAAAACCACAAGTCACCCATCAAAATACGCGCCTTGCCGATACGACGACTTCAAACACATGACCATCGAACTCACCAAAGAAGCGCGCAAAGCCGCCGCCTCTTCCATTGAACGCTATTTCAAAGAGAACATGGAAGAAGAAATCGGCAACGTGACCGCCGATGCGTTGCTGCAATTTTTCATTGAAGAAATCGGGCCGAGCATTTACAACAAGGCAGTTTCGGATGTGCAAGCACGGCTGCAAAGCAGGATTATGGAGCTCGATGTCGAGGTCTACGAAGATGAGTTTGGCTACTGGCAAAAGCGTCAGCGCAAGCGCTAAGCGTAAAACCAAGCACAATCGATCACACACTAGCAACAGTAGTCCCACCTTCCCGGTGCGGGTATAATTGCCCCCAACGTAACCAACAAGGAACTATCTTGACTCTCTCTACTCGCGTACAAGCCATCAAACCCTCCCCTACCCTCGCGGTCACCGCACGTGCGGCCAAGTTAAAAGCTGAAGGCAAAGACATTATCGGACTGGGCGCTGGCGAACCGGATTTTGACACACCGCAGCATATTAAAGATGCCGCTATCGCAGCGATCAACAAAGGTTTTACCAAATACACTGCTGTCGGCGGCACTCCGTCGCTTAAAGCCGCTGTCATCGCCAAGTTCAAGCGCGACAACGGGCTGGACTACACGTCCAAGCAGATTCTGGTTTCCTGCGGCGGCAA
>PLYB01000182.1 GCA_003151655.1 Gallionellaceae bacterium | reverse complement strand
ATGGAGCCCGGACTTTCCTCCCCGCCCTTACGGACGCGGCGACTGTCTAGCCAGCTTCGGGACGGAGTTTAACCCAGATTAGGAATTTGAAATTGTGAAAGGTGATGAGGGTATGCGACTCTACGTTTCACGTTTCACAGTACTACCTTCACACTGTCTCAGCCCTCAAGCACCTGCATACTCACACCCCACTCGCGCCAATGCTTGCTTTCTTCTTGCAGCGCCGCATCGGTAAGCGGGTTTTGCGCAAGCCATCCGCCTTTAAGTGTGAGATGAAACTTGGTGCCACTGAAACGAACTTGCATCGCGGGCAATTGCAGATCACTTCGATTGCGATAAAAGACCGTCGCCAAACGCAACGCCATCACCAATGAAATATCTTCCGCAGTGTACGTTGAAAAAAGTTGCCCGCGCAATTTGTCCAGATTGCCACGCTGGGCGAGTGCCAGAAAACTTAGGCGCTCCTGTTCCTTTTTGGAAAAGCCGGGCATGTCGGCATTCTTTAATATATACGCGGTGTGCTTGTGAAAACCACTATGCGCAACGCTGATACCAATCTCATGCAAGTGCGCCACCCAGCGCAACAGGCGTAACGCCACCTCCTGCGATTGAGCTTCCAGAAATTGCTGCGCCAACGCTCCGGACAACTGTGCCACCCGCTCGGCTTGCCTCGTATCCACATGATAGCGGCGCATGAATTGCTGTACTGTAACGTCGCGCATGTCGTGATTGTGGAAACGCCCGAACAAGTCATACAGCACACCCTCGCGCAACGCCCCCAGTGCGGGCAGCATCTGCTCGATACCCAATTCACTCAGCGCAGCATACATGATGGCAAAACCGCCGGGAAGCACGGGAATACGATCCGACTTTAACCCCTGCAATTCGAGACGCCGTATGTCTCCAACCCGCAGCAATTCGGCCCGCAACATTTCCAGCCCGTCCCGGGTAATGCCGCCTTCGCTGTAGCCGTTTTGTTCCAGAATATCGCACAGCACCCGCGCACTTCCCGATGAACCCAGTGCGACGCTCCAGCCGGTTTGTCGATAATCGTTCACGATAGTTTGTAATTCGTTACGTGCGGCCAGCTCGGCTTGCTTCAGATTGCTTTTGGTAACCTTGCCATCGGCAAAGTAACGCAGGCTGTAGCTCACGCAACCCATATATAAACTTTCCAGCCTGATGGGCTCCAAGCCATTACCGATAATAAATTCGGTTGAACCGCCTCCGATATCCATCACCAGTCGCCGCCCATCAGAGTGAGGCAAGCCGTGCGCCACGCCAAGATAAATGAGTCGGGCTTCCTCGCGACCTGCGATGACCTCAATGGGAAAACCCAAGGCCTCCTCAGCCAGAGGCAAAAATTCAGCGGCATTCTTGGCCACACGCAATGAATTCGTCCCCACCGCACGCACCGCCTCGCGCGGCAGATCACGCAAGCGCTCGCCAAAGCGCTGCAAGCACGCCAAGGCACGCTGCTGGGATTCTTTATCGAGGAGTTTGTTGGCAGTGAGTCCGGCAGCGAGCCGAACTGGCTCGCGCAGACCATCCAACATATAGATTTGCTCGTTTTCTACGCGAGCGATTTGTACACGAAAACTATTTGAACCGAGATCAACTGCTGCGAGTATAGGTTGCTGCGACACAATTACTTTCTATTCGCGAACTTCGCGTTCAAGTTCCTCTACCGTCACATGACGCACGTCACGCCCCTTGACCATATATACGACGTACTCGGACATATTCTTGGCATGGTCGCCAATGCGTTCAATCGCTTTAGCCACGAACAAAATCTCCAACGAAGTGGAAATAGTGCGCGGGTCTTCCATCATAAAGGTGATGAGATAACGCATGATGGAACGAAACTCTTCATCCACCAGCTCATCCTGACGCACCACTTGGGCAGCCATACTTAAATCAAGACGTGCAAAGGCATCCAATGACTTACGCAACATATCCAGCGCGATATCGGAAGCTTGCTTGATCTGATTATATCGAGGGTGACGCAGGCGTTCTTTTTGCGACAACAACTTTGCCATACGCGCTATCTTTTCGGCCTCATCGCCGATACGCTCAAGGTCGGTAATGGTCTTGATCACCGTGGTAATCATACGCAAATCTCCCGCCGCTGGCTGGCGACGCACCAGTACATGATTACAGCTTTCGTCGATCTCGACCTCCAGCGCATTCACGCGATGATCGTCTTCAATCACCCGGTTCATCAACTCCACGTCGCCGGAAATAAGCGATTCGATCGCCAAACGAATCTGACTCTCTACCATTCCGCCCATTTGCAGCACACGAGCCCGTATCGCCTCAAGCTCGGCATCAAATTGCTTGGAAGTGTGTTCGCTAGTAACCATAACCATACTATTCCTTAATGGAGTATTGACCGTCTTGCTATATTACAGATGCGCCATGAATTATTTATTACAGTGATAAAAAATATTACCTTTACGTGGAGAAGGGTGAAGGGTTTAAGGGGGAAGGGAAAAACCTCGATGCGCCAACGGCTCTACCCTTACCCCTTAAACCCTTCCCAACATATTCACAGAGTGATTGTTTGCACGCCATCCGGCGTACCCAGCAACAATACATCCGCACCACGACATGCAAACAAGCCGTTGGTAACGACACCCGGCAATTGGTTAAGCGTTTTCTCCAACTCGACCGGATTCATGATTTGCAGCCCATGCACATCCAGAATAATATTGCCATTGTCCGTGGTGAACCCTTCGCGCAGCTTGGGCTGTCCACCCAGCTTGACCAGTTCGCGCGCGATAAAACTGCGTGCCATCGGAATCACTTCGATCGGCAAAGGGAACTTGCCCAGCACATCCACCAGCTTGCTTGCATCGCATACGCAGATAAATTTCTTGCTTGCCGCCGCAACAATTTTCTCGCGCGTCAACGCCCCGCCACCGCCCTTAAGCATATGCAAATGGCGCGTGATCTCGTCGGCACCATCCACATACACCGGCAACGTACCGGCATCGTTCAAGGAAACCACTTCGATACCATGGCCTTGCAGCCGCTTGGCGGACGCTTCTGAACTCGCCACAGCGCCGCGCAATTTGTGTTTAATTTTCGCCAACTCATCAATAAAGAAGTTGGCGGTAGAACCCGTTCCCACACCGACGATACAATCCGTCGGCACATATGCAACCGCCGCCTGAGCTACCGCACGTTTCAAATCATCCTGCGACATCGCCATCTTAAAATCCCCGATTCAGTAATATCATTAATTTCCGCTTCGATTATTGCAGGAATTTATGAATTAAGGAACCTCATCGCATAAAACCTTTTGGGATTGCGCCCTATTCCTGCTAATCTTGCGCGCAAATTTTTAACCTTATTACTGACCATGCAAAATTACCTGAAGCGCATCCTCACCGCCCGCGTCTACGATGTGGCTATCGAAAGCCCGCTGGAACACGCCCCCAACCTGTCCGCCCGTATCGGCAACAACGTGTTGTTCAAACGCGAAGACATGCAGCCCGTGTTCTCGTTCAAGCTGCGCGGTGCTTACAACAAAATGGCGCAACTCACGCCGGAACAACTCAAACAGGGCGTGATTGCAGCCTCGGCGGGCAACCATGCCCAAGGCGTGGCGTTGTCCGCGCATCGCTTGGGTTGCAAAGCCACCATCGTGATGCCCACCACCACACCGCATGTAAAGATCGACGCAGTACGCCATTTCGGTAAACGCGCGGTAGACATCGTGCTGCATGGCAGCAGCTACAACGACGCTTACGATCACGCGCTGGAACTGGGGAAGCAAAACGACCTCACCTTCGTGCATCCCTTCGACGACCCGGATGTCATCGCCGGACAAGGCACCATCGCGATGGAAATTCTGCGCCAGCATCAAGCGCCCATCCATGCCATCTTCTGCGCCATCGGTGGCGGCGGGCTAATCTCCGGCGTGGCCGCTTACGTCAAACAAGTACGCCCCGACATTAAAATCATCGGCGTACAGACCACCGATTCCGATGCCATGTACCGCTCGCTCAAAGCAGGGAAGCGCGTCATCCTGAACGATGTGGGCCTATTCTCCGACGGCACCGCAGTCAAGCTGGTCGGTGAAGAAACCTTCCGCGTGTGCAAAAAATATGTCGATGAAATCATCCTGGTCGATACCGATGCCGTGTGCGCCGCGATCAAAGATGTATTTCAGGATACCCGCTCCATCCTCGAACCGGCGGGCGCGCTCGCCGTGGCCGGAGCCAAGTTGTATGCCAAACGCGAAAAGCTGAAAGACCAAACGCTGATTCCCATCGCCTGCGGCGCGAACATGAACTTCGACCGTTTAAGATTCGTTGCCGAACGCGCCGAGATCGGTGAAAAGCGTGAAGCTATCATGGCAGTGACCATTCCCGAAACACCGGGTAGCTTCCGCAAATTCTGCGCCCTGCTCGGTAACCGCAACATCACCGAATTCAACTACCGCTACGCCGACCCGACTGAAGCACAAGTCTTCCTCGGCGTGCAAGTACGTGACCCGTCGGAAACCGCCAAGCTGCTTGCCACGCTGGAGAAAAATTATCTGCGCACGCTCGACCTCACCGACAACGAAATGGCCAAGCTGCACCTGCGCCATTTGGTCGGCGGACGCGCACCGGAAGCCAAAGACGAAATCATGT
>PLYB01000345.1 GCA_003151655.1 Gallionellaceae bacterium | reverse complement strand
GCGCTCATCAGCAGCGGATAGCCGAGGAAACCGTAGGTAGTGAGATCCTTGGAGGTCAATTTCTCCTGCTGATCTTTGTAGGTCGGCACCCGCTCCAACCAGCCCAGCGGGGTGATCATCGACAACAGCAAATTCAATTCCGCATGCTCCGGCACCCGCGACTGAATGAACAGCGTGGCACGCGCCGGATCGACACCCGCCGCCAGCCAATCGATGACCATGTCCCACACGCTTTGTTCGATCACCTGCGGCGAATCGTAATGCGTGGTCAGCGCATGCCAATCGGCAACAAAGAACAGGCACTCGAACTCCTGTTGCATCTCTACCCAATTCTTCAGCACACCGTGGTAATGCCCCAAGTGCAAACTGCCCGTGGGGCGCATTCCGGATAACACGCGATCAGCAAACATAGTCAATACTCAATAGCCAAAAATAAAATTAATTAAAGTAATCAGCAAAACGACAGGCGGTCCAAGCACCCAACTTAACACCGGCGTGAACGCCAAACCGATCAGGATGAACATGCCATACGGCTCGATACTTGCCAATTTCATCGCCAGGCGATGCGGCAACAAACTGATCGCGATGCGCCCGCCATCCAGCGGAGGCAATGGCAACAGATTCAACACCATCAACACGACGTTTATTTTAACGCCTAACTGCGCCATTTCCATTAAGGGTTCGGCATAATAGCTCTCGGGCGACATCAACGCGACTTTGATCCATATTCCCCAGAATAGCGCCATTAGCAAATTGACGGCGGGCCCGGCCAAGGCCACCCACAACATATCCTGCTTGGGACGACGTAATGCAGAAAAATTGACGGGAACAGGTTTCGCCCAGCCGAACAGGATACCGCCCAGCCAGAGCGTCAGAATCGGCAGCAAGATTGTTCCCACCGGATCAATGTGACGCAGCGGATTCAAGCTGATGCGTCCTTGCTGGTAGGCCGTCATATCGCCGAAATGGCGCGCCACATAGCCGTGCGCCGCCTCATGTATGGTGATGGCAAACAACACCGGGATGGCGCCGATAGCAATAGTTTGGATCAGTGATTGGAAGTCCATTAATTTTTCTTCTTAATTCTCGTCAACATCTGCTATGCCAAAGTGAGTCACTTCGCCTTTACCGCGCCGCAGCAACACTGGCGCAGCGTCTGTGAGATCAATTACCGTGGTCGGTTCGATACCGACAGTACCACCCTCTATAATCAAATCTACTTTGGACTCCAACTGCTCGCGAATCTCTTCGATATCGGTCAGCGGATGAGCGGCATCCGGCAAAATCAGCGTAGAACTGATCAGCGGCTCGCCCATTTCCGCTAATAGCGCCAACGCCACCGGATGATCCGGGATACGCAGTCCGATAGTGCTACGTTTCGGATGCTGCAAGCGGCGCGGCACTTCTTTGGTCGCTTCAAGAATGAAGGTATAACTGCCAGGGGTATTATTTTTCAATAGCCTAAACTGTGCATTATCAACTCGCGCATAGTGCGCCAATTCGGACAAATCATGGCAAACCAAAGTCATGTGATGTTTGTCATCGACACCGCGAATCTGGCGAATACGGGCAACCGCATCCTTGTCACTCAGACGACAACCCAAGGCATAGCCGGAATCGGTCGGATAAACGATCACCGCACCTTCACGCAGTAAAGCGGCTGCTTGTTTAAGCAACCGTGCCTGCGGATTATCCGGGTAAATTACAAAAAATTGCGCCATACATCTTCCTAAAAGTTTCAGCTATGTAGGTCGGGATTCATCCCGACCTACAAGTTATAAATTCCACGCGCTCCAAACCGGTTTGCACTCCAGCGGCAGGTCGGGCAAGCGCCCCAGATCACGATAGCTTTCTCCCGGCCCGTGATAATCGGAACCGCATGAACTCAGTAAACCGAACTCTGTGGCATAGCGCGCAAACTCGGCATACTGCGGCGGCGTGTGACTCCCCGTCACCACCTCTATAGCCTGTCCGCCCATGGCAGTGAATTCTTCCAGCAACTCATGCAAGGTAGATTTTCCCATCGCCTTGCGTCCTGCAGTATATCTTCCCGGATGCGCCATTACAGCGATGCCGCCTGCCCCGCGTATCCAATCAATGGCATCTTGCAGACTCGCCCATTGATGCGGTACATAACCGGGTTTGCCTTTGACCAGATAGCGTTTAAATACACTGCCCACATCTTTGCAATGCCCTGCTTCCACCATGTAGCGCGCAAAATGTGTGCGCCCGATAATGTCAGGATTCGCGGCATAACGATACGCGCCCTCCAGCACTCCGCCGATACCACTGCGCGCCAATGATTCTGCCATCAACTCGGCGCGATGCCTGCGTCCGCTGCGTATGCCGTGCAAACCCTCAAGCAGCGCCGGATTGTGCGGGTCGATGCGTAAGCCGACGATATGCAGCGTATGGGTGCGCCATGTCACCGAAATTTCGACCCCGTTGATAAGCTCGATACCGCAACTCTTTGCCGCCTCAGCGGCCTCAGCCAGTCCATCCACATTATCGTGGTCGGTCAAAGCAAGAAATTTCACGCCGCGTTCGGCAGCGCGCGTGACTATCTCGGTGGGCGACAATAGACCGTCTGAAACATTGGAGTGACAGTGGAGATCGTAATCAAGCATTGAAATTAAGCAGCAACATCGCCGCCGCCTTTTTTCATGACCTTGCCTTCTTCGGCACGCTTTCTGCGCACCTCCTTCGGATCGGCAAGCAACGGGCGATATATTTCGACGCGATCTTGCTCGCGCAACACGACATCCGTCTTGCTCAGTTTGCCATACAAACCGAACTTGCCCTTTTCCAAATCAATCTCGGGATATTTTTCCTGCAAGCCGGAAAGTTTGATCGCTTCGGCTATCGTCGTTTGCGGCGGCACATCCAGTTTGAGCAAGACCTGCTCATGCGGCAAAGCATAGACGACTTCGATTTTTATTTTGTTCTCACTCATTTGCTACATATACCTTTTCTGCACGGTGGGTAAAAGCATCCACAAAACTATTGGCGACGTAATGAAAGACCGGACCGACCATCTTTTCCAGCAACTTACTGGAAAACTCATAATGCAATTTGAATTCTATTTTACAGGCAGTTGGTGAAAGTTCGGTGAAATGCCAATTTCCATCGAGATGTTTGAAGGGGCCATCCTGCAAAGTTATCGCGATATTATGCGGGGCATGTCGCACATTTTCTGTAGTAAAGCTTTGTTTGATCTGATGATAATTGATATGCACCGTGGCATGGATGGTATTTTCGCCCACTTCGGCGACGCTGGAACCACCACACCAGGGCAGAAACAAGGGGTAGTCCGCCACATTATCCACCAGCGCAAACATCTGCTCCGCGCTATAGGGAAGTAACACCGATTTTTCAACTAAGGCCATCGCTTACAAAGTTCCCAATCCAAAGGCTGGTAGAATATCCCATTGCACTGCAAAACACACCTGCCATATTCGGCAAGGAACAGAATATATTTGGATCGGCAAGATGAGCATCGTTAATAACAAAAAAGCTTTTCACGAGTACTTTATTGAAGAACGCTATGAAGCGGGGCTCATGCTGGAAGGCTGGGAAGTCAAGGCTATTCGTGCCGGACGCGCGAACCTTAAAGAAGCCTATATCACCATCAAAGATGGCGCGCTTTACCTGTTCGGCTCGCATATTAGCCCGCTCCTCAACGCCTCCACCCACATCCATCCCGATCCGGTGCGGACGCGCAAACTATTGTTGCATCAACGCGAAATAGAGAAGCTCATCGGCAAAGCGCAACGCTCGGGCTTCACCATCATGCCGCTGGATATGCACTACAAGGGGAGTCTTATCAAGCTCGACATCGGCCTCGCCAAAGGCAAGAAAGAGCATGACAAGCGGGCTACAGAGAAAGAGCGCGAACACAAACTAGAAGCGGCACAAGCAATGAAAAAGGAACGGCGCTAACCTAATAAAAATTGATTTATGAACCATCTNNTTCAATTTCACTTTTGAAATGGAAATGGAATTCTCTCTGAAAACGCTGGCCTGACTTCATATCGCTCACGAAAGAGATGAATCCTATTTCATCTTGAGCACCATGAATAGGCAGTGCATGGATTTCACACACCTCAGTAGACTCTGTAATACCTCATCATTTTCAAATTAAATTGTTTTACTTTTAACACATTCTTGTCCAAGTGAAACCTATCAAGGTAGACAGGTGCAATCATTTTACTTTTTTGCTAAAAATAGGCTTCCGCGCAACCGTCTGAACAAAGTGAAATGCTCCTCCCCGAAAACAAAAATTTGTGCACTGATTGGTCGTTGAGTGAGATGACAACGAAGGATGCGGAGTCAATCAACTGTTTTTTTAAGCACAACTAATGTGCAAGATACATTTACAAACTCTATGATCACAATGAAAAAGACCGAGGAAATCCTCACTCCAATTCCTGTGACGGAGGTTCATGCAGCCTGCGAATTAATTTTGGCCAGCAACCTGTTTACCAATGCGCCACGCATGCGCCGATTGCTGCGCTTCCTTGTCGACAAAGCGATCATCGGCACGGCTCAAGACACAAGCGAATATGCTATCGGCATTGAAGTATTTGATCGGAATGCCACTGTATACAACACCAATGAGGATCCTATTGTCCGGGTTCAGGTCGGACGTTTGCGAAGAAAACTTAAAGCCTATTATGCGATACATGGGACAGATACCGACATTGAGATATTAATTTCAATCGGCGGTTATTTGCCGGTAATCCGGCGCATGGGTGGCGTGAACAATGATTTTATGAAAATTCCCATGTTTGCCATCCACCCGTTTAAATGTATCTCGCATACCGGAGATGGGGAGCCTTTCACGCAAGGTTTGCATGACGAACTTGTGCATCAGTTGTTTAAAGTATTCGGGAAAATAATTGTAGCCCGCTCATTTTTCATGCCCGGAGGCGCCGATAAAGAAAGGCGTGCTTATAAAAATATTACCCGGGCAGGAGTTAACCATCGGCTGGAGGGAAGCATCCAAATTGATTCGGAACGCATTAGAGCCTCAGTCCGCCTAATTGATGCTTCTGCAGGTTGTATTGCATGGTCGGAACAGTTTAATCGAAAAGCCTCTCTTGCCATCTCACTTCAGGAAGAACTCGCCACATCCATCTGCGATGCATTGAAAGGCTTCTTCTGTTACGAATAACAGAGAAAGACGATGTATTTCATGTCACGTAGCAGTTTTTAATTTAACGCTTTGCCATGCTTACAGGGAGAGGAATATGGTCATCACCATGGGTAACGATGAGTTCATTTTATATATACGGAAAAATAACCCTGATTGTCAAATTCAGAATGATCAGTTGGGGAAGATGATATGGCAATGGCTGGAAAAATACGGGCAAGAAGGAAGCGACCCATCACCCAAAATTGTTGAGCGTGATCAACCTTGCCAATGGGGTAACTCGGCAGAAATAACTTCCGAATTATCTCTGCCGAAATCAGCAGCGCAATTTGAGTTTTCAATAGAGAAATTACCGCAGCTATATACGCTACTAGGTGATATTGATTAATCTTCCAGAGGAGCAAACATATGTGCACTAACCTGAGCATCAAGCCGGCCAACATCGGCGGCATACCCAATTATATTTCTGCTCGCACTATGGATTTCAAAACGGTTTTTCCTTGGCACGTCATGCAGATTCCTCGTGACATGGCGTTTCCGCCCATTCCTCTGGTTGGAAACCCGTTCAAGTGGAAAAACAAGTATGGTTTTGTCGCCATCGGAACGGAAGTAGACAAAAGTAGCTTTGCGCTAAAAATTCCATTTTATGGCGACGGCCTCAACGAGGCGGGCTTGTCCGCCGCCACGCTGTGGTTACCTCACTTCACGCAATACCCCACTGCCGCAATTCTTTCGCACAATCTTTTTTTTGGCAACCTTGCCGCCTGGGCGTTGGGATGCTGTGCCTCCGTAGAGGAAGTCAGAGATCATCTGTTGCAGCACGAATTTCATATCGCCGGATATCCGGCGTTAGGAGACCTTATTGCACCCATCCATTTCATTTTCCAAGATGCGAAAGGACAATCCCTGATCGTGGAATTCATCGACGGCAAAGTGATGTTGCACGACTGTGCCAACGGAGTGATGACCAACGCACCGGATTACCCGTGGCAACTCAACAACTTGTCGACGACCGTGCAGATGTCATTGCACAACAAAACCTTCTCTTTTAACGGTGAAGAAGCTGCGGAAATCAACGGCAGCGGATTGCTGGGGCTGCCCGCAGATGCCACGCCTCCATCACGCTTCATACGCGCGACCAAACTCGCGGAAAGTACATATAGCCCCCAAACATCTCAAGATGCTGTCGGGTTAGCTCTTCAGATACTGGGAAATTTTTTCGTCCCCAGCGGCACGGTGCTGGACAAGGAGACTAACGAACAGAAAGACTTTACCCAGTGGGGTGTCGTGCGGGATCACACCAACAAGGTGTTTTATTTTACCTCAGCCTTCAATCATGTTTTGCGCGGATTCTCCCTGAACCAACTCGACTTCACGCCCGGCAATAAGATAAAGAGCATTCCCCTGATGGAAGGGTGGAACGAATGGTTCGTGGATGTAAAAAATTCATTTCAGTAGCTCAACGCTCTCTGTAGGAGTTCGATTGTGCGTGTGGTGTTGAGAATTTATCCCCAACACCACACTCTCATTCAGTCTCCCACAACAGCATCGCTTGCGAAGTCAGATGAGATGTTACCGTAACGCCAATCGGCTGTTACGGTAACGTTACTTACCCGAAAGTCGGTATGGCATTAATGTTCGAATCGAGTCTAAAACCAATTGGTTTTTTAAAGGAGAACAGGCATGAGCTGTAAATCTCGAAATGGTTTTGTTTCCGCAAGGCGTCGGCTGGCATCCGCCACGGATTTGATGCATGTCCTGAAACGCGCCGACACTTTTCTGAAGCCGAAAATAAAATCCCTGTCTTCACCCGATGCCACACCGCTTCCGCTGCAGGAGTCTATATTTCTGGGAGATATGCCGCCGGTAGGCACGGCCTATGAACCCCAGCAGCCTGCCACGAAAAAACTCAAGAAGATCATTGAAGAGAATTACTACTCCGCAGCTTTCGAAAGCGCCATTAAGACAGTGAGCCAACAGAAAGTGCCGGAGCTAGACCGGATTAAAACTCTGTACCAGTACTACTATTATGTGGATGCACTGGTGACTTGGATCCCGGAAATTCGGGTCTGGGACTGGAACGGCGAGATATTGCATGAACGCACCTGCTATTTGCGCATCACGCAGTTTTATTACTATTTCAACCAGCAAGAACTGGAGGCATTGCAAAGCCCGGTTGCGCCGGTTAAGGGCGCGCTTCTCTCGCAGATTTCGCTATGGCTGCGCGAGTTTGCTATCGAGTGGGGGGCATTTCTGGCTACGCCAGCTTCAAATAAATATCTGGAGAGTTTCAAGTACGCTCCCGAATACGCCTGGCAGGACTATGAAAAAGAGCCGCAGCAGTACGAAACTTTCAATGCGTATTTCGCGCGCCAGTTCAAAAATATCGAGGTGCAGCGACCGGTTGCGCAGACCGATGATGACCGAGTGATCGTATTCCCTGCCGAATCGACTTTCGTGGGGCAGTGGACGATCAGCACCGGTGTCGGCGATCCGCTGCCAGCTCCGCCCTCTATTGTGGTCAAGCACATCGAGTGGCCGATTGAAGAGCTGTTGCAAGACACAAAATACAAAGATGATTTCGCGGGCGGAACCTTTTGCCATAGTTTTTTGAATACCTATGATTACCACAGGCAGCATACCCCGGTAGCGGGAAAAGTGCTGGAGGCCAAATTTATTCCCGGACAAGCCTATCTGGAAGTCAATCTGGAGAAACTGAACAAGGATGGAGAAGAGGCAGAAAACTCGGATGTGGCGAATGCGGTCATTCCTCAAAGATATCTGGATGCCGAGGATCCCACCGGCTATCAATTTGTGCAGTGCCGTGGGCTTCTGGTGCTGGAAACCGCCATCGGAAAAGTGGCGGTTCTCCCCATGGGTATGGCCCAAGTTTCATCTGTCGTATTTGTGACACCAAAGGCGGAAGGACAGAAGCCTATTGTGCTCACCCCGAAAGAAAAAAAGGGACTCGATTACGATCAACAGGTGGGATTGTTGAACAAAAAGATAGCCAAGGCGCTGGTGGGTAAACACCTGAGCAAAGGCGAGATGTTTTCTTTCTTCCAGTTCGGCGGCTCCGACTGCGTGGTGGTATTCGAACGCAAAGCGAACGTCAACGTAACGGCCACGGTAGGCCTGCATTATCCGATCCGCAGCCAATACGCGATTTCGAATATCAACAAGTTGCTATGAGGAATGGGGGCAGAGGCTTTATGAAAAGTATTGGGCTATGACCGCATCAATAGAAAAGAGGAGTTATACATCATGTTAAACATCAAGATTATTGCCCCGGTGGCCATGCTGTTTCTGTTGGCTGGAACAGCTATGGCCGACTCATCGCCTGCCACCATGGTTCGCGCCAAAGCAGTGGCTGAAGCGTGTCCCGCCGGAGGGAGTGATAAAAATCCGAAATGCTATGTATGCGCCGCACCCGGCTGCCCTTCCTGCCACAACGAGCGCACCAAGGAGACCGTTGCCGCAAGTAAAGAGGCCGCGTTGAATTGCCCTTCGGCAGTCAACCCTCACCAGTAAATTAAGGAGATATACATGTTTTATTTCAACACCACTCGCAGCCAGCTCCCGGCCGGTTGCCTGACTGCGCTTTTTATCGCTCTTATTGCGATGCCTGCCCAAGCCACCGAATACAACACACCTCCCGACCCGGCTTGCGTGTACAAGGATATCGATCTCGCCACTTACGGCGGCAAGCCATACGAAGCGCCACCGGTTATCGAATCGGTCAACGGCAAGCTCGAAACAAAATTGAATGTAGTTTTTACCAACCCGAAGACCACTCAAATCGCCGGTTGCGGAGTCACGTTGCGCTCCTACAATGGCAAGCTGGTCGGGCCGACTCTGCGCGTCAAACCGGGCGATACGATATACATCAGCCTGGACAACAAACTGGGAGCCAATTTGCTGGGCGTGTCAGTGACTGAAGTTTGCAAAAATCCGCACAATGTTTATGGCGGCTCGCCGCTACCGGAGAATTTTAATTGCACCAACCTGCATACTCACGGCCTGCATGTTTCCCCAAGCGGTCAAGCTGACAATGTTCTGGTCATGGTTCCACCGATCCCTAACCCGAATAATGATCTCGAAGCAGCATATAGCATTAGCGCGAACCCGAGACAGATCGTCATCAAAATCCCGGAAAATCATCCTTCGGGCACCTTTTGGTATCACCCCCATGTGCACGGTGCCACCGGTGTACAAGTAGCCAGCGGTATGGAAGGCGCGATCATCGTAGAAGATGTGCCCGCAAAAACGCCGGAGTCCATCAAAAAGGCCAACATCAATGAAAAAATATTTATGCTGCAAACTATCCCTTATAGCGACACTGGAAAGATCGATGACTTCCTCGCGCTGGGCGATGACCGCGCTTATGTGAGAAACCGTTACCTGATGGTGAACGGGCAAATTGCGCCCACCATAAAAATGCATCCCGGCGAAGTGCAACGCTGGCGCTTTATCGACAGCTCGTTTAACCGTAGCGTGCAACTCGCGCTGGAACAGCATAATTTGCATGAAATCGCGGTGGATGGAAATTATTTAAGCCAGGTGGATACCTGGGTGAACAATTGGGAAAACAAAGATTACTGCTGCACCGGAAAATTAAATCAGGAACGCACATTTAAATTAAAAAGACAGGTGGTGGAGCTCATGCCGGGAAGCCGCAGCGATGTGCTGGTGCAGGCCTCCCTGAAACCGGGAATTTACAAGCTGGAAGCCAACACCTATCTGACCGGTCGCTTGGATCCATCCACGGCGAGCTTCAGCAGAGAGACCATCGCGTTTGTGGAGATCGATAAAAACCCGGTTGCGGATACCGGCATCCCGAGCAACGCGGAAATGGCAAAACTTTATGCCGGCAGCTTTACCGACATTAAAAACAGCAACGTTAAATATAATCAGATCGCCTCATTTAACACCGATCAACCCAAAGGCGGCAACGACGGCGGCATCGCTTGCGACCCCGACAAGAACGCAACTCCCTGCTTTCCGATAGGCTTTCAGGTCAACAATCAGGTGTTCGACCCCGGCAAAATACGCGATTTGGAGCTTAGCCCAAAATTGACCCCGAGCAATAGCGACGGCCCGCAAACCGGCACCGATAGTTGGACCGTCTCATCCGCCGACCCTACGCGCAACCACGTATTTCACATTCACACCAACGCCTTCCAGACCACCCGCAGCGATCCGCTCGGCAACACGGAAACGCTGTGGCGCGACACACTGCTGGTCAAATACGGCCAACCGCAAACCGTGTTGACGCGCTATGAAGACTTTGATGGAGTAACCGTGATGCACTGCCACCTGCTCTCCCACGAAGATATGGGAATGATGCAAGTGATCGAATTCAAGAAAAGCGGCAGCACGATGGGATCAAAGAAGTCAAAGAAATACATGCACTAAGTAATCCATATCCGATCCGCAGCCAGTACGCGAAATCGAATATCAACAAGTTGCGGTGAAGAATGGGGTGCACCCTATCTGGCTAAAATGAAATTCATTAATTAAGTTACCCCCGGCAAAGCCG
>PLYB01000352.1 GCA_003151655.1 Gallionellaceae bacterium | reverse complement strand
GATCGGAAACCATCCACAGATCGCTAGGCGCATAACTGGTGATATGTTTTCCATCGGCGGTGGTAGCTTTCAGCGTACGCCCTTCGATGGTGACCTTGGCGATATGACCTAGCTTCACCTCGTCAAGAAACTGGGAATAATCCAGTTGTGACTGCGGCGTAGACTGCTGGCGCGAATTAAACTGGTTAAACACGGTCATCAGCACCAAGGCCACAACCATCCAAATCGCAATGCTTTTAAATAAATTATTCACTATCGCCTCTCATTGAGCCGCAAAATACCCGATCATTAGACACTTTCTATCCTGATTACTCAAGCGGTTTGCTTTTTTTCCATCCCCAACAAATACTGTTCGCTGCTACGGTCACGTGATGCCTTGGGCTTACGCGCGACCACTTTGACAAAATTATTTCGCATTAGTTTCAGGTAGGCTTCGAATCCAACCCCCTGAAACACCTTGACCAGAAACGCGCCGCCCGGTTTCAGGTGTTGCATGGCGAACTCCAGCGCCAACTCGGCCAAGTGCATGGCGCGCGCCTGATCTGCCGAGTCAATGCCACTCATGTTGGGCGCCATATCTGAAATTACAAGTCCGATCTGCTGACCGTTGAGCATTTCCTCAAGTTGAGCCAGCACGCTGTCTTCACGGAAGTCGCCCTGAATGAACTCGACACGGGGCAAAGGATGCAACGGCAACAGATCCAGCGCGATGATGCGCCCCTTGTCGCCCAGCTTGCCCGCCACCACCTGACACCAGCCCCCCGGTGTCGCGCCCAAATCCACCACCACCATACCCGGCTTGATGAGATGGTCATGCTCGTCGATTTCCAGCAACTTATACGCAGCCCGAGAGCGATAGCCATCCTTCTGCGCGCGCTGCACATAAGGATCGTTCACATGCTCACGCATCCATTGTTTGCTGGTTTTAGAAGCTTTCATCGTGTTTAGCTTAGTGCAAATATCCTAAAAAATGCCGCATTTCGTTACCCCCAGCGATTTTGACCACAACCTGATAGAATGCGCGACCTGATTTGGAGCACCTCTATGTTAATTCTCTCTGTTACCCAGCGCCGCGACCTTAAGGCGCGCGCCCATCCGCTCCATCCCGTCGTTATCATCGGCAACGCCGGGCTTACGCCTGCTGTTCTGGATGAAATCGAGCGCAGCTTGAAAAGCCACGACCTGTTGAAAATCCGCGTGATGAACGACGACCGGGATGCGCGCGAAGCCATGTTGCAGGAAATCTGTGCAACCCTTCATGCCGGAGCAGTACAACATATCGGCAAAACTCTGGTGGTCTATCGCCCGCTGAGCATTCCACTCGCCAGCCCGACCAAACGGAAAAAAGGCAAGCCGCTGACTAAGAAACAACTTGGTAATCGTTAGTCGTTAGTTTTTAGTTAACAACTCGCGTAGCGACAATACCAACTAACGACTAACGTCTACCGACTGGCAACTAAATATACTGAACCTCCACCACTTCGTATTCACGCAGGCCGCCCGGTGCCTTCACTTCGGCGATATCGCCGCTGGACTTCCCGATCAGCGCGCGCGCAATGGGTGAGCTGATCGAAATCTTGCGGTGCTTGATGTCGGCTTCATCTTCGCCGACGATCTGGTAAGTCACCACATCGCCATTGTTCGTATCTTCCAGAATCACGGTTGAGCCGAACACACAGCGACCATCCGCATTCAGTGTCTTGGGGTCGATAACCTGCGCGCTGCCCAACTTAAACTCCAACTCGACGATGCGACCTTCAACGAAAGATTGCTTTTCCTTAGCCGCTTCGTATTCGGCATTTTCCGACAAGTCACCCTGCGCTCGCGCTTCTGAAATGGCGTTGATAACCCACGGTCTCTCCACCGTCTTCAAACGATGCAACTCATTGCGCAACAATTCTGCGCCGTTAACTGTCAATGGAACCTTGCTCATGTTAGAACTTTCTTAGTTATTAGTCGTTAGTCTCTAGTCGTTAGTTGGTGTTGTCGCTACGCGGTTTTTTGTTTTAACTAAAAACTAGCGACTAACATCTAACGACTAATGATTTACTAGCCGTTTATGCAAAGATTGCAAATCGTAGACTTGCAACTCCGTCAAATGCTGCATCCCGATGCAGGCTGCACGCGCACCGGCAAGCGTAGTGTAGTAAGTCACGCGACCTTGCAGCGCGGCATGGCGGATCGAATATGAATCGCGCATCACCGACGGCTTGCTATCCACCGTATTGATAATGAGCCTGACCTCGCCATTTTTAATCATATCCACAATATGCGGGCGCCCCTCGGCAACTTTATTCACCACGGTTACCGGCACCCCGGCAGCAGAAATGAGCGAAGCAGTGCCGCGCGTAGCCAGAATCGTGAAGCCCAAATTGTGCAGATTTTTGGCGACCTCGACTGCCCCCGGCTTATCTGCCTCGCGCACACTGATGAATACCTTACCATCCTTGGGCAACTTCACGCTGGCAGCGAGTTGCGACTTCACAAAAGCTTCCGCGAAAGTATCGCCCACCCCCATCACTTCGCCCGTGGACTTCATTTCAGGGCCAAGTATGACATCAACACCCGGGAATTTGATGAACGGAAATACCGCTTCTTTTACCGAAAAATACGGCGGAATAATTTCTTTAGTCACACCCTGCTGCGCCAATGTCTGCCCGGCCATGCAGCGCGCGGCGATTTTCGCCAGCGACACACCCGTCGCTTTCGACACGAACGGCACAGTACGCGAAGCACGCGGATTCACTTCCAGCACATATACCGTTTCGCCCTGAATCGCGAACTGCACGTTCATCAAACCCACCACGTTGAGCGACTTCGCCATCGCCACGGTTTGGCGGCGCAGCTCATCTTGCAGCTTAACGGAAAGCGAATACGGCGGTAACGAACAGGCCGAGTCGCCGGAGTGTACACCCGCTTCCTCAATGTGTTCCATGATGCCGCCGATNNCGATGTGCTCCATGATGCCCGCCACCACCACCTGCTTGCCGTCGGACACCGCATCCACATCAACTTCAATCGCGTCGTTCAAAAAGCGATCCAGCAAAATCGGCATGCGCTCGGGATAAGTCTTGGACATTTCCTCGGCATCGCGCATGTAACGTTCGAGATCGGGTTGCGCATGAATAATCTCCATGGCACGTCCGCCCAGCACATTGGATGGACGCATCACCAGCGGATAACCAATCTCGGCTGCACCGGCGACCGCATCGGCCACATTGCTGGCAGTACGATTGGGCGGCTGCTTCAGATTCAATTCGCGCAACATGGCCTGAAAACGTGCACGATCTTCCGCGCAGTCGATCATGTCCGGCGTGGTGCCAATGATAGGTACGCCGTTCTTTGCCAGACCGTGCGCCAGCTTCAATGGAGTCTGACCGCCATACTGCACGATCACGCCGATGGGCTTCTCCACCGCCACCACTTCCAACACATCTTCCAGCGTCAGCGGTTCAAAATACAAACGATCCGAAGTGTCATAGTCGGTGGATACTGTCTCAGGATTACAGTTGACCATGATGGTCTCGTAACCGTCCTCGCGCATCGCCAGCGCGGCATGCACGCAGCAATAGTCAAACTCGATACCCTGCCCGATACGGTTCGGTCCGCCGCCCAGCACCATGATCTTTTTGTTGTTGGTCGGCAGTGATTCGCACTCTTCTTCGTAAGTGGAATACATATACGCGGTATTGGTCGCGAACTCGGCAGCACAGGTATCCACGCGCTTGAATACCGGACGCACTCCCAACGCGTGACGGTAAGCACGTACGGATGCATCGTCGATTCCCAGCAAGGCCGCTAGGCGCGCATCGGCAAAACCGCTGCGCTTCAAATGGCGCAACTCATCGGCCTTCAAACTTTCCAAGGTACGTCCGGTCAGCGATTGCTCCTGACGAATCAGGTCTTCGATCTGCACCAAAAACCACGGGTCAATCTTGCTGACGTTGAATACTTCTTCCACGCTCATGCCGAGGCGGAAAGCGTCCGAGACCGCCCAGATGCGATCCGGGCCGGGGTTACCGAGTTCGGCACAGATCGCTTCGCGGTCGGTGTATTTTGTATCCAGCCCGTTCACGCCGACTTCCAGTCCGCGCAAGGCTTTCTGGAATGACTCCTGAAAGGTGCGACCGATCGCCATCACTTCGCCCACNNTGGTCAGGCGGTCATTAGCTTGCGGAAATTTTTCAAAAGCGAAACGCGGTATCTTGGTAACAACATAATCAATAGTCGGCTCAAACGAAGCCGGTGTTGCACCGCCGGTGATGTCGTTCTTCAACTCATCCAGCGTGTAACCCACCGCCAATTTCGCCGCGACTTTCGCAATCGGGAAACCGGTTGCCTTAGAAGCCAGCGCGGAAGAACGCGACACGCGCGGATTCATTTCGATCACCACCATGCGCCCATCCACCGGATTGATGGAGAATTGCACGTTGGAACCGCCCGTCTCCACGCCGATCTCGCGCAGCACCGCCAGCGAGGCATCGCGCATGATCTGGTATTCTTTGTCGGTCAACGTTTGCGCCGGAGCCACCGTGATGGAGTCGCCGGTATGCAC
>PLYB01000109.1 GCA_003151655.1 Gallionellaceae bacterium | reverse complement strand
ATCAACATCGGCGGCAATGTCCTGGCGCTTGGTCAGCATGGCTCGCGCCCTTGGCGCGTGGGCATCCAGCATCCGCGCAAGCCGGGGCCGCTGGCGACGCTGGAGCTGCGTGACGGTGAAGCCATCGGCACCTCGGGCGACTACCAGCGCTATTTTGAATTCAACGGTAAACGCTACTGCCATTTGATCGACCCGCGCAGCGGCTACCCTGCACAAGGGACACAAGCCGTCACCATCCTGACGCATGGCGAACATGCCGGCTTGTTGTCAGACGGCTCTTCCAAGCCTTTATTTATCTCCGGTACGCAAGGTTGGCGCGCAGCCGCGCGTCAGATGCAAATCCCCGAGGCAATGTTGATCGATGCTGACGGCGTGGTACACCTTACCGTTGAGTTGCAGAAACGGCTAGAATTCACCGACAAGAGCACAGTGAGCAAAGTCGAGCCATGAGTGAAGACAAGTTGCAGCAAAATATCCGTCGCACGACAGGGCAGCACGCTCTTAAACAAATTCATGCTATCGTTGAACAAGAAAATAAAAATGATGCGGATACCGCACGCGCGTTACGTTGGTTATTGCGTTATGGTTGGGCGGTGTTATTGATTCTCGCCGCAATCTTGGCGCATTTTATAGGGGTGATTTGATTGGTCGGTATTCTGATAGTTGCGCATAACGGACTGGGTGCCAGTCTGCTCGATTGTGTGGGGCATGTGATGGGCAGTGTGCCTTCCCATATAAAAGTTTTATCGGTATTGGCGAGCGATGATCCGCAGCAAAAAGAAATCGAGGGGCGCGAGTTGATCAATCAGCTTGATCGCGGCAAAGGTGTGCTGATCTTATGCGATGTGTTTGGTGCCACGCCCAGCAACATCGCGCAGCGCCTCTACCAGCCGGGACGGGTGGAAGGGGTGGCCGGAGTTAATCTGCCGATGTTGCTGCGCGTGGTGGTGTGCAGTCGCGACCGGCCATTGGCCGAAATGGCGCAACGCGCGCTGGACGGCGGACGCGAATGTATTGTTTCAATGAACTCGGAAACGAAGGGCTGTGATGTTGCAACAAGATGCGCAGATAATTAACAAGCTGGGGCTGCATGCCCGCGCTTCCGCCAAGCTCACCCAACTCGCTTCGCAGTATCCCTGCGAAGTGTGGCTGACTCGCAATGATCGCCGCATCAATGCGAAAAGCATCATGGGCGTGATGATGTTGGCGGCTGCGCGAGGCGCAACCATCACTATCGAAACCAGCGGCGAGCAGGAACAGGAAGCAATGGCCGCCATTTTAGTGCTGATCAACGACTACTTCGGAGAAGGTGAATGAGCTTTTCACTGCACGGACTTCCCGTATCGCATGGCATCGCTATCGGCCATGCGCATCTGGTGTCGCACGCCGCGCTGGACGTAACCCATTACGTGCTGCCCAAGAGCATGGTGCAGAATGAAATTGCACGCCTTGATGATGCTTTGGAAACGACGCGTCTGGAACTGATCGGACTGCGCGATTATCGTCCGCAGCAAGCCGCTGCCGAGTTCGATGCCTTCCTCGATCTGCATTTGATGATCCTCGCCGACGAGCACATCAGCAGTGCGGCGCGCCAAATGATCGAGCGCGAACAGTGCAATGCGGAGTGGGCGCTGAAGACGCAAATGGAAACGCTGGTTTCCCAGTTCGAGGCTTTTGAAGATGCCTACCTGCGCGAACGCAAGACCGATGTGGTGCAGGTAGTCGAGCGTGTGCTCAAAACCATGAGCGGGCAACCCGGTCATACGCCACCGAGCGCCCAGCATGACAAAAATTTGATTCTGGTTGCGTATGACGTAAGTCCTGCCGATCTTATCCAACTTAAGTCCCACCAATTCAGCGCCATTTTGACCGACCTTGGCGGAGCCACTTCGCATACCGCCATTGTCGCGCGCGGATTGAACATTCCGTGCATCGTCGGTTTGCACCATTCGCGTGAGCTGATCAAAGATAACGACATCATCATCGTGGATGGTGAGCAGGGTGTCGTGCTGGTCAACCCCGACAAGCAATTGCTCGCCGAATACAAGTTGCGCCAAAGCCAGTTGGACTTGGAGCGGCAAAAACTCAAGCGCCTGAAAACAGCGCACGCCGACACGCTGGATGGCACGCATATCGAGCTGCATGCCAATATCGAAATGCCGCAAGACTTGGCTGACGTAAAAGAAAATGGCGCAACCGGGATCGGCTTGTTTCGCAGCGAATTTCTGTTTCTCAACCGCAATGAGTTGCCCGATGAAGAAGAGCAGTTTGAAGCTTATCGCACGGTAGTCGAAGGCATGGAGGGGCAGCCCGTAACCATTCGTACTTTTGATTTGGGTGCCGACAAACAACTTAAAAATGCCGCACGGGTGGCAAGCAACCCGGCCTTGGGCTTGCGCGCGATTCGTTTGTGTTTGACCGAACCGAAACTTTTCCGCACCCAATTGCGCGCGCTGTTGCGCGCCTCGTCTTATGGCAACATGAAGATTCTGGTGCCGATGCTGTCCGGTGTCGCCGAAATCAATCAAACTTTGCAGTTCCTTGAAGTGACCAAACAGGAATTGGCGGCGCAAGGCATCGCCTACAATCCCGAAGTGAAGATCGGCGGTATGATCGAGATACCCGCTGCCGCGCTGGCACTAAGCGTATTCATCAAGAAATTGGATTTTCTTTCCATCGGCACCAACGACTTGATCCAATACACCCTGGCAATCGACCGTACCGACGAAGAAGTATCCCACCTTTACGACCCGCTCCACCCTGCCGTGCTGCAACTGCTGTCGCATGTTATCGGCAGCGCCAACAAAGCTAATATTCCGGTCTCGGTATGCGGCGAAATGGCGGGCGAAGTGAATTACACCCGCTTGCTGCTGGGCCTGGGCTTGCGCCAGTTCTCGATGAACTCCGCGCAACTACTCGCCACCAAACAACGCGTCCTCACCACCAGCCTGCCGGAGATACTTCCCCTCACGCAAAAAATACTGCGCTCGGATGACCCGCTGAAGATACAGGAATTGCTGGCAAGGTTGAATGCGGGCTGATGCCACGGCTACCATTTAATTAATGTTGTTTCACGTTAACCATTGTCGTAGGCTGGCGGTGAGGCACGAACCCCAGCAGATAATGATCTATAACATGCTGGGGTTTGCACCCCAGCCTACGTGCCAGCCCAATTTCTTGACACAAACCCGATAGCCCTATATTGTATCTACACGGATATACATACAGAGGTGCGCAATGAGATTGCAAGTATCGAAATGGGGTAATAGTCTGGCCGTGCGCCTGCCGGTCGAATGCACTCGTGCTGCCGGACTGAAAGAAGGCGACAGTGTCGAGGCCGACATCACCCCGAGCGGAGAAATCATCCTGGCACCGACACGCGCATTCGACAAAGGAGCATTCCTGACACGCATCGGCAAGCTACACGCCTCCATGCCGATGACTGAACCCGTTGTTGAAACCATGCGCCAAGAGGCGCGCTACTGATGATCTACGTCGATACCAGCGTAATTGTGGCGCTGCTGACCGTCGAACCTAAAACACAAAGCGTTACCGACTGGTATGCCGGACTGAGCGATACGCCGATCTGTTCAGACTGGCTGCTGACAGAGTTTTCCAGCGCCCTGTCGATGAAGCTGCGCACCGGACAAATCAACGAAGCCAACGCAAAACGAGTGCGCAAAGAATTCGCTTTGCTGGCAGAAGGCGGCTTGCGCATTGCTCCTGTCAGCCGTAGCGCATTTGAGCATGCCGCTGAAATGGTCAAGCCGCACACTCACGGCCTGCGTGCCGGTGACTCATTGCACCTTGCCGTCGCACTGGAATTGGGAGCAACCAGTATGGCAACGCTGGACGGAACACTGGGCGCTAACGCAAAGAGGAATGGGCTGAAGTTGGTTGGGTTTTGAACACGTTCTAACTGCGGCTAGGCTGACCCTCGGTAAGTTAAAGTCGATACCGCAGCTTCAAAATTAATGCAAAACTGACCTATTTCGTTATAAATCAGATAATTCAATATCTGACTTTGGAACGGCGATTCTGCATGAACGAATTATGTCTGTGCCATTAACCGACCCAACGACCTCCCTTTCTTCTTCCCAATTCACTTCTCCCCAAGCTTCCTTTAGCGCCGATTCGAGCGCGGTATCCAACGACCACGAATCACGCACAATGGCACTATTATCAATTTGTTTTAACCAGCCTAGCTCTTTATGTGATGAGAGTTCGAGCAGATGCTCATCGGCCTCAAAATAGTTATCGAAGTCTCGCATCAAAACATCATCATCGTCATCGTGACAAACCTTTTCGTCGTGAACTTTAATTGAAGTCAATGTTCGAACAGTCTCGATGAACTCTTCATAAGATAGCGATTGCCCGCCAAAATTTCCAAAAATTAGGCTGGTATGTCCAGCTCCAAAACGAGCTAATAAAGCACTTTTTTTCTCGTCCATTTGTTCATGTTCGAGAAGTAATTTTTTCTGTTCGTTTGCCCATCGCTGGATTTCAGATAATGAAATATCCGGATTAGCAGTTTTACGTGCCAAATCATTTTGTGGCTTGGAAAAAATGACCCCGGTCAAACCTAGTATAGTTCCTGCAAATAATCCCTTGACTACACCAATGCCTAGATCTTTGGAAAAATAACTCCCCGGATGAATCACACAGCGGCCAGCAATTTTTCCATTACCATCATAAAGCTCCGACAAATGTGACCAGTGTCCAAATTTATCTAGGCTCGCATCCTTGTAATGCAAGGGTTCAATCCTTTTCAGTAGTTCAATTGGCGAAATAGTCTTCCAATCGTTGGCTCTAATTACCCATTCGCGATTGCCTCCATCAATACGAACGAAGAAATTAATATCAAGCGCCGGAACAAGTCGCGCACAGATTTGGGACACGGTAAGCCGAGGGGAGTCTTCTAACCGCATATCATTAATGTCCGGACATTTAGTTGAATAGATTCATTTGGTTATCGTCATGCTGCATTTCAATTTGTGGCTCCATATTTTTAACCAATTGATCGAGTGGTGTTTTCTCGA
>PLYB01000099.1 GCA_003151655.1 Gallionellaceae bacterium | reverse complement strand
TTGCGGGGGAGGATTGAGGAGGGGGCATGTGGTTTAAGTTTTCACGCGGCATATTCAGCTCGCATCGTTGGAGCTGCGCCGGAGCCCGCCATAAAGGCCGGGAACTCTAATTCCTGCATTTGAAATGGAGTCGGATTGGCTGTCACTTTAAATGTACGATGCAATAAATAGTCCAAGTTTACTTCATGCAAGTCTTCAGGTACACGTTGTCCGCTGGCAATGTAATGCATTACCAGTTTATGGCGCACGACCACATCCAGCACGGTACCCAAGGTTACCGCCTCATCCAGTTTGGTCGGAATACATCCAACCACGCCGGTGCCATGATACATGCGCACCACGTCGTCGAGCGTACCACCGGCACTGGTTGCATTCAACAGTAACAAACGATGCACACCGGCGGCATTGAACATGTCTGCCTGCCCTGCCACGCGGCTGTCACGTTGCCCCACACCCATAGTATCAATCAATACCAGATGTTTGTGTTTCAAGCCGGACAGTGTCAGTTTGAGATCTTCCGTATCACGCACGGCATGTACGCTTACCCCCAGAATCTTGCCGTATATTTTTAATTGTTCGTGTGCGCCGATACGATAGCTGTCGGTGGTAATCAGTGCAACCTTATCCGCGCCATAGCGCACTACTGCACGCGCAGCCAGTTTCGCCGTAGTGGTGGTTTTGCCCACCCCGGTCGGCCCCACCAAGGCATACACACCGCCACGTGTAACGACATCTTCTTTTGCCGTTGCTACACGGATGTTATGTCCCAGCACGCGTTGCACCCAAGCTTTGTCTCCATTGACAGGCATCTTTTCGAGCAGTTGGCGCGACAATACGGGACTGAATCCGACATTAATCATTTCGCGCATCAAGGTGCTGCGCTTCGGATCGCGATGCTGCATATCACTCCAAGCCATACAAGCTAATTGCTCCTGCATCATGTTGTGCATCGTCTTGATTTCGCTCATGATGCCGGATTGTTCCGGAGACGGGGCTGCCGGTTTTTCTTCTTGCTTAACAGCCTGTTGAGTTACCACTGCTTGAGTTGCAACCGCTGGTTTCGCAATCGCAATCTCGCGTTTGGTATTGGCATCCAGCACCTTCGCCCCCAGCGCCGCAGCCTGATTTAATGCTTGTCTGCTGGGCAATTGTTGCGCCGGTGTCGCGGCGGGAGCAGGAACGGAAGCCGGTGCTGCTGCCGGCTTCGGTGCACTAACTCTGACATCATTCGAACGCATTTCGCTCAAACGGGATAACTCAGCACCTCCCATCGCCACAATCTCAACGCCTTCCGGCACTTTGCGATTTGACAGAATGACAGCATCATCCCCCAGTCCCGCGCGCACCATTTTCAATGCTTCACGCGAATTCACTGCGATAAATTTTCTAGCGTTCATGCTCTACCCCCTACCAAAGATGTAACCCTAACCGTTTTGAATCCCGGCACTTCCTCATGCGAAATAACTTTGAGCTGCGGCAACGAGCGTTTCAGGAAACGCGCCAACAGGTCGCGAATCTGTCCCGGCACTAGCAACACCGTAGGCAAGCCCAATTGTTCTTGGGTATGCGCGGCGTTCTGTGCTTCGCGCAGCAACGTGTTGGCCAGACCCGGCTCAATGGCCGAGCCGCCACCTGCTTGAATCGCTTGCGACAACACATGCTCCAATTCTTTATCCATGCCGATAACCTGCAACTCCTGTTCCGACGGATAGAACTGCTGCATGATGGCAGGTCCAAGCGCAACACGTACCAGGCTGGTCAACACAGATGCATCCTGAGTTCGGGTAGCATGTTCCACCAGCGTTTCCAGAATGGTGCGCATATCGCGAATATGCATGCCTTCATCCAGCAAATTCTGCATAACTTTTTGCACCGTTGAGAGCGACAGTAATTTCGGTACCAAATCTTCGATAAGTTTGGGGGCGGCCTTGGCAACATGGTCGAGCAACTGTTGCAATTCCTGACGACCCAGCAATTCGGCGGCATGGGTATGGATGAGGTGGCTCATATGGGTTGCAACCACGGTACCGGCATCAACCACGGTATAACCCATCGCTTGAGCGCTCTCACGCATATCTGCTTCGATCCAGGTAGCGGGCAAGCCGAATGCAGGATCCTTGGTTTGAATCCCTGCCAATACGCCATTTGCGCTGCCGGGGTTAATGGCCAGAAACATACTGGAGAAGGCTTCGCCCGTGCCGATCTCTGCGCCTTTCAGCGTGATGCGATAAGCGTTTGGCTTCAGCTCAAGATTGTCGCGAATATGCACCGACGGTGGCAGAAAGCCCATTTCTTGAGTGAATTTCTTGCGTATGCCTTTGATGCGGCGCAACAGATCGCCGTCCTGTGCCTTGTCCACCAGAGAAATAATGCGATAGCCCACTTCCAGACCCAGCACGTCAACCTGTGCCACATCTTCCCAGCTTGCTTCGGGTGCTTCGGTGGCCGCTGCCGAAATAGTTTCCACCACAGGCTGTTCCAGTTCTTTCTTGGCACGGTTTAACAGGAAGTAAGCAAGCCAGCCCATCGCACCGGCCAGCAACAGGAATGCGAAATGCGGCATACCGGGAATCAGCCCCATCATGCCTACGATAGCCGCAGTTAATAGCAACACTTGCGGGCTGGTGAACAGTTGCTTGACCAGCTGTTGACCGATGTTTTCATTGCTGGTTACGCGGCTGACTACCAGACCGGCGGCAGTTGAGATTACCAATGCAGGGATTTGCGCGACCAGACCGTCACCGATTGCCAGCAAGGTGTAAGTCTTGGCGGCGGCGGCCAAATCAAGATTATGCTGCAACACACCGACCACGAATCCGCCGATCAAGTTGATCGCCAGAATGATGATGCCGGCGACAGCGTCACCGCGCACGAATTTACTCGCACCGTCCATCGCCCCGTAGAAGTCAGCTTCTTGCGCTACTTCGGCACGACGACGGCGGGCTTCATCTTCACCGATCAGTCCGGCATTCAAATCGGCATCGATAGCCATTTGTTTGCCCGGCATCGCATCCAAAGTAAAGCGCGCGCCGACTTCAGCGATACGTCCGGCACCTTTGGTGATGACCATGAAGTTAATAACCACCAGAATCGCAAACACCACGATACCGACAGCGTAATTTCCTCCGACCAGGAAATGGCCGAAAGACTCGATCACTTTACCCGCAGCGTCCGGCCCGGTGTGACCTTGCAACAACACCACGCGAGTTGAAGCAACGTTCAGCGACAAGCGCAGCAAGGTGGAGATCAGCAATACAGTCGGAAAAGAAGCGAAATCCAGCGGCTTCAGCGTATTCATGCTGACCAGCAACACCATGATCGCCATCGCGATATTGAAAGTGAACAGGATATCCAACAGGACAGGAGGAAGTGGCAACACCATCATCGCCAGAATCATCACAATCAGAACCGGCCCCGCCATGCTGCGCAAGCCAAAACGTTTGAAAGTATTCTGAAGTAATTTCAAAAAATTCATTGCCGTGTCCTTCCTTTTTGAATTTGCATCCCCTGATGCAAACCCGTTTAGGTTTTCTAGTTAGGGCAATTATCGGAGTTTCGGCAAAAAACCAGCGGGGGAATAGAAGGGGATTTAGGCGGCTATTTAAGAACAAGGACTAAGCTTGTGTTGTTGATGAGTTGTGATAACTCTGCGCTAGCGTTTCTAAGGTTGCGCAATATTATGCAGCTCTTGCTGATTTGTGTGTTTTGCGCTTAACCAGGTGCCATATTGATTCTGAACTTTTCCGATTTTCGATCCCCTCCTGTGGTATCTGTCTCAACTCGTCTCTCAAGTTATTTTTTTCCGCTTGCTAAATAAATTACCAGCAGACTGCTCAACTTCCAGTACCGAAAGTTTTCGAGTCTATAAAAAACTCGACGAAAGATAGCTTTACGCCATCAATAATTATAGCTATCATATAGCCATAATTATTGATGTGAGAGGTAATAATGGACATCACCACTATTGCGCATGCAAAAAATAATCTGCCGAAACTGATTCATGCAGCGGAGGCCGGTGATGACATCCGCATCTTACGTCATGGCAAACTGGTTGCGGTGCTGGTTTCGGCAGAGCGTTACCAACAACGATTCAATGCGGGCGAAGGTCTGTTTCAAGCCATTATGCAGTGGAGAGAAACGCAGCCGTGCTTTGAACTGAGCGATGCAGAAGTCGATAGCTGGCGCGATCATTCGCCCGCGAGAGAATTCTCATGGGACTGAAATACTTGCTCGACACCAATATCCTGTCCGAGCCCGCCAAACCGACTCCTAATGAACGCGTGCTGCACAAGTTAAAACAATATAGCGGTCAATACTGTACTGCGGTGACGGTCTGGCATGAGTTGCATTATGGTGTTGAACGCATGGCGGATTCGAAACGAAAAGAGAGTTTATTCGCCTACCTCAGGTCGCTTGAGCAAGCGGGTTTAATCATTTTGCCTTACGAAAAGATGGCCGGGCATTGGCTTGCACAAGAACGGGGAAGGCTTTCAAAAAAAGGCGTGAGCATCCCCTTTGCGGACGGTGAAATTGCGGCAGTTACATTCACCAACCACCTTATCTTAGTCACGCGTAATGTGGAGGACTTCGCGATTTATAACGAGCTGGTTATCCAAAACTNNTTAAGCCCAATAATCCGGGATAATCCGATGCTTTATCCGCCGATATCAATTCCAGCAAACACCTCGGTAATAGCCACTCGGCAATCTATACTGGGCAGTTCCAGTACTTCGGACTCGCTCATGTCGAACAGCACGAATAAGCCATCGGCATTGATACGAAAAACTTCGGCGCGGCGGGTATCCGGGTCGATGAGCACGTATTCTTTGAGGCTGGGCAAGCGCCGGTAGAGCGCGAATTTCTGGCTGCGGTCATAAGCTTGCGTGGAGGGCGACAGCACTTCGATAATCAGCGTCGGCGCACGAAATATCATGTCTGTCTGCAAATCCTGCCGGTCGCAGGTGACAAAAATATCGGGGTAAAGAATGGTGTCGTCGGCAATCTGGATTTTCATGGATTCACTGAAAACTCGGCAATGCGTTTCAGCTAACTGGTTGCCGAGATGTCGCACCAGGTTAGCGGTAACACACCCATGCGACCTTCTGCCTCCGGTCATGGCAAATACTTCGCCCCGGTAAAACTCATGCCGCTCCGGCTGGATATTTTCCCAGTCCAGATAAGCTTGCAAGGTAAGTTGTTGTTGCGGCAGTCCCATGATTACTCCTTTTTCGAATATTCCGCAGCGGACTTGCAAAAAGGATGCTAGCGAATGACGCTATTTGTCCGATAAGCCGCTATGATACACGCCCTATCAGATTTATCTTTACTCTCTTACTTTCCCAAACCAAAAGCTTTTCCGACTCTGGGGGAGAAATTGAAGGCGTGGGCATTTACCCACGGCATCCCCAGTAACTACTCCATCGCCAGTTCAGGATTGGCCGTATAAGGGTCCAATTCTTTTGGAACCGGCAACTCGCCCGGCTCTTGCGGATACGCACCACCGGCAGTTTTATAACGACGCAACTGGTAAACATAGGCCAGCACTTCCGCAACAGCGGTATACAACGCCTCGGGGATAGCCTGACCGAGGTCAGTATGTTTGTACAAAGCACGAGCTAGCGGCGGCGCTTCCAGAATAGGAACATTATTCGCTTTGGCGATCTCTTTGATCTTAGCCGCCATCAAGTGAGTACCCTTGGCCACCACCACAGGTGCCCCCATACCATTTTCGGTATATTTCAAGGCAACAGAGAAGTGTGTCGGGTTGGTCACCACCACATCGGCGGTAGGTATCTCTGCCATCATGCGACGGCGAGCCATCTCGCGCTGCATACTGCGAATCTTGGCCTTGACCTGCGGATCGCCTTCGCTTTCTTTGGCTTCGCGGCGTACCTCTTCCTTGGTCATCTTCAGCTTCTTGTTATGTTCCCACAATTGATACGGCACATCTGCGCCCACGATCAGCAGCATACCGCCCATGATGGTAGCAAAGCATGCCCACATCACATTACCCAAATGCGGAATCGCCTGCACCAGAGGCTCGCTAACCAGCAGCAGAACATTGTCGCGGTTGTGCCAGATAACCCAGGCACCGATGCCGCCGACCAGAAATGATTTGCCCAGTGCCTTTGCCAACTCGACCAAGCTATGCGTAGAAAACATCCGCCCGATGCCGGTGGCCGGATTGAGCTTGGAGAAATCAGGGACGAGTGGCTTGAAGGTAAACAGCCAGCCGTTTAGTAACAGGGGGGAGAAAGTGGCGACTGCCAGCAATAGAATTAAATAAGGCAAGAATGTCATCACGGCTTCTAATGACAAGTTATGTAAGTGCGGCAGCAAATATTCGGGCTTGAACACCAGATCGGAATTTAAGGTCAGGCCCTCACGCAACATCTTGATGAGTTTTTCTGAAAGCGATGCTCCCATTAACCACAAGCCTGCACCGCCTGCCATCAATACGGTAAAGGTTGAGAGTTCCTTCGAACGCGCAACTTGACCCTCTTCACGCGCCTGGTCTAGGCGCCGCTGTGAGGGTTGTTCTGTTTTTTCTAGATCGCTATCTTCTGCCATGACTTCCTACTCCTCTGGTCATGGCTATTATCGTGACTTGCGCGCAATCCTATGCGGCAAACAGCGCGGGGTTTATGCCGCTTTTATCCCGGGTTGTTCATTAGCCGCAGGGGCATCACAAAATCAAGCTGTTGTAGGTCGGGTTTTAACCCGACCACTTCGACAAGCTCAGGACAGGCATGTCGGGCTGAAGCCCGACCTACGTTCTAATGAACAATCCGGGTTTGTTGTTCTCAATTTCCCCTTGTATCGCGAGATTGCACTAATTTGTTATCCGCATCGGGCAAATCGAACTCAACCAGAATTTCCGATCCGCCGTTTAAGTACTGTACTGTGCGGCAGACGTGATGCAACAGTGAAATACCCCGTCCATGACGCTGCGAACTCGTCGCTATATTTTCCACCACCCTTTGGTAATCAAATCCTTCGCCGCTGTCTGACACCAGTATGCGCAGGAATGCAGTTCCGTCGGTGTTAAGTATTTTCTCCAGATTCAGTTGCACATGTCCGGTCTCGGTATTGGCCAGTCGCGCGGCTCTCTCGTCGAAATATTTCTCCAAGCCGTCTTCATGGTGCTTCAAACTGGAATCCAGTTTCAATACACCATGATCCAATGCATTGTTAAATATCTCTGACAAAATCATGAATATTTCGCCGCTACGCTCCTTGTCTTTTTCGATCTGCTGCACGATGTCCAACAATAGCGGCACCACATCCAGTTTCTTTATTTGATGCATAGTGAGCGTCAGGGCAAACTGCCACAGTACCCGCCCTTCAATTTCTTCCTGTGCCTTTTGCTCCTTACTTAACACCGGTTTGCCAAGCGCGGTGCCAAATTCGCATTGCACCATCATCAGGGCGATGTCATCGTTGCCCGATGTTTTGCCGCCACAATAGGTCTCTATCTCCCGAAGCGTCCGTTCCCAGCGCGTAGTGGCATCGGCAACTCGAACCGAGTTTAACAATCGATCCAGCCCGAATTGTTCGCCATTGCTGTTTTCCAGTTCGATCACACCATCGGAGAACATCACCAGACTGCTACTATTGTTTTCGTATGCGAAGTACTCAACCGAGGAATCAAATTGCTTCGGCGGCAAGATCCCCATCGCGAGATGACGGGGCTTAAATTGATGCTCACGCTCCCCTTCATTATTGAGCATGAATGGGGGAGGACAACCTCCGCTCCACACTTCGATCATGTGGCTGACCGCGTCTATAGAAACAATTATCGCCGCCACGAAATGGCTTACCGGCAACGATTGCCAAACTTTTTTATTGATCTCTTGGGCGATCGCCGAAATGGTAAATCCCTTGCTCGTCATGGAATAGAACGGGTGAATCATCGGCATGGCGGCCAGTGCGGCCGACAATCCATGTCCGGTGCTGTCTGCCAGCAGCAAATGCAATCTATTATCAGGCGTTCGCGCTATCGCAATAATGTCCCCGCTGAAATTTTCCGCCGGCTTCAAATAAAATTGCACCGCTGAATCATGCAACTTATCGGCCGCGATCAGCTTGTTCATATACCTTGCCGCGATCTTCTGCTCCTGCTCAACCCGTTCGTTTTCGGCCTCTTGCGCCACAATCTTTTCAGCCAGACGTCGTTGCAGCTGCCCGATATAGTTTTTGTCCGGCTCATGGGAAAACAGCGTAGATGATGTTCCTGCGCGCACCGCACTATAATTCTTTTCGGCTTGCGCAACTTGTCGGGCACTAGGTTTGTAACGCAGCGACAAATACCCGGTCAATTCACCGTTTTCAAACAAAGGGGTAATGTTTGCATCAACCCAATAGTAGTCACCATTTTTCCGTCGATTTTTAATTATCCCGTGCCACGGATTACCGGATCGTATCGTTTCCCAACAATCGGCGAATATTTCCGGCGGCATATCCGGATGGCGCACGATGTTGTGCGACTGCCCCAATAATTCACTTTCGAAAAAGCCGGATGCATCGCAAAATGCCAGATTACAGTAAGTAATAAAGCCTTTAATGTCAGTTTTCGAGACGAATACCTCACCTTCCTTTGGATGATATTCAATGTCGAAGATAGGGAGATTGGTTCTCATCGATGCTTAGTTAGGCAACGTATATCTGGTTCAAAATAGAGGATGCCATAATCTTACTTCTCCTTTTCGCCCTGAAGACTGAATTCAACCACGATCTCCGATCCGCCGCATAAAAACTCTACCGAGCGGCATACCTGATGCAAAAGCGGAATGCCTCGTCCATGACGCAGCGAGTTCGCAACTACCTTATCAGTCATCTGCCGGTAATCAAATCCATCACCGCTGTCTGTCACCCGGATTCGCAGGAATGCACTTCCGTCTGAGTTGAGCACTTTTTCCAAACCAAGTTGAATTTGTCCGGTCTCGGTATTGGCAAGCCGGGCGGCTCTCTCGTCAAAATATTTCTCCATGCCATCTTCATGATGTTTCAGGCCGGAGTCCAATTTCAACACACCATGATCCAACGCGTTGTTAAACATTTCCGACAAAACCATGAATATCTCGCCGCCCCGCTCCTTGTCTTTTTCGATCTGCTGCACGATGTCCAGCAATAGCGGTACCACATCCAGTTTCTGCAACTGATGCATGGTCAGGGTCATAGCAAATTGCCACACGACTTTTCCTTGAATTGGCTTCTGTACTTGCGGATCCTGATTTAATTTTCGTCCGGAAAGTACTTCTCCCGCTTCGCATTGCACCATCATCAGGGCGATGTCATCGTTATCCGCAGATTTGTTGCCGCCGTAACTTTCAATCTCCCGAATCATCCGTTCCCAGCGCGCAGTCGCGTTGGTAACATGAACCGCCTCCAACAAACGATCCAGCCCGAATTGCTCCCCGTTTCCGTTCTCCAATTCAATCACACCATCAGAGAACATCACCAAACTGCTCCCCGTATTTTCGTATGAATAATATTCCACCGATGAATCGAAATGTTCCTGCGACAAGATGCCCATCGCGAGATGGCGTGATTGAAACTGATGCTCGCATTCTCCTTGGCTATTCAGCATAAACGGTGGCGGGCACCCCCCGCTCCAGACTTCGACCATCCGGCTAACTGTATCAATAGATACGATGATTGCCGCCACAAAATGGCTTACCGGCAGTGACTCCCAAACTTTTTTATTCATCTCTTCGGCAATCGCCGAGATGGTAAATCCCTTGCCGCTCATTGAGTAGAACGGGTGGATCATCGGCATAGCGGCCAGCGCTGCGGATAGCCCGTGTCCGGTACTGTCCGCCAACAGCAGATGCAAGCGCTTGTCAGGAGTGCGCGCAATCGCAATCAAGTCTCCGCTAAAATTTTCAGCGGGTTTTAAATAGAACCGCACCGCCGGATCTTGCAGCTTATCCACCGCAATCAGCTTGTTCATGTAACCCGCAGCGATCTTCTGCTCCTCCTCACTGCGGTCATAATATTTCTCAAGAACAATTACTTTTTCGGCCAACTGATATTTTAGTTCGCCCATGTACTGGATGAACCCGTTGAGCACATGGGCGATATGCCCGACTTCGTCACCGCTTTCAATTTCAACACGCTTGCTCATATCACCATCCATCTCGATGGACAGCATGGTTTTTTCCAGTTTTACCACTGTAGAAATCGATTTGCGAATCAAAATTCTGATCAGAAAAAACAGCAGCACCTGCAGCAGCACCTGTCCGGTGCCCAGCAGTGTGCTTAGTTTGGTAAGTTCGGCATATTCCCTCTCCAAACTAATCGTCAGGCTCACCGCACCATTCACCGCATACTCAGGAACCTTGTGGCATTGCAGACAATTGACCCCATGAAAATCACGTGTTGCGGCGAATGGCACGACTACTCGAAGATCCTGCCTTGGAAACTCGCTGGCCGTAAGATCATATTCTGCTAAGTACTGGACTTGAACCAAGTTAGTGGAAAGCGCGTGGTGATCTAATTCATCTCGTGCCTGCTCTTCTGGTAGTCCGGGGCCAAACTGTGATTGCACCGGCTTTCCCCGCACTAGGTGAAAGTTTTTCACTCCATCCTGACCCTCCATTTTTTTGAAGTAGATGAGGCGCGCTTGCGGCTGGCTGATACTGCCATTCAACATCATTGCGTTGAGCCCCAGAAATGATTGGGTGGCACTGTTGACTGCACGCATTTCTGCGTTCTCGAACATGTTGTTTTTAAACTTTTTCTCAATCCAGACTTGAGTGGAGACCAGTACCAGCAGCAACACCAGTTGAATAGGAATTTGAATTTTGTTTTGTAGCGAAAGGTGATACCACCAATTTCTCATCTGATTTTTTCCGTGCTTACTAACGGGCATGGCAGGTGCCGGCCCTATAGTTTCTGTAAATTTAAAACAACTCAATATCGCCGCTCACCGGTTTTTTCTCAATCGTATGGAGGTATTGTGTTTCTTGCTCAACGATGGTGTTGTTATGTAGCGAGCGCAGCCGTTTAACCCGCACTTTTCCTGAGACGGGAAAGTACACCACCATCCGGGGGAAGACATCACCCATATCTTCCGAGGTAACCCGCAAACCTTCGGTTGCGATGTAGTCTCTGGCGAATTCGATATTGCGCATTCCTACGTCAGTCATGTTGGCGATAATACGTCCACCTCCGAACAACTTAACCTCCAAATTTTTTCGGATTCCGCCATTCTTCATAATTTCGTTAATCAGATGCTCCATGGCAAAATTGCCATAACGGGTGGCAGAGCCCAAACCTGCCGCTTTCCAGCCGCCTTCGTCTACCGTTGCCGGGAGCATAAAATGATTCATTCCTCCGATACCGCTAACTCTGTCGCGGATACATGCCGAGATGCAGGAACCCAGAGTGGTATAAATGGCTTCATCATTTTTGGTCACGTAGTATTCACCCGGATTCAACCGTGCCGAATAGGCACCGTAGGCTTCGTTCCACGCACGTTTGACATGTTCGAATCCTGGCAAAGAAAGGGGTAAGCGGGATGTGGGTAGCGCAGCCATGATGCTATTTGCCTAAAAATAATTTTTCGGCTTCAGCAATTTCTTCCTGAACTTCGCTCACCGTTTCTTCAATCACGTCATCGGCATTCAGCCCGACGATGGCCCATGCACGAGGATCAATGGGTGAAACATCGCTTGGATCAAGCGAATGTATTTCCGCCATTAACGCCAGAATGTTGGCGATATGCACTAACGCTACTTCACGCTGAAAACGCAACCCGTCCCGAACATCATGGTGAAATTCGACACATTCCTCCAGCATCGGCGGAAGTTTCCACTGGCGCGCCAACTCCCCTCCCACCTCCGCATGATCGAAGCCCATGATCTGCTGCTCAGCCTGATACACCGGCAATTCGTCCGCGCTATCCAACACCAGCAGCAGTGCATCTTTTGCCTGTTGCGGCATTCGATTGAAGATCACCAACTCGCCGATGTCATGCAACAACGCTGCGGTAAAGACCGCGTCCGGATCACACCTGCGCGCACGTTTTGCCAGATTGCGCGCCACCAAAGCGCAATACAAGCTATGCCTCCAGAAATGCTCCATTGACACCAGTGTATTGGGCAGTCCGTCAAACGAACTCGCCACAGAAGTTGCCAGTGCCAGACTGCGTATTTGGCTGGTACCAATGACAGTAACCGCCTTGGAAACAGTATCGATGGTGGAAGAAAAACCATAGAAAGAACTATTAGCCACGCGCAAAAGTCGCACTGTGAAAGAAGGATCTTGCCCCACCACTTTGGCAATGTCCGTGGCACTGCTATTCGGGTCTTCCACCAGCTGATTAATGCGAATGAACACATCCGGAAGCGTTACCAAGCCCCCGACCCCCTTTACCAGCTCGGCGATTTCTGATTTCATCTGGATAGATTATTGTTCTATTAAACTAGGACTCAATCAGGTTATTTTGAATAGTTTTTTAAAGTTGGCAATTTCGAGAATCTTCACCACTGTCTCATTCGCATTACTCAACGAAATTTGTTTGCCCGCCGATTCCACCCGCTCGCGCATCATCAACAACATTCCCAACGCCGAGCTATCCAAATAATCAACACCGGACAGATTCACCTCTATCGAACGTACCGTGGCATCAGTTATCAAAGACGAATATGCCTCTTTGAATTCCCGATGTGCATTAAAGTCAAAACGACCACCCAAACTCATGATCGCATGATCATTACTTTTCGTTTTCTTGATTTCCATTTTGCCCCCTTTTCAAAGTAAAACCCGCACAGCGTTTTATTGTACGCGTTAACTATACTCGATTACCCATTCCCCCGCTGCTGATCAGCCGTTGCAACACCTTTTGTGCCATGTCCTGAATTGGCACCACCTCATCAACTGCACCTACTGCAATTGCTTCTCTCGGCATGCCGAACACCACGCAAGTCGCTTCGTCTTGCGCAAAATTATAGGCTCCCGCCTGACGCATCTCCAGCATCCCCACCGCCCCATCTTTACCCATGCCGGTGAGCATAACGCCGATAACGTTCTTGCCGGCATTCTGTGCCACAGAGCGAAACAACACCTCTACCGAAGGACGGTGATGATTTACCGGCGGCGACTGACTCAGCTCGGTCATATAGTTGGCACCACTGCGCTTGAGCAAAAGATGTGAATGACCCGGCGCAATGTAAGCATGTCCGGGCAGGATACGTTCATTTCCTGCCGCCTCTTTTACCGTGATTTTACACAGACTGTCCAGGCGCGCGGCAAAAGACTTGGTAAAGGCTTCCGGCATGTGCTGTGCGATCACGATGCCCGGTGCATCCGCAGGTAAACGAATCAGGAATTCTTTTATCGCCTCAGTGCCACCGGTCGAAGCCCCTACCGCGATAATTTTCTCGGTTGAACCGATACGCATCCCCAGTGCCGGGAGACTCTCGCGCGCAGCAGTAGAAATCGGAATACGAAACTTTCCGCGCGCCTGATAGGCCACGCGAATTTTTTCCGCGATGATATCCGCATATTCGCGCATGCCATCGGAGATTCCCATCTTGGGCTTGGGCAAAAAATCCACCGCACCCAGCTCCAGCGCGCGTAGCGCTGCTTCGGATCCACGCTCCGTCAAACTGGAAATCATTAGCACCGGCATCGGGCGCAAACGCATCAACTTTTCCAGAAAAGTCAGCCCGTCCATCTGTGGCATTTCCACATCAAGCGTCAACACATCAGGGTTCAGCGTCTTGATCATCTCTCTGGCTTGCAACGGATTGGATGCCGCACCGACAGCATACATATCCGCACAAGAGTTGATGATCTCGGTCAAAATGGCACGAATCAGCGCCGAGTCATCAATAATGAGAACGTTGATTTTTTTTGCCGGAATAGTTGTGACTGTCATCATGCAAACCTAATTTGTAAACAATAAATTTTCAAAACAACTCCACGTCACCCTGAATATCCGCATGCTTAAGGCGAGTGCTATATTCAGCTTCGCGCTCGATGATTGTATCGTTATTAGGATAGTGCAACTTCTTCATCATGACCTTGCCGCTGCTGGGGAAAAAATATATTTTGCGCGGATATATATCAAGCAAAGATTCTGCCACGACCTGAATTTTTTCATTTTCCAAATATTGCAGCGCAAAATCAGCGTTGCGCTCGCCCACATTGGACACGGTAAAACCACGCAGCACGTTGCCACCACCAAATAATTTTGCTTCCAGATTAGAGCGAGTTGCGCCTGCTTTCAGCATTTGGTTAATCATCATTTCCATTGCATAGGTGCCATAACGTGCCGCAGCCGCCACGGGACTATCGTTTTTATCATTCGGCAACATAAAATGATTCATGCCGCCGATTCCCGTTACCCGATCACGAATACATGCTGCCACACATGATCCCAACACGGTTACCAGCACCATGTCGCGTTTGGTAACAAAATATTCTCCCGGCAATAATTTAATTGCCTCTTTGTCAAAGGTATTGTCGTAATACCGATTGGGCGAAAGGACTTCTTGATAGTCGGAGTGATCAATCATCGCATTTGATTGTAGCCTAACGACTTTCCTCATTTTTGCGTTTCAATTTATATTTAGGTGACAGCTCATAAATTGTCTTGCCCCGCAATTTAAAATACTCGTCAGCCTGATGAAAACTTTCCGAATGTCCGGCAAACAACAAACCATCGCTGCTCAACAACGGCACAAATTTTTTCAAAATATCAAGTTGGGTTTGCTTGTCGAAATAAATCATCACATTCCGGCAAAAAATCACATCCAGCGGCGTGCGGATCTGCCAATCGCTATGCAGCAAATTGATCTGGCGGAATGTAATCATGTCACGCAACTCGGGACGGACTCGCACAAAGCCTGACTGCGGCCCCGTTCCTCGAAAAAAGAAACGCTTAATCAGTTCCGGATCCAGCTTGCTTACTCGCTCAAGCGGATAAACACCTTCTTTGGCTGTTTCCAATACTTTCGTATCCAAATCGGTTGCAAGGATACTGACCTTTGCAGCATCTCGCCCCAGCGCATCGATCACCGTCATCGCCATGGTGTAGGGTTCTTCACCGGTAGACGCGGCCGAGCACCATAAGGTAATAGCGTGTTTATTGTTAATCGACCGCAGATGATCTGCCAGTACAGGAAAATGATGCGGCTCTCGAAAAAACGAAGTCAGATTAGTCGTTAATGAATTGGTGAAGGCCTCCCACTCCGCAGCATTATCGCTCTCAAGCAAAGCAAGATATTCCGAAAATGTCCGTATGCCGGTTGCACGCAAGCGCCGTGACAAGCGGCTATACACCAATTCCTGCTTAGAGTCGCTCAACGATATTCCAGCATGCGCATAAATCAATTTACGCACACGATCAAAATCTTGTGAGGTGAAATAAAATTCACGCCCATCTCTTAGTGCCGAGTTTTCTGCCATATCTCCATCTTAAACCAGCAGCGGCAGTGTGTGGTAAAAATTGCAGCAAAAACGATTGAAACCTTTCCGACAACCACGCCCAATTTGTCTAAAGCCATTAATTAAAACCAATCAGCTATCACTGATGTGCGAATGGGAAAAACAACGCGTTACAGAAACCGCCCGTGCTCACTGTACCACGCGGTACGTTATGCGCTTGACAAGATCGAGCTCTTTACGTTTTACTCCACGCCAATTGTCTGACGCGAATTGGTATTAATCTGGTAATTTAGTTATTCGGCGGATAATCTACCAACACAAAACCATTAAGAGGAGTCACTTCATTATGAAAAAATCGCTCGCGCTATTGGCTGCACTAGGCTGCTTTTCTCAATCGAGCATGGCGGCCACCACGTTCACTTTGGCGAACTTGACCACCGCAGGACAGGTTGGTTACCACGTATTGGCAGCGGATTTCGGCTCTGCGCTGAGTTATAAACCAGTCACACCAGCCGCTCCGCTGGGCATCACAGGTTTTGATATTGGCATCGAGGCTTCCGCTACAGACATGTCGCAAAGTGCTGCGGCCTGGAAGACGTTAACCGGTACCGATGGGCTTGGCACCATGGTCGTTCCCAAGCTGTATGTAGCCAAAGGCTTACCGTTCGACATCGATGTAGCCGCATTTTATACCGCCATTCCAACCACTGACATTTCGGTTGTGGGGTATGCGTTGAGTTACGCGATCATCGGCGGCGACATCGCATTGCCGGCAGTGACCATTCGCGGCGCAGTCACCAAACTAAGTGGTATTAGTGAGTTTACCTTCGGCACCAAGAGCGTCGATATTTCGATCTCTAAAGGTTTTTTGGGGTTCACGCCCTATGCGGGAGTCGGGCAGGTTTGGGTTGATAGCTCCACCACCAATGCAACAGCAACGGCTGGCGGAATAGTGGCAGAAAGCTTCACTCAACAAAAAGTATTCGTAGGTCTTAATGTAAACTTGGGTCTGCCGAATTTTGCGATCGAAGGAGATACTACCGGAGGCACTTCAAGTTACAGCGTGAAACTCGGTCTGCGCTGGTAACACCGCAATACTTCATTCGGGTGCGGAACATGTGTTGCGCACCCGCTTCATAGCATTTCTACACTATCTTACTTACCGACCAGCAACGCCCATTGTTGCGGCCATTGCGCCATTGGATCGCGCGTAAAGCCGCTCTTGCCGAATTGCTGCCAACGACCGATCACGTAACACACCAGCAGATTGGACAACGCACCGGCATCAGCTTCGCTGGCCAGTTTGCCCTGAGTGGCAGCGATGCGCAATGATTGTTTTAGCGTAGTTTCGACACGATCAAGAAACTGGTTGATACGTTGCTGCAAGCGCTCGTTTTCGTTGACCAACGCATCGCCGATCAACACCCGCGTCATACCGCGATTTTTCTGTGCAAAGCCCAGCAACATGGCTACGATACCTTCCACTTGCTTCAATCCGTCACTTTCTTCTGCACTAATTTTGTTAATCAGCCCGAATACGGTCTGTTCAATGAATTCGATCAGGCCTTCAAACATTTGCGCCTTGCTGGCGAAGTGGCGGTAGAGCGCGGCTTCCGATACATCGAGCTTGGCGGCGAGCGCGGCCGTGGTGATTTTTTCGCTTTTCGGCGCCTGCAGCATCTCCGCCAGCACTTGCAGGATCTGGTTCTTGCGTTCGCCGGATCGGGTCGCCATGATCTCCTCCTTGGATATGCAGACGTGCGCCGATTCTAGCCCATGCGGTTGGTAAGCGCTAACAGTACGTGAAAAAAAGGGGGCACGCCCCCTTTTATATCCCCCACATCGGAGGCTGCCGAAACGCTCACAAACCCAGGCGCCCGAGCAGGCGCGGCAGGGCGAGCACCGA
>PLYB01000134.1 GCA_003151655.1 Gallionellaceae bacterium | reverse complement strand
ACCACAGCGTCTGTTCGGGACGGCGGCGCTGGTAGCACTGGGTACGGGGTGCGACAGATTTGGCGGGGGCTTCCACGGGGTAATCCCATTCTGAATTTGAGGCACATCAACCGTGCAGAGACAGAATGGGGGGAACGTAGCCCGAACAGCGTCAACAGGGAGGAACGGCAACTCGCCGGGGTCTACTTGCGCCAATCTTTCATGTCTGGCGCAAAAGCATTCAAGGCCATTGATGCGCCGACGCGTGGCGTCATCGTGCAATATGGCAAAGAGGGAAAAGCAATCGTCGCCGATCTTTGCGCAGCTTATCTACCCGACAAGGAATTCGATATGCTGCGCCGCGCGCAGCAATTTACCGTTAATGTCTTCCCCAATGTTTTGGATCGACTGACAAAGGCAGGGGCAGTGCAGGAAATACAAGAAGGAACAGGTATCCTGTACCTTGATTACCGTTATTACAGTGACGAGTTTGGACTAAGCGAAACACCCGTGAGAAATATGGAGGCTTTGAATGCTTAAACGAAACAGCATCGAATTTAAGGTCTGGGCGCGACACGCCCTGTTCACCGATCCGCTGACTCGTATCGGCGGTGAAAAGTGTTCTTATCACATCCCCACCTACGAAGCACTTAAAGGCATTGCCAAGTCAATTTACTGGAAGCCGACTTTCATCTGGGTCATTGACGAAGTGCGCGTAATGAAGCGTATTCGTACACAGACCAAGGGCACCAAGCCTTTGGAATTTGGCGGTGGCAACTCCTTGGCCATTTACACCTTCCTGTCTGAAGTGGAATACCAAGTACGCGCTCATTTTGAGTGGAATGAACATCGCCCTGAATTGGCAGATGACAGAAATGAGGCCAAACACCACATCGTCGCCAAACGGATGCTTGAACGTGGCGGTCGCCAAGATATTTTCCTTGGCACGCGAGATTGCCAGGGATATGTTGAACCCTGCGTGTTCGGCTCAGGAAGCAGCCCTTACGATGATGAAGGCGAATTGGCTTTTGGTTTGATGTTTCATGGCTTCGACTATCCAGACGAGATTGGCGAAGACAAACTCTATGCCCGCTTTTGTCGACCCACGATGATTAACGGAAACGTACGGTTTGATCGTCCGCAGGATTGCACGGTACGCAAATTCGTTCGTGAAATGAGTGCTAAAAAGTTTGAGAAGGAACGCAATCTACTTGGCGTTGAGGTCGAAGAATCACAACTGGAGATTTGATATGAGCTGGATTCAAAAACTCTACGAAACTTATGAGCAGTGTTCCGACACGATGAATGTACCCGCAGAGAAGTTGTGGCCATTGTCTCATCTAGTTAAAAAAGCTCATGTTGAAGTGTCAATTGATGACAAAGGAAATTTCCGCAGAGCAAGAGCCCTTGGCAGAACAGAAGCACCTACACTGATTCAAGTTACGGAATCATCCGCAGGCAGAACTTCGGGAGCTGCACCACATCCACTTTGTGAAGAAATAAGTTACTGCGCTTCTGATTATCCAGAGATCAATAAAGATAAATTTGAGGGATATGAACAGCAATTAGCACAATGGTGCGAATCTGAAAATACCCATCCCAAAATTACAGCCATCTTGACCTACGTAAGGAGCAAACGACTTTGGGCTGATCTTTGTGGCGAAAAAATATTTCCTGTATCGGTTGAAGATGCTAAAGGCAAAAAGACAAAAGTTAGTGATCCAAAAGTGTTTGTGCGCTGGCGGGTAGAAAGCGCAGGCAATCCGGTTTCTGGCACATGGGAAGATGATGGTTTGATAGCGGCATGGATAGCTTTTGATCGGTTGCAAAATAGTAAAACTGGTTTTTGCATGGCCACTGGAAAGCCTGCACGAATTTGCCAGAGTCATCCGAGATTTATCCGCAGCTCAGACGATGGAGCAAAACTAATTTCGGCTAACGATTTCAGTGGCTATACGTTTAGAGGGCGATTTACTGATAAGAAAGACGATTATGAAAAACAAACATGCAGTGTTGGCTATGAGGTAAGTCAGAAAGCGCACAACGCATTGCGCTGGCTGATTGGGCGGCAATCTTTTCGCAGCAGTGATTTGGTTGTCGTCACTTGGTCAGTAGCAGGAAAACCAGTGCCCGATCCATTCAAGGACTCGCTATCACTTTTTCTGGGCAGCGATGAAGTTTCGCAGGTGGCCACTGAAATCGAACAACCCGATGTCGGCGATGTTGGACAGGCCTTCGCGATTAGATTGCGCAAAGCAATTGCAGGTTACAGCACGAAGCTTGCTCCCACTGAAGATGTCATTGTCTTGGGGCTGGACTCCGCAACACCCGGACGCATGGCGATCACCTTCTATCGCGAACTGAAAGGTTCAGATTTCTTGGGTCGTGTGCAAAGTTGGCATGAGCAAAACGCATGGCATCAAAATTTCGGCAAAGAAACCAAGTTTGTCGGCGCACCTGCACCACGAGATATAGCCGAAGCTGCTTACGGTCGCCGTCTTGACGACAATTTGCGTAAAGCCACAGTGGAGCGACTGCTGCCGTGCATCATTGATGGACAAGCATTGCCACGCGACCTGGTTGAATCCATTGTGCGCAGAACTTGCAACCGCGTTGCATTTGAAAAGGATAAAAGTGGAAGGCAATGGGAGTGGGAAAAATATCTGGGCATTGCCTGTGCCCTGTTTAGAGGTTCTTACCAAGAAAGGAAATACCAAATGACTTTGGAAACTGAACGGACATCACGGGATTACCTCTATGGACGGCTGCTATCCATTGCAGAGCATATTGAAGGCCGAGCGTTGTTTGTTGGCGGCGAAAGGCGTGACACAAACGCTGCCAAATTGATGCAACGCTTTGCAGATCGCCCCAACAGCACTTGGAGGACTATCGAGCTTGCGCTTACGCCTTCCAAATCTCGCCTACGAGCAAATCGACCCGCTTTTATGCACGGAATGGAAACGCTGCTTGATGAGGTCATCTCAAAATTTGAAGGTGATGCGTTTTTGAGTGATCGGAAACTCTCCGGTGAATTCTTGTTGGGTTATCACTGCCAGCGCCAAGCACTTAACCCACCCAAACCGGACAAACCGGATGAATCCGCATCTGATGACGACACACCCGACACTGACATCTAATTGACCCAAGGAGGCAACAACATGAGCACACTGCAAAACAAAATCGACTTCGCCGTAATTCTTCGCGTCAAAAATGCCAACCCGAACGGCGACCCACTTAATAGCAATCGACCCCGCACCAACTATGAAAATTTTGGGGAAATCACCGATGTTTGTATCAAACGAAAAATCCGTGATCGACTGGTTGAACGGTTCGTGAAACTTGGAGGTAAAGAAGGAAAAGCGGAGGCCAAGGGACAGGCCGTTTTTGTCCAATCAGATGATCGAAAAATTGATGATGCGACAAGCCTGAGAGATAGAGCCGAAAAGCACTTTAAGTCCGTTGGAAAAACGCTTGGGGCTGATGAAACGGTCAATCTCGCCTGCGCAGAATGGATTGACGTGCGAGCTTTCGGCCAGCTATTCGCGCTATCCAAAAAGAAAGGTAAGAAGAAAGAGGATGGCAGCGATGAGGAAGGCGATGCCGGAATTTCCATCGGCATCCGTGGGCCGGTGACTGTCCAGTCTGCATTCAGCTTAGTGCCAATCGACATCACCAGCACACAGATTACCAAAAGTGTGAATGGCGAAGACACTAAGGATGGCAAGAGAAGTTCCGACACGATGGGAATGAAACACCGCGTAGATCAGGGTATCTATGTTTTCTACGGCAGCATGAATCCGCAGCTTGCGGAGAAAACAAAATTCAGCGAAGAGGATGCGGAAGCTATCAAAGAGATTTTGCCCAAGCTATTTGAGAACGATGAATCCAGCGCCCGTCCTGCGGGCAGTATGGAAGTTATCAAGGTGCTTTGGTGGAAACACAACTGTAAATCCGGGCAACACTCATCTGCAAAAGTACACGGTTCTCTGAAGATTCAACCTGACGGAAATATTGAACTTTCTAAACTGGACGGTTTTGAGAAAGGTAAGGGTTTAGAAATATTCGAGGGATTTTGATGGATATTGGCACATTTGAAGACTTATAATGTCCGCATACATTATGAAGGAGAACACACATGCAATACGCTGAGATCATCGCAAGGGAGGCCGATTCTCTCCCTTTGGAAAAACAGGCAGAGGTGCTCGACTTCATCGAGTTCCTTAAAGCTAAACAAAGCCGTGAGGAAGAGGCTTTGACTCCCCAAACAACGGAAGAAATCCAGGCATTTTTTCGCAGCTTTAAAGTAGACACGAGCGGCTACAAGTTTGACCGGGAAGAAGCCAATGCCCGTTAAGGTGTTCATTGACACGAACATTGTCATTTACTCACTTGGGCAGAGTTCAACAAAAGCGGCGCTCGCCGCGCCGCTTTTTGCGCTTCACCCTACTATCTCTACGCAGGTACTTTCCGAAACTGCCAATGTTGCGCTGAAAAAATTGGCATTGCCGATTTCAGAAACAAGGAAGCTGCTCGCCATGCTTGAAACGACTTGCCGTGTGGAGATCGTTACACCGCAAACCATGCAACGCGCCCTCGACATCGCCGCGCGATATAAATTCTCTTGGTATGACAGCTTGATCGTCGCTACAGCTCTCGAAGCCGGATGCGACACGCTCTATACGGAAGATTTACAGGATGGACAAGTGATTGAGAACAAACTGACTGTAATCAACCCATTTTCTGTTTGAGCATGCCTGGGTATGGAAGCTGCCGACCCCATCATGCTTTCCGCACTCCAGCACTGGAGCTATTGCCCGCGCCAGTGCGCATTGATTCATGTTGAACAGGCGTTCGATGAAAATGTTTTCACCATGCGCGGAAATGCGGCGCATGAGCGGGTGGATGATCCGGGATTTGAAACTTTCGAGGGGGTGCGTGCCGAGCGGGCATTGCCGGTATGGTCGGAGCGGCTGGGGCTGATCGGCAAATGCGATGTAGTGGAATTTCATCCCGATGGACACATCTATCCGGTGGAATATAAGCAAGGCAAGAAGCGCGAGAAAATCCACGACGATCTGCAACTTGGCGCACAAGCTATGTGTTTGGAAGAAATAACTGGCCAAGTCATCAGGCAAGGTGCAATTTATCATCATGGTTCGCGGCGCAGACGCGAAGTTGAGATTACTCAAGAATTGCGCGACAAGGTGGAAGAGACTGTAAACGCTATTCGCGCCATGATGGATTCCGGCAAGCTGCCGCCCCCGGTCAATGACGCTCGCTGTAAGGAATGTTCGCTGAAGGAAATCTGCCAACCGGAAGCTGTAGCTCAACATGCTGCACAGCATGGTTTGCTTGAATCTTTGTTTGATCCAGAGGCAATCTAATCATGGCGCGCCAGCTTCTCAATACCCTCTACGTCATGACACCCAACTCCTATCTTCATTTGGAGAATGACACTTTGCGGGTAGATGTGGAGCATGTGAAAAAATTGCAAGTGCCGCTGCATCACTTAGGCAGTGTGGTGTGTTTGGGCAATATCATGCTTTCGCCTGCACTAATGCATCGTTGTGCGGATGACGGCATCAGCCTAGTGTTGCTGAATAACCAAGGGCGTTTTAAAGCACGTCTCGAAGGCCCTATTTCCGGCAATATTCTGCTGCGCCAAGCGCAGCATCGTTTGGCGCTGGATGATAAATTTGCGTTGGGCATGGCGCAAGCAATGATTGCCGGAAAATTACGCAATGCGCGACAAGTACTGTTGCGTGGAGCACGTGAGGCTGATGATGAGCAGGATGGCAAGGCGATGAGCGATGCGGCAGAGTCGCTGGCTATTTCTGTGCGCAATCTGCCAATGGCAGGCAATCTGGATGTGGTGCGCGGCATTGAGGGAGATGCCGCGAAAGTGTATTTCGGCGCGCTGCCCAGCTTGGTTCGGAAGAATGTGCGTGAGCATTTCACCATGGACGGGCGCACCCGCCGGCCGCCGCGCGACCGGTTCAACGCGCTAATCTCGTTCCTGTATTCGATGGTGATGAACGATTGCCGCTCCGCGCTGGAAAGCGTCGGGCTTGATCCGCAACTCGGCTTACTTCATGCGGTACGACCGGGGCGGGCTGCGCTGGCGCTCGATTTGATGGAAGAATTCCGCGCCATACTGGCTGATCGACTGGCGCTGACCTTGATTAATCGGGGGCAAATTACTGCCAATGATTTTACCGAGCGCGAAGGTGGTGCGGTCTTGCTGGAGGGCGATGCAAGGAAAACTGTAGTGGTCGCGTATCAAGAACGCAAACAGGAAGAAGTGATGCATCCCTTGCTCGAAACCAAGGTACCGATTGGCCTGTTGCCGCTATTGCAAGCGCGCTTCATGGCGCGCGCCCTGCGCGGTGAAATGGAAGGTTACCTCCCATTTCTTTACCGTTAAACACTATGCTAATTATTATCACTTACGACGTATCCACCATAACCGCTGCAGGACGAAAACGCCTGCGTCGCGTCGCGAAAGTTTGCGAGAGCACAGGGCAACGTGTGCAAAATTCGGTGTTTGAATGCAAGGTCGATCAAATGCAGCTTGAAGAATTAGAACGACGACTTCTTGCCGAGATAGACGAAAAAGAAGACTGTCTGCGCATCTATCGTTTGACCGAACCAGTGGAGCTGCACATCAAAGAATATGGTAAATTCCATGCAGTGGATTTTGAAGGAGCACTGGTAATATGATGCGCGAACCAGCAGCAACGTCACAAACGCGACAGGTTCGCGGTGCAGCTAAGATATTGACGAAGGAAGATTATCTGCCTTCGTCGTTTGGTTGTGTGGACACTCGGAAGCTAGAAAACCGAAGGTTCGCGCAAAGTTTGTTTATTAACGTTGATGGTCATGACGTTATAAGCAGACGGTAGCGCCCGCCCTTCGGGGTGGGCGAGGATTGAAACCAGCTGTAGCTTCAGTGGCATCAAAGTATCCAACGTAGCGCCCGCCCTTCGGGGTGGGCGAGGATTGAAACCCTTGTTTGGGGCGCAGAAAATGGGATAGGGG
>PLYB01000319.1:340-7263 GCA_003151655.1 Gallionellaceae bacterium | reverse complement strand
CCGTTCGTCCCGAGTAGGCGTAGCCGTATCGAGGGAAGTTCCCCGCATTACGCGTTGTATCAAAGGTGCGAACGGAAAACACTCACCACGAACGGTTTTCTGAAAGCAGGAGAGTGATATGGCTGAAATCCTGAAACGCAACAAAGCACTCGCGGTGAATCCGCTCAAGGCCAGCCAGCCGATGGGCGCGTCGCTTGCCTTTCTCGGCATCAACCGCGCGATTCCGATGCTGCATGGTTCGCAAGGTTGCAGTGCATTTGGCAAAGTGTTTTTTGTGCGCCACTTCCGCGAGCCTATCCCGCTGCAAACGACCGCGATGGATCAGGTATCGACGGTGATGAGTGCGGACGAAAACGTGATTCAGGGTTTGCTGGCGGTCTGCGAAAAAAGTAAACCCGCGTTGATCGGTCTACCGACGACAGGTCTTTCCGAAACACAGGGCACGGACATCAAGCGTCTGGTGAAAGAATTTTATACGGCGCATCCCGAATTCGCGCACATCCCGATTGTGCCGGTGAATACGCCGGATTTTAGCGGCTGTCTGGAAAGCGGTTATGCGCTGGCGGTGAAGGCCGTATTAGAAACATTGCTTCCTCAACACAGCCCTCACCCCAACCCTCTCCCGCTTGCGGGAGAGGGGGCAAACGTGAAGGGCAATGTGGGTAGACGCAAGAAGCAAGTCAACGTGCTGGCCGGATCGTTTTTAACCCCTGGCGACATCGAACATATCAAAGAGCTGATCGAGGCATTCGGTTTGCGTCCCTTGGTATTGCCGGACATCGCCGATTCGCTCGACGGGCACCTCACCGAGATGGAGAGCAGTCCGGTGACGGTGGGCGGCACGCCCGTGTCGGATATTTCCAGCATGGGCGAATCCATCGCCACGCTGGTGCTGGGCAATTCCTTATTTGAAGCGGCGGATTTTCTTAAAGAACAAACCGCAGTGCCGGACTATCGTTTCGATAGCTTGATGGGGCTGGATGCGGTGGATAGTTTTGTCTCGGCACTCGCCGAAATCAGCGGCAAACCGGTGCCGGAAAAGATCGAGCGTCAACGTGCGCAGTTGCAGGATGCGATGGTGGACAGTCATTTTATGCTGGGTTTTGCGCGCGTCGCCATCGCGGCTGATGCTGATCTGCTCTACGGTTTTTCGCATCTGGTGACAGAGATTGGCGGCGAGGTGGTCGCTGCCGTTGCCCCTGCGCGTGCCAACATTTTACAAAGTGTGGCAGCGGCGCAAGTCGGCATCGGCGATCTGGAAGACTTGGAAATTGCGGCCAGAAAAAACGGTGCGCAACTCATCATCAGCAATTCGCATGCAGCGGAAAGCGCGCGTCGCCTCGGCGTGCCGCTGCTGCGCGCAGGATTCCCGCAACATGATTTGCTCGGGGGCTATCAGCGCCTGTGGGTCGGCTATCGCGGCACACGTCAGGCCTTGTTCGATCTCGCCAATATGATGGTGGAACACGGACATCAGGAGACTCAACCGTATGTGTCTATCTATGCCCAGCGGACAGGAGATGCTGCGCATTTCCCTCACCCTAACTCTCTCCCGCTTGCGGGCGAGGGGACAAACGCGAAAAGCAATTTAGGAGACCTCTGTCGTGCGACATCTGCGGCTGGTGGACACTAAGGAGCATGCCATGACGGTGAAGATCGCTTTCGCGACCAGCGACCGCCGCGCGGTCAATCAGCACTTTGGCGCGGCGGAAGCATTTGCCATTTACGAGCTCGGTGAGCATGAAACGCGCATGGTCGAGGTGGTCGAATTTATTGAAACGGCGATGGACGGGCATGACGGCAAGCTTGCCGCAAAAGTTGCTTTGCTGGGCGATAGTGCTGCGGTGTATTGCAATGCTGTCGGTGCGTCGGCCATTCAGCAATTGCTGGCGAAAAGTATCCAGCCGATGCGTGTTGATGAAGGTACGCTCATCGATGAGTTGCTGCTCGGCTTGCAAAAAAGCCTGGTGAATGATCCGCCGGTGTGGCTGGCGAAGCATCTCAAAAAGCAGTCGGGCACCGGACGTTTTGCCGAAGACGAGGAGTGGCAGGAATGATCGAAACGACGGCACGCGTAGTTTCTACCAATAATGGCACGGCGCTGATCGATCCGACGACGACATCGGGTTGCGGCGGTTGCAAGTCGCGCAATAGCTGCGGCGTATCCGGGTTGGGGAAATATTTTTCCAATAATCGCAAAGCCATCGAAGTAAAGTGCGACGCAAGTATTCACGAGGGTGATGAGTTGTTTGTGAGCATGAGCGAGGGTGACCTACTCAAGGCCGGGCTGCTGGTATATCTGCTACCTGCGGTGCTGGCACTGGTCGGTGCGGGTGTCGCGTCCTCGATTGGGTTTGGAGATGCGGGCGCGGTGCTGGGAGCTGGGATAGGGTTCGCTGCGGGTTTCTTGCTGGCGCGCTTGTCAGGATGGACACCGCACATCGTGGCGCGCAAGACTGAGTAGGCGGTCAAAGTAAAAGTAGTTATGGGGCGCTGATCACCTGCCAGATAACTTAGTTAGAAATAACTGCGTCATACCGGCGAAGGCCGGTATCCAGATGAATTGAAAATTCCCACGTAAGTGGGACAACACCATGGTTTTGTCCGCCTTGCGGAATGTTTTTATGACTGGATTCCGGCCTTCGCCGGAATGACGGGCTAACGTAATGTTTGGATTATTTGAGTCATTAAACTGAAGGAGAAACACCATGAATCAAGAAGTAGATCCGTTGTTGTCCACCGATTTTATCAAAGAGATGGTCAAGCAGATGCGCGCCATCGACAGCTACGGCACTTACGATGGCTGGCCTGCGGATCGTATTCTGGCTCCCTATGTAGTCACCAAAGAACAGCGCCGCGCTATTCCGGTGATCGGCGATCCGGACGAAATCATGCTGTCGCGCATCAAGGCTTTTTACAACGCGATTTCTTCATTGATCGAAAAAGAATGCGGTTTGATGGCGGTGCCGAGCATCAACATTACCCATGAAGGATTCGGACGTGCGCTGATCACGGTGGGCAAACTGGTAGTGATGGATCGTACCTTGCGTGACGTGCATCGCTATGGCTATGAAAGTCTGTCCAAGATGAAAGATGAAGGCGATAAGTATTTGTCGGTGGCGCTGGGATTGATTGGGAAGTATCCGGAAGTGGCGGGGTTGTAAAAACTAAACCCCTCCCAACCTCCCCTTGTCAGGGGAGGAGCAATGCTCGCTCTCCCCCCGGTGCCGGGACAAGAGCTTTTTGTACTGACAAGGGGGAGTTGGAGGGGGTTAGGGGTTTCGTTCAAACACTCCCCAGAAAGGAAAAACATGACCGAAGAAGAATTGAAAACGCTCGATAAAGATGTGAAGCGTCTCAAGCGTATCTCCAGCGAGTGGGCAGCGCAGTTGCATGATCTGGTGGAGGACAAATTGCCAGCCGGATATGAGCAGATTCCCGGCATCGCTCAGTCCACTTATGACGCATGTCAGGCGTGGGCAGCAGCGAGTGCAAAATTAATTGCAGCACAAAAAGAAACACAAGGATAAATAAAGGATAGCTATGTCGAATATCACCGGAATTACCCGAGGCGGCACGCCTTACACCCCCGCATTTCTGACCGAATTGAATTCGGCCAATTGTATTGGCTGCGGCCGCTGCTACAAGGTTTGTCCGCGTAAAGTGCTTGAGTTGGTCGAGCGTAGCGAGGACGACGAGGCTTACGACGAAGACGAAGACAACTGCATGGTAATGACGATTGCCGATGCGCTGGATTGTATCGGTTGCGGTTCCTGCGGGCGCGTTTGCACAAAGCAGTGCCACACCCATAAAGCCATGCCGGTGGGGGCCTAATCATGGCAAGACCGGCGAGACACGTATTCGTTTGTTCCCAGAACAGGCCGGTCGGACATCCACGCGGCTCATGCGGGGAGAAGGGCTGCGCGGAAGTGGCGGACGGGTTCATGAAGGAATGGCAACAGCGCCAGTGCTTTGCCCAAGTGACCGTGACGCTGACCGGTTGTCTCGGCCCGTGCAGCGTGGGGCCGAGCGTGGTGGTGTATCCGGAAGGCGTTATGTACGGCAATGTTACCAAGGCGGATGTAAGCGAGATTTTTGAACAGCACTTGCTGGACGGCAAGCCGGTCGAGCGGCTGATTGTTCCTGCGGACATATGGTAGCTGTTGCAACATCGTGCCGGCTTCCTGCCGGGTTGGAAGACATTGCCCGGCGCATTGTGTTCGCGTTGCAACAAGAGGCAGAGCATTTCACTGCGGTGGGCGCTACGCCGAAGATCGAGTTGGCTGCATTGCAGTTCACCCGTATTACTGATCCTGGCAATCAACTGCCCGGCTACGAAGGCGTATGGCGCAATGCGCGCAATGATCGTTGCGGCACGCTGACTTTTAATAGCGACCATAGTTTTTATGCCGAGTACGACTTGTTTTGTCCGCATCCGCGCGATACGCGCTGGTTCGTCGAGATGGTGACGGCGTGGGGACGCGATGCAGAAGTTCGCTGCGAAGTGAAATTGATTCCAGGTTTGAAGGAGTAAGGAGATGAGTCGATTTCAAATGGGCGATATGGTTTTTGCGGCACAAGACCTGTTCAACGAACCACTCGAAGAAACGGGTGAGAGCGCTATTCCCGGTATCGAGCCGGGAGAATTGCTGGCGGCAACAGGCACGCGCGGCGTGGTGGTCAATGTCGGTCACACACAAGAAATGCCCGAAGAAGAAATCTATCTGGTGCGCTTCGAATTGGATGCGGAGGGTGCATTGGCCGAACCGGTTGGATGTTTGAGCGAAGAGTTGAGCGAAACGGCTATTTAAAGTGATAACCCGAACTCCGGTGCAATTAGTTTTAGCCATTCGTCTAGTCGTGCATCAGTAAGCATCTTCTGGTTTTCCTGATCTAACACTAGCCCGACGAATTCATCATCCACCAGTGCTTTTGAGGAGATGAAATCGTAATCATCTGCAGGCCAAGCACCGACTACCTTGCCGCCGCGTGCGACGACGAAGTGATAAATTTCGCCCATTGCATCGACGAATTCATCCGGATATTTATCCTGATTGCCCAAGCCGAAAATGGCGACGGTCTTGCCGCTGAAATCAACTTGTTTAAGTTGCGGTAAAAACTCTTCCCATCCCCCGCCCATGCAATCGGTGGAAAGCCCCGGTAATTGTCCACCGCCCAAGGTGGAGGTGCCGAAGATCAGATAGGAATATCCGGCCACCAATTCAGCGCTGGCTTTGTTGACGTTGAGCGCGTCAGCCATGGTGTCATCGTCGAAACGCTTTTTGATCGCCTTGGCGATGCGTCTGGTGTTGCCGGTGCTGCTGGCGTAGAAGAGACCGATGCGTGACATATGTGCTCCTTGGGAGTCCTGCCGATTGTCGTGAACATGACATCCGGCAGGAGATGCGACAGAAGTTAGACCGGGCCACGTCCGGCGCGTTTCAACTCGACCGTGCGCTTCAGTGCCTCGTCGAACGATACCTTGTCACCCTTGGGCTTGTAGTCGGACAGTGCTTTGTGCACGGTGACGATCTTTTGTGTCGGCGACTGTCCTTTGAAATCGCCCTTGTCCAGCGCCGCGATGTCGATCAGTTCGTTCCAGATCAAGCCTTCCTGCATGCCGATGGCGGCGATGCTCAAGCCGCCAACGTCGACCACCAGTGGCTTGTCGATGTTTACCACGAACAAGAGGATACGTACGTCCGCAGCGAAATCGGCCTGGTAATAATCCAGCACTTTAGGCAGCAGCGAGAGTTCATCCAGACTGCCGACGTACAGTTTGATCTTGTCATTTTCTGCCAGCACGATAGTGTTTTTGATGGTGTGAACGGGAGGTTTGAGGTGGCCGTGCGCGTCGCCGACTTCACCCAACTCCAACACCAAATCTCCGCGATAGGAGGCGAAGTTGCCTTCGGCTTCCTTGAAGTTCATGTTGAATAGAAGACCTTTTTGTTCGTACGTATTGAATAACATGGGGCACCTTGTCGTAAATGAATGATGGAGCCCTGTGATGAGCAATATCTGTACCAAGGTAAAAATATTGCTTTTTTATCGGTAGATATTCAGTGGCAGAAGCGTCAGGGATACGATGTTTTGAGCTTTCCATCTAGCCCTCATTAATGCTATAACGTGCCCAGTAGCAAGCGAGTTTCAGGGCGCATTGTTGATGGATTCAGGGATGTATTTATCCGGTTGATGTGCCCGGAACGTAGACAATGCTTAACATGGGACAGATGCCGTGCAACGAAAACATATTCTTATACCTATTGTTGTGATTGCCTTGGGCGCGGCGGCGGCATGGTATTTCGGCAGCCGCAGCAAAGCCAATGTTGATGCTTTGACGCTGTATGGTAATGTCGATATTCGACAGGTGCAGTTGTCGTTCAACGCCTCGGAGCGTATTGCGCAGTTGCTGGTTAAAGAAGGGGATGCTGTCAAAAAAGGTCAGTTGCTGGCAACGCTCGATACGGTGCGATTGGCGAGCAATGTCGACATGCAGCAAGCGCAACTGGCAGCGCAGCAGCAGATAGTTGCCCGTCTGGAGGCCGGTAGCAGGCCGGAAGAAATTCTCAAAGCGCAGGCTGATGCGGATGCGGCGCGCATTGATGCAGACAATGCGGAGAGCAGTTATCAGCGTGTCAAAACGCTGGTTGAGCAAAATTTTGTCGCCAAGCAGCAGTTGGATGATGCCCGTGCGAAAGCCGATGCGGCAAAGGCCAAGTTCCACAGCTTGCAGGAAGTACTCAAGCTGGTGCAGATCGGGCCGCGCAAGGAAGACATCGCGGCAGCCAGGGCCATGCTGAGGGCGAATCAGGCGGCACTGGATGTGGCGCGCAACGCGTTGGCCGATGCATCGCTTTATGCGCCGGACAACGGCATCGTCCAGGAGCGCATCCTCGAACCGGGCGACATGGCCTCGCCGC
>PLYB01000319.1:0-297 GCA_003151655.1 Gallionellaceae bacterium | reverse complement strand
GTGCGCAGCAGTCTGGTCTACCAGATGCGGGTTTTTGTCTGCAACCCGCAGGACGAATTGCGCCTGGGCATGCCTGCAACGGTGGTTATTCATCTGGGTGAGCCTCCTGCGCCGGACACCAGCCGCTGCCAGGATTAAGCCGCCGTGACTGCCGCCGACCAGATGACGGCTGTTTCCCCTGCGGCGAACTTACCCGATCAGATCGCGCTCGAAGTCAGCGGCGTGTCCAAGACTTTCCACGTCGGCACGCGGCAGGTAGAGGCATTGCAGCAGGTCAGCTTCAACGTCCGGCATGGC
>PLYB01000167.1 GCA_003151655.1 Gallionellaceae bacterium | reverse complement strand
GTTATTTATGTGTTTATGTACTAGCTTGATGGCCTAGATACTTATAAAAAGGTCTAGATATTGGTAAGACGAACGCCGAACTGCGGCAATGTGCACACACCCGAACGTCACACCTCGCAATTCGTCACCCGAAAGCCGCTCTTCATAATATTATTAAGCAACCCAGCTTTTCCCTGAACGATCATACTCCTTGGAATATTTCTTCCAATCGGATTCAATCTTTGCCGCGTAACTCATTGCATATTTCAACAACGGCAACTGCCAATCGCATTGTTTGCCAAATAACATCCATTCATCCGCGATGGCGGATCCGGCATGACCGCCGCTGCGCAAATGGCTCCAGGCAACGATCTCTCCCATGCTGCGTATCACCAGCTCTAAACGTTTCAATTTACCGTTCCACTTTTCCAGTGCCAGCCGATCCGAAGTGGGCTGCAAGCCTTTGAAGACAAATGGTCTATCTTGAAAAGTGACCGCTGATAAAAACGCCGGGGCAATGGCTTGCGCGCGACGTTGCACGCTGACCACACGGTGTGCTTCGCTCTGCCATTCGGGTTGTTGGTGGGTGACGTACGGCAGGAGTGCGCCGGGTATCGCTTCTTTAAGGTCGAGCAGATAATTGCTATCCGGGCTGCCGTGGCCTTTGACCAGTATGGCGTAACGCTTAATTCCCAAACTGCCAGTTCCTGCGATACGCCGTGAAGCATCCAGTGGCCGGTAAAATTCCGGATTCGGCTGTTGTCTGGCATATTCTTTCACGAATGCCATTACCTCGGCTTTCTCCTGCGGCTCCAGTGCCAAAGCACGCTTACCATCGATCTTGATGCTACGTTTGTCGTTGCGCAGCTTGGTGCGACTGTCCAGAAATGTTTTGCGGTTGCGCAAGGTCAAGGGATTGAGCAAGTCGCGTATCATGCCTTTCGCCGTTTCCCGTTCCAGCCATCGCGCCTTGCCGGTCATTAACGCGGCGGAATAACTGTCCAATCCAATCTGGCAAAGCTTGACCGCATCACCCTTGGCGATTTGTAACGATTTTGCCGCCACCAGAATACTGGTCAGCCAGCGCCCCAATTCCCATGTTGAAGGAGCAAGGGCCGCTTCGTCGAAATCGTTTAAGTCAAAATACACGAGGCGATTGTCGCCTTTGTAACAGCCGAAATTTTCCAGATGCAAATCACCGGATATCCATGCCAAGGGGGCATTGTTCAGCATTTTTTCCGTTGCCGGCCAGTCTTGATAATACAGATGGCAGGTTCCGCGCATAAAAGCGAAGGCATTCTGGCGCATCGCCAAATGCTTCAAACCAAGGCGCTCCGGCTCACGACCCGCGTTATAGCTCAGAATGGAATCAACTGGATTTTTCATGCCGAGTACCTTTAAGTTTATAGATCATTAGTCACTTACGAGTTAAGTCGTTACATTTTTTGACAAGACTTCTGTATTTATATTTTAAAAATATCTTGTTGGCATATCGAAAATGTTACACCCCTTTGGGATGACGGCATATTCTGCTCCTCCCCTGACANNCAAGGGGAGGCTGGGAGGGGTTTGGGTTTGCTCGTGATGAAAGATAGAAACCAACCCCCCTCATTCCCCCCTTGTCAGGGGGGACGCGCACTTGTTCAGCGCTTCCAATTGAAATTTTTGGTTCCGGCTCGTCCTGCTTACATCTGGGTACGAAATTTCTCCGCGATGCCTTTGCGTTTAAGCATCGTAAGATAGGTAGCTTCGTCATGCTCAACAACTTTTTGCAGATAATTCATATTTTTCTCGATTGATTCGAGATAATAATTGTTATCCACGCCCAGCGTGTCTTGGAAATGAAACGCCAGTTTCAGGTAGATAGCACCCAATGCGCCATCCAGTTTTTTTCGGGTTTCTTCATAAAACGAATTGGTCTGGCATAGCATTTCATACATACTTTGAAAGCTACCGAAATTGGCTTCATTGAACTCCTGATACAGGAACAACAACTTTTCCAAATACGCGCGATCCGCCATTTGCCCGGTAATGTCGGCAGTGGCAACTATGCGTGCGAGCATTCGAGCACGCTCGTCCTTAAAATCGATATTGGCGAATTGAATGACGTGCTCGGTTCCCATTATCATTTTGGACATGGCATCAGTCGCATTCTGCGGCAATTTATGCTCTCTAAAATAGTGCCGCATGAATTCGATACCGCGCTGCACATGTACCTTGGTATATTGTGCGCCGGTTCCACTTTCCTCGCCTAGCCGTTGCGCGTAACCAACATCGTGCATCAGCATCGCCAGTGCTATTAGCGTGATCTCATCGTCGCTAAGATGATCGCCGGAGAGATGCACTCCGTGCATCAAGCGCACCCCGCACAAAAAAACATCCAGCGTATGCGCCAGATCGTGATAAAGCGTTTGGATGGCACAGTACCCCGGATAGTTGCCATGGAACAAGCGCACCACATCGTCGTAAACGGTTTTAACCAGAGTAATGTCGTAAGCAGGACTGATACGGATAAGAATGTCGGTAACCTTGCCCCAGACAATATCGGGGTCACTGTTGTTAAACAGATTGACGATTTCAGCAGATATCGGCGTATTTTTCATGATCGGCGAAAGCGTTAGACAAGAGCTAATTGTTAGCAATAGACAGGAACCGGAGATAGCGCAGTCTACCCCAAGCTTTTATCCAAGCACAATTTTCCTGATAATAAACTGGCTGAGATAATGGGTATCGCGCCAAGCCATTCACGCCATCCCATCTCTTCCCCCGCAAGCAGATAGGAAAAAACCGCCGCGACCACCAGTTCAAACAGAAACAATACCGCAGACCGATTTGCCTCCATGTGCGTGACGCCATACTGCACTACATAACTGGTGGCGCACAGGGTGATGCTCATCACCCCCAATATTAGCCATGAATGCTGATCGATTGCCCATACCCGATCAAGTAATCCGCCTTGCCACAAAAGAAATGGCAACGACAGTAAAGTTGCGCCCAGCCAAACGCTAATGGTTTTTGCTTCAACAGACAGACTTTCGGTGCGTCGCGACAACACATTTGACAGGGCAAAGCTCATGCCAGCCGAAAGGCCCATCCATTCCGACAAATTCTGCGGCAATGGCATGCCAAGGCTTGGCTTCCACAACATAATTGCCGCACCGGTCAAGGAGAGTGCCACGATAAAGTAGCCGTACCGATTCAACCGCTCGCCCAACAACCAGTACGAAAACAATATCGTCCATACCGGAGAAAGATAAAACAACAGCAAAACGCGCATCACTTCACCATGCAGCATCGCCAGCACGTAGCCGAAATTAGCCCAGCCCGAACTCAGTATCAGCAATAGAGCCCACCTGCCGAATGCCGCACGCTCATGCCATACGCGCCGCAGCATGAAAGCGCCGATCAGCATCGACAGCAAATAGGTAATCGTCATCGCCATCGCGCCGGACACGCCGTTATCCTGCAACACGCGATAGGGATACCAAACCAGCCCCCACACCAGCGCGCCGCTCAACACACCGACAACCGGCATCATATTTTGTTTGGATGACACTCAAGCGACCTTTATAATGCGCGCTGATTTACAGCACGTTATGAAATTTTAATGAATCTTTATCTTGATAAGCTGCAACCGTATCCGTTCCAGAAACTCGCCAAACTATACGGCGAAGTAACGCCGAATGCAGCCCTTAAACCGATCAGCCTGCACATCGGCGAACCCAAACATGCCACGCCATCTTTCATCAAAGAGGCGCTGATTGCAGGCTTGGATGGACTGGCGAATTATCCCACAACCATCGGCAGCGATGCGTTGCGCACCACCATCTCCAATTGGATCGCGCGTCGCTATGGCATCCCCGCGCCAAATGCGAAGACGCAGATATTGCCGGTAAACGGTAGCCGCGAGGCGCTGTTTTCCTTTGCACAGGCAGTGATCGACAGCAGCAAAGACAATCCGGTGGTGGTCTGCCCCAACCCGTTTTATCAGATTTACGAAGGGGCTGCATTCCTTGCAGGCGCGACACCCCATTTTCTCAATACCCTAGCGGATGATCATTTCGCGCTTAATTTCGCCCAACTCCCGGAGGATGTCTGGCAACGCACGCAGCTTATTTACGTTTGCTCACCGGGCAACCCGAACGGGCGCGTAATGCCGCTGGCAGAGTGGCGGACACTATTCGAGTTGAGCGACCGTTATGGCTTTATCATCGCCTCGGACGAATGTTATTCCGAAATATATTTTGACGAGGACCAACCCTTGGGCGCGTTGCAAGCCGCACAACAACTGGGGCGGTTCGATTACCAAAACCTCGTGGTGTTTTCCAGCCTATCCAAACGTTCCAATGTACCGGGCATGCGCTCCGGCTTCGTCGCAGGCGATGCCAAAATACTGGAGAAATTTGCGCTATATCGCACCTATCACGGCAGCGCGATGAACCCGGCGATCCAAACCGCCAGCATCGCCGCCTGGAACGACGAGACGCATGTTGCGGAAAACCGCCTGCTGTACGCGGAAAAATTCGCCAAGGTCATCGCCCTGCTGAGCCCGGTCTTGCCGGTATCCAAACCGGACGCAAGCTTTTATTTGTGGATCAAAACCCCCGTCGCCGATACCACCTTCGCGCAACAGCTCTACCGCGACTATAATGTGTCTGTATTGCCCGGCAGTTTTCTTGCCCGCGAAGCGCACGGGGTCAATCCCGGTGCAAATTTCATTCGCTTGGCGCTGGTCGCCAGTCTGGATGAGACATTGGAAGCAGCAGAAAGAATAGTTAAATTCAGCAGTCAACTAGTCGCTAGTAGTTAGTCGTTAGCTGCTAGTTGGTTTTGTCCGCTACGCGTTTTTTTGCTTTAACTAACGACTAGCTACTAACGACTACCAACTTTAATTTTTTAAACACAGGAAAAGCCATGCCGCATTTACAAGCCATCATCGAAGAAGCCTTTGAACGTCGTGCCGACATTACCCCGCGCAATGTGGATGCGCAGCTAAAAGAAGCCATCGATACCGTCATCGAATATCTCGATCAGGGAAAAGTTCGCGTTGCCGAAAAGATAGACGGTGCCTGGGTCACGCATCAGTGGCTCAAAAAAGCCGTGTTGCTATCGTTCCGCATCGAAGACAACACTTTCATCAAAGGCGGCTTCACCAACTATTTCGACAAGGTGCCATCCAAATTTGCCGACTACAACTCCAAGGAGTTTCGTGAAGGAGGTTTCCGCGTAGTGCCTCCCGCTGCCGCGCGCCGGGGGGCATACATCGCTAAAAATGTGGTGCTGATGCCCTCGTACGTGAACATCGGCGGTTATGTGGATGAAGGCAC
>PLYB01000350.1:8210-8599 GCA_003151655.1 Gallionellaceae bacterium | reverse complement strand
AAGAATAGCCAGTGCCAAAGTCGTCCAATGAAAACTGAACGCCGATTTCTTTTAAAGAATTCATCGTGGCTATTGTTTCTTCGATGCTATCCAGCAACATACTTTCGGTAAGCTCCAGCTTAAGCAGCATGGGATTAATGGCATGGCGTTGTATGGTAGATTCCACCTGAGTCACAAAATCAGTTTGATGAAATTGCTTGGCGCTTACGTTTACTGCCAGCACGAGGTTTTGGGTTGATTCTGCCTGCTGCCAAGTCTTGAGTTGCATGCACGCAGTTCCCAGCACCCATTCCCCGATGGATATAATCAGCCCGGTTTCTTCCGCTAGTGGAATAAATTCGACGGGGGATACCAAACCTCGCACGGGGTGTATCCAGCGGATCAATGCC
>PLYB01000350.1:0-8202 GCA_003151655.1 Gallionellaceae bacterium | reverse complement strand
CCGGCATTCTTGGCCTGATACATGGCGATGTCTGCCTGTTTTAAGAGTTCCTCTATCCCCAATTGGGGGTCGATGAAAAGCGTAGCGCCGATACTGGGAGTGCTATTCGTTACTTGCGCTGCAAGCAGATAAGACTGGTTGAGCGCGGCAAGAATTTTCTCGCCGATGGCTTCTGTCTGGGTGGCGGCTTCAATTGCTTGAGTACTCAGGTCTTCCAGCATCACCACAAACTCGTCGCCGCCTAAACGCGCCACGGTATCACCTTCCCGCACACACGACTCCAAGCGTCGCGCGACTTGCTGCAGCAGCAAGTCGCCCACATCATGACCGTGAATTTCATTAAGGGTTTTGAAATCGTCAAGATCAATGAACAACAGCGCTCCGCCATTCCCGGTGCGAACACTTGAAGCCATTGCCTGTTTGAGCCGGTCCAGCAGTAGTCGTCTGTTGGGTAATCCCGTTAGAAAATCATAAAACGCCAAATGCTTGATCTCTTCTCTGGCCGTTTTGCTTTCGCTGGAATCACTGAATGTGCCAACATAGTTGATGACAACGCCGCTTTTGTTTTTTACCGCTGTGATGGTTAAATGTGCCGGATATATCTCACCATTCTTGCGCTTATCCAGAATTTCGCCTTCCCATGAACCGGTATCTTTGATGGTTTTCCACATGGCGTCATAGAAACTTGCATCATGCAGACCCGAGCTAAGTATGCGCGGGTTTTTACCGATGACTTCTTCAGCGGTGTAACCGGTGATCTTGGTAAAAGTGGGGTTTACTTTAAGGATCATCCTGTCGGCATCGGTGACAGTCATCCCTTCATGCGCTTCAAAAGTGATCGCAGCGATGCGAAGCTCATCCTCGGCTTTCTTGCGTTCCGTGATGGTGTCAAATATGGCGACAAACTGTTCACTGCCGGGACTATAGACAGTAACGGCAAACCAAATCCCCAGACCGCTCACATACGATTCCAATCTTTCCGGTTTGCCATTCGCGGCAACCCGCCCATAAACTTCAAACAGCTCCGGGTTAGCTTCGCGGATTCCCGGAATGACCTCGCTAACCCTTTTGCCGACCACATCCTTCAGCCCGGTTAACTCTTCGAATTTTCGATTAACATCAAGATAGATGAAGTCCCGGGGGATACCGTTCTCGTACAACATTTTGCAATGCGCATATCCTTCGAGCATATTTTCAAACAGGAAGCGATAACGCTCTTCTATTTCACGCTTAGATTCTTCAGCCTGTTTGCGGACGGTTAAGTCAACGGTGCTTCCGATGAAACGGATCACTTTACCTTCGTCATTTTTTAAAGTGGAGACATACGATTCCGCCCAAAAGAAGCTACCGTCTTTTCTGAGATAACGTTTTTCGAATCGCAAGTGATTGACCATTCCTTTGGCCAATTGTTCATTCCGACGCCGGGATTCCTCCCGATCATCCGGGTAGGTTATATCGTTTGCAGTCTTGCCCAAAAATTCTTCGGCTGTGTATCCCCACATGTCTTGGGCGATCAGATTCACTTGCGCGACGCGACCGTTAGCAGCGTCAAAGGCAATCATGCCGGTGGGAGAGCTTTCAAACAATAAGCGTGATTGGTTTGATATTTCGGCTTGTTTAAGAGCCTCTATTGTTTGCCTCTGGGCTCGGTGCCAAGCCTCGGCAACTGCCGAGACCAAGAATCCGCTCAGAACAAAAATAGTCACTCCAAGCCAATGGGCATAATTGATGTCAAAAGGAACGGACACAATTGATGACCAGAGGAAGGTAACGACTAGACCTGACAGAACTGTTGCCAGCATACCGGCGTAGAACCCACCGTAAATCGCGGCGATCATCACTACCGGGTAAAATGTCAGCCAAACCAGACCGGAACCGAGTGCCTGAAGCGGCCAAATACGCAAAGCTGATGCTAATGCCACAAGAAAAACCGCGAAGGCATAGCGTGTCCATGCATGATTTAACAACTGCTGCCTGCCCATAAATCCCCTATACCAAAGACACTATTCAACATTTTCACCGATTGCAGTCTAGCAAAAATTACGTGGGAGCGGACTCAAGAATTATCCAATACCGAAAAGGGTACTTGGCATTATGCCCCTTCATAAAACATCCCGAACAAGCTAGAATCACGACTTGCCTTGCATTCTACTTTTTATAGGAAAAATTGATCATGTCTATGTCCGACCGCGATGGCTTTATCTGGCACGACGGTAAGCTCGTGCCTTGGCGCGAAGCCACCACTCACGTACTCACCCATACTTTGCATTACGGCATGGGCGTGTTTGAAGGTGTTCGGGCATACAAGACCACGCAAGGCACGGCAATTTTCCGTTTGAAGGATCACACGGATCGTCTGTTTAATTCGGCTTACATCTTTAAGATGAACATGCCATATGACAAAGAGACCCTGTTGGAAGCGCAAAAGGAAGTGGTGCGCGCCAACAAGTTGGAGTCCTGTTATATCCGTCCTATCGCGTTCTACGGTTCGGAAGCGATGGGTATCGCCGCTACCGGCATCAGTACTCACGTGGCCGTTGCGGCTTGGCCTTGGGGCGCGTATCTGGGCGAAGAAGGTATGGCGAAAGGTATTCGCGTAAAGACCTCGAGCTTCACCCGTCACCATGTGAACGTCAATATGTGCCGTTCCAAATCGGTGGGCACTTATACCAACTCCATTCTGGCGCATCAGGAAGTGGCGCATGACGGCTACGATGAAGCACTGTTGCTGGACGTAGACGGCTATGTTGCCGAAGGCGCGGGCGAGAACATTTTCATCGTGAAAAAAGGCAAGCTATATACGCCCGACCTGACTTCCTGCCTGGAAGGGATCACGCGCGACTCCATTATCACGCTGGCAAAAGACTTGGGCATCGAGCTGATCGAAAAGCGCATCACGCGCGACGAAGTGTATTGCGCTGATGAAGCATTTTTCACCGGTACTGCCGCCGAAGTAACACCGATACGAGAACTGGACAACCGCACCATCGGATCGGGTAGTCGCGGGCCGATCACGGCGAAGTTGCAAGCGCTGTTTTTCGACATCGTCGGCGGAAAAAATGAAAAATATGCGGGCTGGCTGGATCACGTTTGATCGCGGCAGGGGCACTCAGGAGAGAGTACATGAAATCTGAAGTTAGTTATATTGAAGTCACTGCCGATGCACTGCCGCTGTTTTGCCCCACGCCTAACCAGTCGCTCTGGAATTCTCACCCCAGAGTGGCTATTCCGGTAGAGAAATTGGGTACGGCTAGCTGTCCCTATTGCGGCACCACATACAAACTAAAGGGTGAGCTGCCCAAAGGCCATCACTGATTCCCGATTCGCTTACTACCTCATGCAAAAAATTCTGGTAGTTGCTCCCAGTTGGGTAGGCGACTGCATGTTGATGCAGCCGATGCTGCTGCGTCTCAAGCAGCGCTTCCCCGATTGCCGCATTGATGTGCTTGCCCCGCCGTGGACAGTATTGCTACTCAAGCAAATGCCGGAGGTGAACGAAGTCATCGTCAATCCGTTTCCGCATGGCGCATTGCAATTGCTCGCGCGCTATCGTCTCGGCAAACAATTGCAGGCCAGCCATTACGATGCCGCGTATGTGCTGCCCAACTCGCTCAAATCCGCACTGGTTCCCTTCTTCGCCAACATCCCCCAGCGCATAGGTTTCACTGGCGAGATGCGATACGGCCTGCTTAACGATGCACGCAAACTGGATAAAGAAAAATTGCCGTTGATGGTGGAGCGTTTCGCGCAACTCGCCGAAGCGACATGCGATGAAATAGCAGACGCTATTCCGCATCCGCATTTAATCGTTAGCGATGAAGCGCGCCAACAAGTATTACGTAAACTCGACCTGACGCTCGATCAGCCCGTGGCGATCTTTTGTCCCGGTGCAGAGTACGGCCCGGCCAAGCGTTGGCCGGTGCAATACTATGCCGAGCTGGCGCAGCAATTACGCGCACAGGGCTATGCGGTGTGGCTGATCGGTTCGCCCAAGGACAAGGAAGTCGCTGAAAAGATCGTGTCACTGGGCAATCCATCCGTGCGCAATTTGTGCGGATCAACCGACTTGAGCGATGCGATTGCCCTGCTCTCCTGCGCCAACTTGGTGGTAAGCAATGATTCAGGATTGATGCATATCGCTGCCGCACTAGACCGGCCAATGCTGGCGATCTTCGGCTCCAGCAGCCCGCAATTCACCCCGCCATTGTCTGATCAAGCACAGGTGCTCAAACTTGATCTGCCATGCAGCCCGTGCTTCAAGCGCGAATGCCCGCTGGGTCACTTTAATTGCATGATGCAACTGACTCCGTCCGAAGTCGGCAAGCATGCAATTGCTATTTTGGAGAAACAAAAATGAGTGCCTTACCCAAAGAAATATTCAAAGCCTATGACATCCGTGGCATCGTCGGCAAGACGCTGACCGACGAGATCGTCGAGCAGATCGGCCATGCTATCGGCTCAGAAGCCAGTGCGCGCAAACAGCACACCATTGCTATCGGGCGCGACGGGCGTTTGTCCGGCGAAAGTTTTGCCAAAGCGCTGGCGCGCGGCATTCAGAAGAGCGGCATCAATGTGATTGATGTAGGGCGCGTCGCCACACCGATGGTGTATTTCGCGGCCTTCCAATTGAACACCGATTGCGGCGTGATGATTACCGGTAGCCACAACCCACCCGACTACAACGGTTTAAAGATGGTGCTGGCGGGTGAGACGCTTTCCGGCGACACCATCCAGTCCTTGCGCACCCGTATCGAAACTGGCAATTTGACGCACGGCTCCGGTAACTACTCGCAATACGACATCGCACCGGAATACATCGCGCGCATCGTGTCCGACATCAAACTGGCTCGCCCGCTCAACGTCACCGTGGATTGCGGTAACGGGGTGGCGGGCGACTTCGTTGCCAATCTGTATCGCCAATTAGGTTGCACGGTGACCGAAATGTTTTGCGAAGTGGACGGCAACTTCCCCAATCACCATCCCGATCCATCCGACCCGCATAATCTGCAAGATTTGATCGCGGCGCTGGCGCAAAATGAAAGTGAAATAGGCTTAGCATTCGACGGCGATGGCGACCGTTTGGGTGTGGTCACCAAGAACGGCAACATCATCTATCCAGACCGCCAGTTAATGCTGTTCGCCGCCGATGTATTGAGCCGCAATGCGGGTGCCGAGATTATCTTCGACGTAAAATCCACGCGCAATTTATTCAGTTGGATACGCGAACACAGCGGCAAACCAACACTGTGGAAAACCGGGCACTCTTTGGTCAAAGCCAAGATGAAAGAGACTGGAGCATTGCTGGCGGGAGAAATGAGCGGTCATGTATTTTTCAAAGAACGCTGGTACGGCTTTGATGACGGCCTTTATGCCGGAGCGCGTCTACTCGAAATACTGAGCAAGGTTGCCGACCCGAATGCGACGCTGAACGATTTGCCGGATGCTGTGAGCACACCCGAGTTGCACATCCAAACAAAGGAAGGAGAGAACCACGCTTTGATCACACGCTTGCGCACGGAAGCAAAGTTCGAAGGTGCGCGTGACATCATCACCATTGATGGCTTGCGGGTAGAATATGCGGATGGCTTCGGGCTGATGCGTCCGTCGAATACCACGCCGGTAATCGTACTGCGCTTCGAAGCGGATGATGCAGCAGGACTGAAAAGAATACAGGAAGATTTCCGCTCGGTTTTACTGAAAGCCAACCCGGCATTGCAGCTACCGTTTTAACCATTTAACGGAGGCAATCGCTACGTCACCCCAACGCTTGAATTCGCGTTAAAGCTTAGTTTACGCTGGCGCGGAATCAGCCAGTAATCTGATAGCTCGCGCAACATGTCGCTGAACTGATCAATGTCCTCGGGCTTGTTCACAAAGCTATTCGCGCCGACTTGATAACTGAGCACCACGTCAGAGGGTTCATGTACTTTGGAATAGACGATTATGGGCAAATCCCACGTGTAAGAGTTCATGCGTAATCGGCGCAATACTGCAAGGCCGATGAGACGGGGCAACTTCAAATCCAGCAAAATCAATTTGGGCAAGGGATTGTGTTCTTCCGTGGCTTTCGAAAGCCACTCCAAAGCTTCTGTACTGTCTTCAACCACCACTAATTGCAAGGTAGAATCCCACAACTCGCAGGCGCGACGAGCCTGATCGATTTCTATCGGATCATCTTCTACCAATAAAACAGTGCTTCTAACAATGTCCATTCTGGCCCGTCTCCAACAAGACAACTAGTCTAAAACTGTACTATTCTTGTTTACGCATCTTATAACATAGCATAATAAACAAATATTTGGTGGAATTTGTTAATTAGAAATCACCTTATTTCGTTTAAAACTTGGCCTTCACCCATGCATGTACCGAGGCCAGTGCTGCCGCCAAATGCTCCGGCTGAGTCCCTCCTGCTTGCGCCATGTCCGGCCTGCCACCGCCTTTGCCGCCGACTTGTTGCGCAATAAAATTGACCAACTCGCCCGCTTTTACTTTCGCAGTGGCATCAGCAGTCACACCCGCGATCAGACTCACTTTACCGTCGTTTACCGATGCCAAGACAATCGCGGCTGATTTAAGTTTGTCTTTCAGCTTGTCCAGCGTTTCGCGCAACACTGCTGCGTCTGCTCCGTCCAGCTTGGCTGCCAGCACTTTCACGCCGTTAACATCTTGCGCTTGACCCAGCAACTCGTCGCCCTGTGCGGAGGCCAGTTTGGATTTCAAGGCAGCCAGTTCTTTTTCCAGCGACTTCATGTTATCGAGAATTTGCCCGATGCGAGTCGCGGCTTCATGCGGTTGCGCCTTCACGGCATCGGCCACTTGTTGCAACTGTTGTTCCTGAGCATTCATCCGCGCCAAGGCACCCTCGCCCGTCACCGCTTCGAGGCGGCGCACACCGGCGGCTACGCCGCTCTCGGCCACGATCTTGAACAACCCGATGTCACCCGTGCGCTTGACGTGTGTACCGCCGCACAACTCGATAGACGAGCCGATATCAATCACGCGTACCACGTCACCGTATTTCTCTCCGAACAGCATCATGGCACCGGTTTTTTGCGCATCTTCGATAGCCATCTCGCGCGCCTGACAGGCGGCATTGGCAAGAATTTCCGCATTCACAATCGCTTCAACTTTGCGTATCTCCGCATCCGTCATCGGCTGCGTATGCACGAAGTCGAAACGGGTCTTATCGCTATCCACCTGCGAACCTTTTTGCTGCACATGGCTGCCCAGCACTTCGCGCAAAGCCTTGTGCATCAAATGCGTGGCCGAGTGGTTGCGCATAGTACGGCTACGCGCCGCGACATCCACCTTGGCGGTGACATTGTTACCCACGGTCAACTTACCCGTCTTCACCACGCCGTGATGACCGAACACGGTCGCCTGAATCTTCTGCGTATCTTCCACCGCAAAGATGCCATGCACACTGCGCAGTTCGCCGCTATCGCCCGCCTGACCGCCAGACTCGGCATAGAACGGCGTGTCATCCAGCACCACCACACCAATGTCGCCTTCATTCAGCGCATTCACTGATACACCGTCTTTGTACAAGGCGAGGATGTTGCCCTTGTGTTCCAATGTGTCGTATCCGTGGAAGGTAGTGGTCGGGCCGGTATACTCAAGGTTCGCCGCCATCTTGAACTTGCCTGCGGAACGCGCCTGTTCTTTTTGATGCGCCATCGCCTTGTCGAAAGCGGCAGCGTCAACACTGACACCGTGTTCGCGGCACACGTCTTGAGTCAGATCGAGTGGAAAGCCAAAGGTATCGTGCAGTTTGAATGCTGTCTCGCCGTTAAATATCGAAATGCCCTGTCTCTTTATCTCAACCAGATCAGCTTCGAGAATTGCCATGCCGTTTTCGATAGTAGCGAAGAAGCGCTCCTCTTCCTGCTTGAGTATCTCCATCACGCGTACTTGCGCCGAAGCCAATTCAGGATAGGCAACACCCATTTGCTCCACCAGATCAGGCACTAACTTATGGAAGAACGCAGCACGCGCACCCAGCTTGTAGCCGTGACGAATCGCGCGGCGAATAATCCGGCGCAACACATAGCCGCGACCTTCATTGCCGGGAATTACGCCATCGGAGATAAGGAAGGAACAGGCACGAATATGGTCGGCCAGAACTTTCAGCGAAGGCGAATCCAGATCGGCACAGCGCGTCTCGCGCGCCGCTGCCTTGATCAGCGTCTGGAACAGGTCGAT
>PLYB01000052.1 GCA_003151655.1 Gallionellaceae bacterium | reverse complement strand
TCACGTGCTGCGACTCCACTTCTTTTTCCAGCATAGTCGCCTGATTGTTCCTCACTACAATACCGATGGTTGCCACCGCCACCGCAACTACCGCCACAACCAAACTGGCGAGTTTAAGACGTACCGGCGAAGGGACTTGAGGTGTATGGTCAGACATGATTTTGCTCCAAAATTAAATTATCCGTTAAGACAGGACTTGGTTTTCCTTTTTTCCCGTGAACCAAACTAAATACCACAGGCACAAAAAACAAAGTTGCGAAGGTTGCGAAAGTCAAACCGCCGATCACCGCACGGCCCAGCGNNCATGCCGATAATCATGGCCAGCGCCGTCATCAAGACCGGACGGAAACGGATAAAGCCGGCTTCCACCGCAGCAGTTAAGCCGCTGTCTCCCAAATGCAATCTTTCCCGCGCAAAGCTCACTACCAGAATACTGTTCGCGGTCGCCACCCCCATGCACATGATTGAGCCGGTAAGCGCCGGCACTGACAGTGCCGTATGCGTCGTAAACAACATCCAGATAATTCCCGCCAAGGCGGCCGGCAAAGCGGTGATGATGACAAAAGGATCCAGCCATGACTGGAAGTTAACCACGATCAGCAGATAGATCAGCACGATCGCCCCCAGCAAGCCGAACAGCAACTCCCGATAGGCATCGCCCATCGCTTTGACCTGGCCGCGCACCACCACGACCGAGCCTTTCGGCACATCCTTGGCGGTATCTTTCACGATTTGATCTATGTCATGCGCCACGCTGCCCAAGTCACGATCTTGGGTGGCACCAAAAATATCAATGGTCGGCTGCACATCGTAATGCGACACCACGGCCTCGCCTTGCCCTCTGCTGACCGTGTCCAAATCGCCAAGCAACTGTGAAGAGGAATCCGCTCCCGAGGCTACCGGAATATTCTGCAGGTCGCTCAGCGTTTCCAGGCTGCTCTGCGGAGCCTGCACCACCAGCGGGTAAGACACTTTATTGCCCGGGTTGACCCAAAAACTGGGCGCAGTCTGCAAACTGCCGGATAAAGAGATCAGCAAGTTGGCTGCAATGTCATGCTGATTTAATCCCAATTCCCGTGCACGGGTACGGTTCACATCCACATGCAGCTCAGGCTGGTTGAATGCCTGCTGAATGCGCAAGTCGGCAAGGCCGGGAACTTGTTTCAAGCGCGACATGATCGCCGCCGCATATTCCTGATTGGCCTTGCGGTTAAAACCAACCACCTGAATATCGATGGGCGAGGGCATACCGAAGTTCAAAATCTGGCTCACGATGTCGGCGGGCAAAAATGCAAAGGACACACCCGGAAAATCGTCTTTCAGACGCTCGCGCAATACCTTCACATATTGTTCGGTGGGATGATGCCCTTCATTCAACGAGATCAGAATGTCCGCATCGCCGGGGCCGATAGGAGAGGAATTACTGTAGGTCAGGTTGATTCCGCTCACCGGCAGGCCGATGTTGTCCACCACATTTTTGATTTCATCGGCGGGTATTTCCTGCTTGATGCGGCTTTCAATCTCGTCGCACAGACGCGCCGTTTCCTCGATCCTTGTGCCAGTCTGCGCCCGTACATGCAGCTTGATTTGTCCGGCATCCACCGTCGGGAAAAAGTTGCGCCCCAACCAGGGAATCAGCGCGAAAGAGAGCAACACGAAGCCCAGAAAACCGATGACGAACGGATGCCGATGCGACAGCGCAACCAACAGAAAGTCCCGGTATTTTTCGCGAATATAACTGAATAATTTTTCGAATCCATGCTGAAAACGCACCAGCGGATTCTTCGGTGGCGTATGCACCACGTGATGTTCGCCCGCCTCATGATGCGTCTGAATGTGGGCGCGCAGCAAATACTTGGCCAGCGTCGGCACCAAGGTACGCGACAGAATAAATGAAGCGATCATTGAAAAGATCACCGCTTCGGCCAGCGGCACAAACAGATATTTTTGCACCCCGCTGAGAAAGAACATCGGAATGAACACGATACAAATCGAAATCAACGACACGAACGCGGGCACCACGATCTGGTTGGCCCCGTCAAGAATCGAGGCCTCGACGTGTTTGCCCTGTTCGAGATGCCAATTGATACTTTCAATGGTCACGGTTGCTTCATCGACCAGCACCCCCACCGCCAGCGCCAACCCGCCCAGCGTCATGACATTCAGCGTTTCGCCAAATGCGGACAGTGCAATAATTGCCGCCAGGATAGAAAGCGGAATGGATATCGTGACAATCAGGGTGGAGCGCCAGCTACCGAGAAACAGTAAGATCATTAGCCCGGTGAGTGCGGCGGCAATCACCCCCTCGCGCACCACCCCCTCAATGGAAGACTTAACGAAAACCGATTGATCTCCGACCAGCTTGACGACCAGTCCGGGCGGAGCGCCCGTTTCGATGCGCGGCAGCAGTGCTTTGACGTGGTCGATAATATCCAGCGTGGAAGCACTACCATTTTTCTGGATGGTGGTCAGCACCGAGTGCTGGCCGTTGACCCGCACCATGTTCTGCTGCGGCGAAAAACCATCGCGCACATGCGCCACATCGCGCAACAAAATCGTCGCCCCGTTCACCGAC
>PLYB01000250.1 GCA_003151655.1 Gallionellaceae bacterium | reverse complement strand
GTCCAGAGCAAATTAGCGGGCATGCTGCCATCAGCCCGGAAACGGTGTATCAGCGTGTCTATGCCGACAAGCGTGCTGGCGGTTTGTTATGGAAGAATCTGCGCTGCCAGAAGCAACGCAAGAAACGTTACGGCAAGATAGATCGGCGAGGCACGATTCCTAATCGTCTCTCCATTGAGGATCGTCCAGCCATTGTCGAAACCCGAAGTCGGATTGGCGACTGGGAGGCTGACACCGTCATCGGCAAAAACCACCGGCAAGCCATCGTGAGTATCGTTGAGCGCAAGACGGGGTTCACGCTGATTCGAAAAGTCGAGCGCAAGACTGCGCACGCGGTCGGCCAGGCAATGGTCGAGCTACTGAANNGAGTTCGCCGGGCACGAAGAAATTGCTAAAAGGCTGAAAGCAGACTTCTACTTCGCGCACCCTTACTCGTCATGGGAACGGGGCACTAACGAAAACACGAATGGATTGATAAGACAGTACTTCCCAAAAAATCGGGACTTCACCACCATAACACAACAGGAAATTGATACGGCAATGAACAGGTTGAACAACCGTCCCAGAAAAATGCTTGAATACAAAACACCTAGTCAGGTATTCTTCAAGTCTGGCGTTGCACTTCAAACTTGATCTCGCGGAAGATCAAAAAACTTTTCTGGAAGAGCAATTGATGCATCTGTATTTATTAAAAATGGCACTTCTTGATGAAGATGAAATGGATAGTTTTACAGTTGAGTGCTGTAGCGAAGATGGTCATCCATACTAATCGCTACAGGTGGCAGAAAAATAGGGCTCAAAATTACGTTATACGTGTTTCAAACAGTCGGCTGCCATATTCTTGTCGAGGTGGGTTACTACGGAAATAATGTCGAGCCCCCGTTCTTTAAGCAGGGTTCCTGCATCGGCTTGCCAGACAAGATCACCCTGCTCATAGAAAGTTGTGCGTAACTCGCGTACCGTATCCAATGCTCGTTTTGCCCATGCTAAGAAAGCATCCAATTGCCAGTAGCGCAAACCTTGTGCATGTGTGACAGCCGCAGAACGAATGTTGTTAATTGGTGAGAGCAAGGTCGGGATAAAACTACATCCAAGGGATTGCGGAACGTTTGTCTTCATCCAGTCAGGGTGGGAAGTGGCCTGACGAGCCTTTACTACAGGCAGCTCACCATCGCTTGTTGTGTTGACATAATCCTCAAACACAATACAAGAGGAGCCTGATATCCACCATGGATCAGGCGAACCTTCCGATTCAATTTTTCCTGCGATGAAGCCGATTAGATTGCCAAGCTTCACTTGTGCAGCTTCGAAGGTTTCGTGATTTTGGAGGCCATCGATAATATCCTTCTCAAGTTTTGCGAAAGCTCTATCGTGCGTTGAGCCAAGGCGGGTCAATTCAGCAGCAATTCTCGCCACTTGTTGTTGCAAGGCAGCATCATTGACATGCTCATTGAGTAAGTCAGGCGTTTCTCGACGCGCAAAATCAGAAAGCCAACTGATGTCAGGTGCACACTTATACGACTCACCAAAATAGTGCCGTGCCTTGGGAGCTAGCGCTGCAATACCTGATTGTGCCCCAAGATAGGCCGCTGAACCTGCAAGATAATTCCACAGTGCTCGATAGCCACGCAAATCAGGCAGCGTCAATGCGCCCAGCACTCGTTCTGCAAAATCGACAGCTTTCACATAATCACTACGCCAAAGTGCCGTCTGATACTCGACTTCCCAGCTTACGACATTCTCCAGCTCAGCAATTGCAGGTAATACATCCTTCTGTGCTTTTCCGCGTGCTTCAACAATCATAGCATTGGCACTCTCCCAAGCTTTCTTGTTTTCAAGAAACATCTCAAAATTTTCTATCATATCCGCCATCCCTACGTCCTTAGATTGGCGAACGCCAAACTCAATTTCAGCTTGTAGCTCTGGATGAAAGAATTTGCGGCGCCTAATATCCGACAGGTAGTCGGGCAGGTCATCACCTGTAATTATGACTGCCGAATAGTCTTCAAGTGATCGTGTGCACCGCCCAATGGCCTGTACAACACGAGTCTGAACACGTTCGTTGTAAAGAATATTCGCCCCCATACGTGACATTAGAAAACGCTCCTGCGAATTCATAGCTTTCGGCAGACCTTCTATAAAGAGCAGTCGGCAGTCATCGCCAGCAAAATCGACCCCATCGTACCGATTGGCAATAACTGCCACTGCTTGCGGGGAAGTTACGAACTTCTCCTTCGATGTCTCAATGTCATCGGCATTAAATACAGGGAAGCCAATTGAATTGGTGACTTGTTCAGTTATGGCGGTTTCAAGATGATCGCTTGGTACCAACACGACACTGCGTCCAGCTCGCACCATGAGCCCCTGCCGAAGCTCCATAACTTCCGCTTCAGAAAGTGACATTTCTGGAAAGATAAAGAAGCGCCGACCAACACCTTGGGTGTCCCATCCCTTAGGGGCGGGAATGCGATGAATTTTTTTACGTCCAGTCAGACGCTCTAGATCCCCACCGGCTCCAAGCGTTGCCGACATGAATATTCGTTGTTTTGCCGCATTGAATGGCGCATGTGAAAAGGTAGGCGGCAAGAGCGGACGCATCAATATTTCTTGTGATGACAGATAGATTTGGCACGCATCGAGATGACTGCGTAGCAGTGACCAAGGGTAAGACAAATTTATATTCGCAGTATGGACATCAAGAATTTCGATTAGTTGTGGTTTGATTTTCTGAAAAATCGAGACAGGCAGCATGTCGACCCACGTGCGATCAACGACATCTTCCCACTCGCCACGAAGACGTGTCAGGTCAGTCGCGCTCAGATATGGGGCAAGAAGCGTACAGAGCGCCTGATGAAGAGTTGCATGTTCTTCGTTACGTCCGATGCGTATCGTCCAGTGTCCTGCGATATAGTTCTCGGCGGCATGCGCATCATCAACGATGATGACATCTGCATTATCAAAATACGAGTTTGTGTTAAACAAGCTCGAATATGTAGTGACCGCAATTTTCTCGGCTTGTTGGTAATCTGCTTTTGATGTGGGCTGATAGTCGCGTTGTTTGCCCACGAAGGTCGCGACGGACAGGCCGTACTTTTCTTCTGCTTGATTTACAACTTGGTGCACAAGTTGTTTCGTCGGACATAGGAAAACAACACGCTCTTTATATTTTCGGCGGCGCCACTCTGCAATAAGCAGTCCAACGAGAGTTTTGCCGCTACCTGTCGGCAACTGCAACGCAACATCCGACATGTCAGTTGGAAGGTTTGCATAAGCCTGCATCATCTCTGCCTGGTGAGGCAAAACATCAGGATATTTTCTGCGCGGAAGGTCTCGAAACAGTTTGTCTGGTGATTCATGAATAGAGATGTCGGATGAGGCAGATTTGAAAGCCATGTGTGATTCCCTTTGCAAACTATATAGGCCAAGTTCGAATTGCTTATCTGCAGAATTATACGGGTCTGCTTCGCAATACTTTTAGAGCTTACTCCACGGCGTGTGGGTCTGGCTCTACCTAGAGTTTCGAACAATAGGAGCCAGACCACGGTTGCCACTAACGACAGCACCTGACACATAGTACGCGTTCATCATTTGCTACGCAAAGCGGTCATTCGGGAATATTGTAGAGCTATCCTCGACGTCTGCTAAGGCCGAGGACTGGACTTCGGCAAGCGGACATATGGACAATTGATGATGTCCGATAAATTATTCAAATTTTCATTATTTGTTCTTAGTATCGGACATTTATTTATTCTGAGCGGATTGCAGCCCAAGAAAGAATGTGTCCGATACATTTGACAAAAAATAAAAACTTGCATAAAGTAACGGACATGACTAGAACTTTTCATTCCCCTTTTCCGTCTATCACGAAGCAATTGGCTGCCCTTGGTGAGCGGCTACGAAATGCCCGGTTACGCCGTGAGTTGACAACAGTGCTTTTTGCCGAGCGGCTTGGCGTATCCCGAGATACCTTGAATCGTTTGGAAAAGGGGGATCCCAATATCGCTATTGGTACATATATGAAAGCCTTGCGGGTTTTAGGCTTGGACCAAGATATCGATCAAGTGGCGAGGGACGATGTTGTTGGCCGCAAACTGCAAGATCGGGCGTTACCTCCTCGTAGAAAGGCTCAAATCACTGTTGCCATAGAGGCAGCTACGCGGCTTCGTCTTGCAAACGCGGCTATGCTAGAGAACGAAAACCCAAGAGAACGAAACCGGCAAGCTCTTTCCCTGTTACTGAAGGGGCGCCGCAAAGAGAATGCCAATGGCGAAAAATAACCCTGCGCGAGATGCCTTCGAAGTCTTTCTTGAAGCCAAGGAACTTGATTATTCCGGCCCCGTCGGCACGCTTTATCGTGACAAGGCTCGCACTGCTCTGCCACCATCCTTCGAATACACCGCAGAATGGATTGCCCAACAACTGTTCATGCTGGATCCCAGACTGGAGCTATACGCTGGGGAGCAACACCCTGTCGGAGACTCATTTTCCTTTGGGGTCTTTCTGGACTCGGCTCCTGACCGCTGGGGCCGCGTACTCATGGAACGACGCGAAGCCATCCAAGCCAAAAAAGAGGGGCGTCCCCGTAGAACGCTTCATGAAATGGATTTTCTACTTGGGGTGAATGATCACACGCGACAAGGAGCCCTGCGCTTTCGCCGCCCAGATGGCCCATTTCTGGATAACAGCGAACTACCTACCCCATCTGTGACCGATCTTAACGAGTTAGCATCGATCTGTGACCGTTTGGAGGAAGAAGGGGTTGAGGAACTTCCCGAGTATGAGAAGTGGCTTTCCTTGCTGATTGCCCCTGGTTCATCTCTTGGCGGCGCCCGACCGAAAGCTAACTTCGAAGAGAGTGATAGCAGCCTCTGGATCGCGAAATTTCCAGCAAAAAACGATATTTACGACGTTGGTGCTTGGGAGCTCGTGACACATCGTCTAGCTGAAAAAGCAAAAATCTGGGTACCTCCCTCACATTCGATCCCACTTGCATCCAAGTATCACACCTTTTGTGTAAAGCGATTCGACCGGCCAGAGACCTCTCGGCGAATGTATGCGTCAGCCATGACACTACTTGAGAAAAAGGACGGCGAATTTGGTAGCTACCTAGAGATGGCCGAGTTCATCAGCAACCAAGGCGCAAGCGGCTCTATTCAAACCGACCTGGCTCAGCTATTTCGGCGTGTTCTTTTTAACGTGCTAGTCAGCAATCGGGACGACCACCTACGCAACCATGGATTTATCCGGGTTACAGACGGATGGCGGCTCTCGGATGCGTTCGACATGAATCCGAATCTGAACAAGGAAATCCACGCACTCGCACTGGATGATGCCAGTCCCGAGCCAGACATCATGGCGGCCATTTCCACCGCCGAGTTCTACCGTCTGACAAAGGACGAGGCATTAGACATCCTACAGGAAGTCGTCGATGTCGTATCTGGATGGGCAGAAGTAGCCAAGAGACTGGGATTATCGGCTGCCGAAAGCGACCGAATGAAGTCGGCTTTCCTAATATAAGGCGCAGCCAAAGTTAATTCGTGGAGCTACGTTAAATTCGAAAGCAAGCGGTCAAATCACATTTGAGACTTACCGTCCGCTTGTATGGCCGAAATGAAGGCTACAGGCTCAACGTCGGCCATAGGAGACCGTCGCAGATTTCTGAAAAATCTATCTGTTCAATCGGAGTGATGGTCTGGTTTCAAGTTTTTCGAAACTTTGATTTGGATTCGAAACAGCTGTTTTGTTTTCTTCAAAGCGGACGCCCAGAAGTGCGAACACTACTTTGATACCAGAGCACCAATACCGGGTTTCAGAGTTTCAATCCTCGCCCACCCCGAAGGGCGGGCGCTACAATGCTGATGCTGCCTATGCTCATCAAATGGCTGAGTTTCAATCCTCGCCCACCCCGAAGGGCGGGCGCTACGGTATCAGCTTAGTAGCCACCGCCCCAACAACGGGTTTCAATCCTCGCCCACCCCGAAGGGCGGGCGCTACCCCGCTTCACATATTAGAGATTATTTTATCCACTCGTTTCAATCCTCGCCCACCCCGAA
>PLYB01000311.1 GCA_003151655.1 Gallionellaceae bacterium | reverse complement strand
CCAGATCGGCAGCGCGGAACGCGGCAGTGTATCCGCCGGGACCAGCGCCGAGCACCACGACTTCGGCGTGAATGTCGCCTTTGGAAATGGGAAGGGTTGAGGGGGAAGGGGTAAGGGTGGTGGCAGCGGCTGGCACAGTTACCGGTGCATCGGGTTTGCTGGTCGCCGTGGTGGGCGCAGTTGCACTGCTTTCCAGCGTCAAAATCACCGAGCCTTCAGCCACTTTGTCGCCGACCTTTAGCTTGAGTTCTTTTACCACGCCAGCGGCTGGCGATGGCACATCCATTGTCGCTTTATCGGTTTCCAGCGTGATGAGAGTCTGTTCCTGTTCAACTGTGTCGCCGGCTTTTACGGCAACTTCGATGACGGCAACTTCTTTGAAGCTGCCAATGTCGGGGATTTTGATTTCGATGGTTTGACTCATTAAATATTTCTCCGAAATTTTCTGGTTATCGTCCCCTCCCCTTTGAGGGGGAGGGCTAGGGAGGGGGTGAAATCGTTGCCATTTACCGAGCTAACCCCCATCCTAACCTTCCCCTTGGGAGGGGGAAGGGACTGTAATGTTAAACCCTTATCTGCCCGCTACCCAATACAATATATTTTTGCGACGTTAAACCTTCCAGCCCGACCGGTCCGCGCGCGTGAATCTTATCGGTCGAGATGCCGATCTCCGCACCCAAACCATATTCAAAGCCATCGGCAAATCGAGTGGATGCATTCACCATCACGCTGGCTGAATCAACCTCGCGCAGGAAGCGCATCGCTTTGGAGTAATTTTCCGTCACGATGCTATCGGTGTGCTGCGAGCTGTAGGTGTTGATGTGGTCGATAGCCTCATCCAGATTTGCCACCACGCGCACGCTCAAGATCGGCGCGAGATATTCGGTGCGCCAATCATCGATGGTTGCCGCACTCATCTGCGCAACCAGTTTGCGTGCAGCATCATCGCCGCGCAATTCAACATTTTTATCGAGATATATTTTGCATAATTCGGGCAATACTTTCGCCGCGACATTGGCATGCACCAGCAAAGTCTCCATCGCATTGCACACGCCGTAGCGATGCGTCTTGGCATTGTCGGCAATGCGAATGGCTTTCACCAAGTCGGCTTCATCGTCGATATACACATGACAGATACCGTCGAGATGTTTGATGACGGGAACCTTGGCATCTGCGGAAATGCGCGCGATCAAACTCTTGCCGCCGCGCGGCACGATCACGTCCACATACTCCTTCATGGTGATGAGTTCGCCCACGGCAGCACGGTCGGTGGTAGTCACCACTTGCACTGCCGTCTCCGGCAAGCCCGCAGCCTTGAGTCCAGTATGCACGCAGGCCGCGATAGCTTGGTTGGAATGGATAGCTTCCGAGCCGCCGCGCAAAATCGCGGCATTGCCCGACTTCAGGCACAAGCCCGCCGCATCTGCCGTTACGTTGGGACGCGATTCGTAAATAATACCGATCACACCGAGCGGTACGCGCATCTTGCCGACCTGAATGCCGGAAGGGCGATAGTTCATTTCGCTGATCGCGCCGATCAGGTCGGGTAGTGTGGCGATCTGTTGCAAACCTTCGGCCATGCCGCGCACGGTTTTTTCGGTGAGCGTCAGCCGATCAACCGAGGCAGCATCCAGTCCGTTGGTCTTGGCAGCGGCAATATCCTTGGCATTGGCGGCGATGAGTGCTGCACTGCTATTTAAAATGGCATCCGCAATGGCAAGCAACGCGCGATTTTTCACCGCAGTATCGGCCTGCGCCATCACACGTGAAGCGGCGCGAGCCTGCTGTCCGACGGACTTCATGTACTGTTTAATATCTTCCATGATGTTTCCAATATTGCGAGTGAGCGCATTTTAGCATCCTGCTTGGGATAGAATGCGAAGCATATTGCTAGGGTATTACAAAAAACATGACGAACCCCTGGTACTGATTTGCTATCATGGTGGAAGTAATTCATACCATTATTGGGGGAATGGCTTCCGTCGAGAACAGCGCAACATGTACCTGTTGTTTTAAAGAAAGAGGTTGAGGTATGTTACAAACTATTGAAGTGGAAATTGATCCCAGCGGACATATTCATCCGCTTGAGGCATTGTCTTTCATTCCTTCAGGGCGTGCATATTTGACTCTGTTGCCTTCGCCCGATAAAGAATTTCGTACACCTATCGCCGAGGAAAGAACCGCCGCCAATGCATTGGAATTACTGGCTTCGCCTCGTTTTGCACATCGACCTTCCGCACTTTCTGACGAAGTACAACAGCGCATAGCCGAACTCCGCAATGACTGGGGGGATAGCTAATGCGGCGTGTTTACCTTGATGCTTGCATTGTTATCTACCTGATTGAAAAATCTATTCCATTTAGTGAAAAAACGCGCCAGTTCTTTGCCCTCAATCGTGATGCGCACTTGTGTGTCTCGCCTCTTGTACGCATGGAAGTCATTCTCAAACCCTTGCGCGAATCTGCAACGACACTAGTCTCTGATTACGAAGATTTTCTGGCTGCTCAACATTGGCTTACGATTGATGATGGCACTTTTAATCGCGCCTTGCATTTGCGTGCCCATCACGGCCTAAAAACACCGGACTCAATACATCTTGCAACTGCATTAAATCACGGTTGCAAGGAATTCTGGACAAATGATGATCGATTGAACAAAGCTGTCGGAATCATGTCCGTCAATATTTTTTCGAATTAATGCGCCGTTTACATTGAAATTATTATCTAAAAATTGGGTCGACAGTTAATAAATGACGAACTAAATAGAGAACGAAAATGTCCGACATCCTGAAAAAAATACTTGCCGTAAAAGCGCAGGAAGTGGCTTCTGCCAAGCCTGTTAGGCCGTTGCCGCAGATCCGTGCCGAGGCTAAGCGTGCCGCTCCCGTGCGTGATTTCGTTGCTGCTATTCGTGCCAAGATCAGTTCAGGGCTGCCCGCCGTGATTGCCGAAATCAAAAAAGCCAGCCCGAGCAAAGGGGTGATTCGTGCCGATTTTCATCCGGCGGAAATCGCACAAAGCTACGCCAAAAATGGCGCGGCCTGTTTATCCGTGTTGACCGATGAGCAATTCTTTCAGGGCAGCGCGGAATATCTTAAACAGGCGCGCGCCGCTTGCGAATTGCCTGTGCTGCGCAAAGATTTCATTGTGGACGAATATCAGATTCTCGATGCGCGCGCGATGGGTGCAGATGCCATTTTGCTTATCGCATCGGCGCTGACCTTGAGTCAGATGAAGAAGTTTGAGAAATTAGCGCAACAGCTTGGTATGGCAGTGTTGGTGGAGGTGCATGACGGCGATGAGCTGGAAATTGCGCTACAACTGAGCACACCATTGATCGGCATCAATAATCGCAACCTGCGTACATTCGAAGTGAGTTTGCAAACCACGCTTGAACTGTTGTCACAAATACCTCAAGACCGCATCGTGGTCACCGAGAGCGGAATCTTTACCGCAGAAGATGTAAAGTTGATGCGTAATAATCAAGTGCATACTTTTCTGGTCGGCGAGGCATTCATGCGAGCAAATGATCCCGGCATTGAATTGGCACGTGTGTTTACTCTCCCCTAGAGAGATTACGTTTGCAATCCCAATAATCTGGCGATACGTTCCCAAATAGACTTTAGTGGATTCCCAATCGGACGAGATGGTTTTCAAGGCTTGATATTGACGACAGCATCCCACCCGTCTTTCCCGGAGCCATTCAGCCTAGAGCTTTGGATGCCCTAAAGGAATGTTGGGCAAGTCGCGATTTCCATAAGTAACACGCTCAATTCGTATTATGTCGCCGATTATACGGAAGAGAATCACATAGTTTCCTATGGTTGTCATTCGTGCCTCATCCCCAATATCGGGTCGAAGCTGGTAGGCTAATGGATTTTTTTGTATCTCGCTAAATTTAGAGCGAATTTCCTTGATGAATGTCACTGCTCGACGTGGATTGTCTTGGGCGATAAATCCGGCTATATCTTCCAAATCACTTTCAATGAAGCGCGAAAATTTCAGTTGCATCACGGCGTTTTAATTGCGCCATCGGCTATTGCTTGGTATTTTCGCTCAAGACGATCAAGCACATCATCAGGCGATATGCTGGAAGATTTGTCGTTCAACGCTTCCTGCCATACGCGACGTAATTCAGCCACACCTTGTTGGCGTAAACTACGCTTGTATGTCCAGTCGCGTAAGGCATCCCGAATAACCTCACTATTCGAAGCGTATTCACCTGTCGCGACCGCGCCACGGACGATATGAACCATTTCTGGTGGCAAGGCAATACTGATTTTTTCGGCGGTAGTCATCGGTGCACCTTTGAATAACTGGTGAGAATTATTCGTACCATAATAACAAATCTGAAAATAGTGGCAATCAAAATTGATGCGCGACAATCAAGTGCATGCTTTTCTCGTGAGCGAGGCATTTATGCGGACGGAAGATCTGGGGGTAGAGCTGGCGAAGGTATTTGGCGGACGTGTACTATTAAATCAGTAATATTATTCAGGGGCGCGTCTTTCTGCCTCGTCCTGATAAACGACTAATCCTGAAAGTACCAGCACAATAAGGGTGTCGTCCTCCACGCTGTAAACAAGCCGGTAACCTATTGTGCTCAATTTTATTTTGTAGCAAGCATTGAGATCACCATGTAGACGCGCGCTTGGAACATGAGGATTGTCTAATCGTTTTTTTAGCGCCTTGCGTAATGGCTCCTTGATGCTGCCATCAAGTTTCTGCCATTCATCCAATGCGGCGACAACAAACCTCAGCCGATATTTGTGATTTCCAAAATCTTTAGATTTCGTCAATGTTGACCTCGACCGCAGTATCTTTGAGTGCCAGTCGTTGACGTGCAATTTTGACAAGCTCCCGATCTTCGGCACTTTCAATCAATGCTTCAAAAACACTTGGAGAGATCATGTAAAACGCGGGACGATTGTGATTAAGCACGGCAACAGGCCTTTCGCCAGCGCTACGGAGAATTTGTGAAGGATTCTTCTTGAACTCAGACATGCTGATCGACAAATCGGCGTAAATGGTATCCATGCGATAACCTCGTATTTAATTTAGCTCTTAATATAGAGCTTTTTTCGGAGTCAATCAAGCGCATAGTTTTCTAGTCGGTGAAGCATTCATGCGAGCAAATGATCCCGGCATTGAATTGGCTCGCGTCTTTACTCTCCCTTAGAGAGATTACGTTTGCAATCCCAATAATCTGGCGACACATTCTCAAATAGACTTTAGGATTCAGGTGTAAAAGTTAAATGGAGATTTACCGGCTTTAAATAAACAACACCGAGCTTTTGGGTGTAAATGGGTGTGTTATTGGATGAAATACTTTAATTGGGTGCAATTGGGTGTATTATTGGTTTCATGATTAATGCCGACACAATTCACATTACTCCAGACATTCTGTCGTTGATTGCCAAAATCGATGAATTCAAGGGGGCTTGGCGTGCTTTGGGCAGGTTGGCACCAGATCGGCTTTCCGCGCTGCGCCGTGTCGCTACTATTGAGAGCATCGGCTCTTCTACCCGGATCGAGGGTAGCAAATTGTCTGATCGCGAGGTTGAGCGTTTGCTATCCAACTTGCAGATCAAGAATTTCACCAGCCGCGATGAGCAAGAAGTTGCGGGTTATGCTGAAGTGATGGAGTTGGTTTTTTCGTCGTGGCAGGACATCACCTTCACCGAAAACCACATCAAGCAGTTGCATCAAAATCTGCTCGTCTATAGCGAAAAAGATGCATGGCATCGCGGCAACTACAAGACAACCTCCAATAGTGTCGCAGCCTTTGATGAAAACGGCACACAGATCGGCATCGTGTTCCAGACCGCTTCGCCTTTTGACACGCCACGCTTGATGACGGAACTGGTGACATGGGTGCAAAAAGAGTGCGATGCTAAACACCTGCATCCGTTACTAATCATTGCGGTGTGGGTCGTCATATTTCTTGAAATTCACCCGTTCCAGGACGGCAACGGTCGCCTCTCTCGTGTGCTCACAGCTCTGCTGCTGTTGCAGGCAGGCTACGCCTATGTGCCATATAGCTCTCTAGAAAGTGTCATCGAGCAAAGCAAGGAAGCGTACTACCTGGCTCTGCGTCAAACCCAAGGAACGATTCGTTCCGATGCGCCGAACTGGCAACCTTGGCTGGTATTCTTCCTGCGTTCGCTGACCGAGCAGGTCAAGCGACTTGAAAAAAAGGTGGAGCGCGAAAAACTTGTGCTGGGCACCTTGTCGGAACTTTCACTGCAAATCGTCGAGTTTACCCGCGAGCATGGTCGTGTCACAATCGGCCAAGCAATCAAATTAACCGGTGCAAGCCGCAATACGCTCAAACAACATTTCCGCACTCTGGTCGAACGAGGGCACCTGAACCAACACGGTAGTGGACGGGGGGTCTGGTACGAGCTCCGCTGAATTCTGCAAGTTATTTAGCCATCGTTCATTTTCAGTTTTATAGCCACTAATCAGTAATATTCGCAATCAAAATTTTGACAGCCAGCTAAATCTGGCTTGCTTTTTATTGTATATGTTCATAATATACAACCATGATTGATCTAAACAAAATTACCGACTTCGATTGGGATGATGGGAATGCTCACAAAAATGACAAGCATGGCGTTTCAACAGCTGAATCGGAGCAAGTGTTTTTTAATGAACCGCTGTTGTTGATTACCGACGCAAAACACAGTCAAAATGAGACCCGCTTTCACGCATTAGGCAAAACAGACGAAGGGCGAACATTGCATATCACGTTCACCCTACGCAATAGTGGCGGAAGGATTCGCGTTATCTCGGCACGAGACATGCACAGAAAGGAGCGCACTATTTATGAGAAAGCCAAATAAAGTAATTCCGAAATTTGCCAATGAGGCAGAAGAGCGAGTTTTCTGGGAAAAACACGATTCCTCAGAATATCTGGATTGGACGCAAGCACAACGGGTCGTATTTCCAAATTTGAAACCGACGACAAAAACAATATCGCTACGCCTGCCCCAGCATCTTCTTGACTCGATCAAGGCGGCTGCGAATTCCCGTGATGTGCCTTATCAGTCGCTTATCAAGGTGTGGTTGCAAGAGAAATTGCACAGTCATTGATTTTGTTCGAAGCAAGCTTGTAGATTTGTTGGGATAAACCAATGTTATGTTGCCTGACTATGCAGCGACATGATGCTCCGGCTCCACCGATAGCTTCATACCGACAGCTTTCAAAACCGCAAGTAGTGTTTTCAGTGTTGGATTACCTTTGGCAGAAAGTGTTCGATATAGCGACTCGCGGCTAATCCCAGCCTCAGCAGCAACAGCTCCAAGCCTGTTCTATAACCGCGTGTATTGATGTTGCGCCTTGCTTCAAGTGATAAGGGATTCTCAAGCGGTATCTTTACGGCCGAAGATGTAAAACTGATGCGTAATAATCAAGTGCATGCTTTTCTTGTGGGCGAGGCATTCATGCGGGCGGATGATCCGGGGGCAGAACTGGCTCAGATATTCGGGCTGTTGTAATAAAACAACACTTCGTGTGAATTTTTTGTGACAAGTCTGTAAATGCGATTTTCTAAGGCAGAATCCGCCCCGAATTCTCACTCGAGGGAATTTTGATTGCTTCAGTTGAGTCGATAAGCCGACTGATAAAAGAAACTTAAATTTAAGGAGATTAATTAAGATGCAAAAGAAAATTATTGCTTTGGCAATTGCAGCCGCAATTTCCAGCCCGGCATTCGCTGATGTCGCTGTTGTAAACACCGATACTAGTAATCTTACCGTATACGCTACTTTGGATGGCGCAGTTGGTAACATACAACACTCGCAAGCTCAAAGTGGTAATTTCCCCTTTGGCGTTACACCCTATTCCGCAGTAAAAACGTCAACAGCAAACACCGGTTCAGTAACTGGTTTGTTTAACGGTGCCATCTCTGATTCCCGCTTGGGCTTTAAGGGTACTGAAGATTTGGGCGATGGAATGAAAGCCTTCTTCGTGTTGGAAACTGGCCTTAATCTGGCTACCGGTACTGCTAACAATGGCGTTGCATCATTGGCAAACAGTGCTAATGAGGCAAATGGTAATACCTCACTCAATGGACAACTGTTTGATCGTCAAGCCTTTGCGGGAATTTCTGATGCGTCATGGGGGTCTATTCAAGGCGGTTTGAACTACAATCCAGTTGTAGACGTATTGGTTAAATATGATCCAGTGCAATATGCAGATTTGTTCTCACCGATTGGCTTCTCTGGAACAATTGGCGGCGGCGGTGGCGTTTCTGAAAATACTCGCGTTGCTAATAGCCTGAAGTACATGAACAAGTTTGGCCTGATTAACGTTGGCGTACTGTTAAGACTCAGCGGCACTCCAAATTCATCTACCGGCGGAGCTGCAATTAACGTTGGCTACGAAGAAGGTGCTTTTGGTGTACAGGCTGTTTATGAGCAATTTCAAGATGTGCTCAAAACTGGAGCCGGTGCAACAGGTGCACTTACAGGCACAATGTACAACACCAGTGAATATTTGTTAGCTGCGAAGTACAAAATGGGTGATGCAACGGTTAAGGCTGGTTATGAGCATCAAGTGTTGTCGGCTGCATCAGACAATGCACCAACTACTCAAGCAATGTTCGGTTATGTAGCAACAGTGACAACTACTCAAGGCGCTGATCTGCCAACCAACGTGTATTTCGTCGGTGGTGATTACAACATAACACCTACAACAAACATCGCGATCGGCTATTACGATGTTAGTAATGTAGAAGCTGCAAGCACAGGCTTAGCTACAGCAGTAGCTGGTTCAACAACAGCAAGCAACAATCAGGCAGCCAGTGACGCGAAGTACATCTCGCTCTTGTTGGATCACAACTTGTCCAAGCGTACAGATGTTTACGCAGGTGCAATGTTGGCGATGTTTTCAGGCAATGGTTATGACGCAACTTACACCGGAGCCCCAGGAACAGCCGGTGTCGGAAAAATTGGCGCTGGCTCTTCTGTTTACAACAGCAACCTGATCACCGCTGTTGGCGTGCGCATGAAGTTCTAAGCACTGGCTGGTTAAACCAGCTATATGTTTAGTTCGTAGTAATTAAACCCCACTGTAGAAATGCGGTGGGGTTTTTATTGGTGCCTACTTTAAATTCGCAGCTTGTGCTGATCGGCGCAATCAGGAGATCAGTTTTTAATAATCCCCAATTGCTGCATCAATTCCCTGATCTGATCAGTTGTTGTGCTGGCACTGGATTGCTGAAGATGACTTTCAGTTGTTTTTGTCGATATTAAAGGCCTTGTGATTTGTGCGGGGCTCGAAAATTCAGCACCGCATTCGGCACAATGCGCTGCGTCGTCCGCACTATATTTTCCACACTTGCTACAGAGCATAATAATTTCTTTTTTAAGGATCATCTCAACCCGTCAATATTCCACGCGAAAGCAGTTAAATCGCATTTGTTTCGTTTTGTGGATTCATTTCGTTTTCCAGCAAGCGCAGGTGCATTTCTGCTTCGTATAATTGGGTCTTAACCATTAGATCGAGATACATCTGATGTATTTTGTGATAATTTTCACCCAGACGTGAATTGCTGTGTTCCAGGATGTCAATGCGCCTGACTAGCAATTCGGTTCTCTGGTATACCATGCTATCTACCATTTCTCGATAGTGCAAAAGCTCTGCTTCTAATATTTTTATGCGGGCATCTTTTTGATCTACTATCAGCGCCAAGTTCACATTGCCGTGAAGTTCTCTAACTTTGCTTTTGGCACGGTGTTTGCCCGTGAAAGCAATAGGCTCTCTATTGGTGTGGCGATAAAACAAGCGGGTCACATTAGCATCCTTTCTTCCTATTGGAGTTCATTAAGAGTTGCCCTCCGATTAGTGTACTTTCCCGCCGCTATTGGGCTGATACTCCGTCTCCAAATTTTTCGTGTCCAGAATCATTGGAAAATTGCCCTTGCCGACATCCAGAACAATGGTCTTGCTGTTAGGCGACTGGACCAATTTTTCAATGGCATCAATCTGTTTCCACTGAAGGAGCATTCCGGTTAACCCTTTGCTGATCAGTTGTTGATAATCGGCGATTCCGGCGGCTTCAATCTTTTTACGCTCGGCCTCTTTTCTTTCCTTATCAAGGATAAATTGCATGGCGAGCGCTCTTTGTTCTTGCTGGAGCTTTAATTCGATAGCTTCCTGCACAATTTTGGGAAGATGAACATCCCGAATTAATATGCCATCCACCTGAATGTGTTTTGACTGAAGCTTCCGGTTGATCTCTGCAAATATTTCTTTTTCGACTTCTTCCCGTTTGGTTGAGTAAATTTCTTCAGGGCTGTAACGCCCGACCACTTTTCGCGCTCCGCTACGGAGAAGCGGACCAAGAAGAATCCGGTAATAGTCAGGCCCGATTTCTGTCTGGAGAAGGTACAACTCTGAGTTGACCGGCTTAAACAGAATTGAGGTGTCGAGAATAATGGCGAGGCCGTTGTTAGCCAGAACATCAAGGCTCTCCTGTTGCTCCTGCTCTCTTAAGTCGTATTGATAAATATCGCTGAAAGGAGAAACAAAGTGCTCGCCCTCTCCGAGTGGCTCTTTCAATGTCCCACTGCTGGGATTCCATTCGATAGCGCCCATGCCAGACTTGACCGTCGTGCAAGCCGACAATGAAAGTGCTGCGCAGCCCATGGCAGCAATTAGTAATGAGTTTTTCATAAAGCCTCCTATTCATTTCGTGTCTATTTAAATTAAATGAATAACAAATATTTTTGACATCTCGAAATACTGGAAACAGTGTTTAATTCTTACAGGCCTTCAAAGTAGAGAGGAGGGAGAGAACTCCAACTCTTCATGGTCGAATCGTACTCCCCCTGTTTATTGTTATTTATTAAATTATTTTCATGTTCGTTTCACATGAGTTCATGCCAGTATACTTTTTATAATCTGAACGACTTTTGAGTTAGTACTGAATGATTCGCACTGAATGAATATCCTGATCGAGTTAATTTGTATCACGCAGTCAATGGCATCTTCGGTGCAGAAACGGCATGGCTTGGGAATGAGGGGGGCGCTAATGGCGCTTGCCCTGATTGTATTCAGTCCGGCAAACGCGGCTGCTGATTGTAATCAGTCAATCGCAAAGCTATATAAAGCCAAGTCTCCTGCTGTTGTTCGCATTACAGCGCTAACCATTAATCCTTATCGCAAAGAAGATCGCGTTCAACTGGAAACCGGATCTGGATTTATCTTTGACGGTATCGGTCTGGTAATGACGAACTCACACACAGTTTTTGGAGCTCAAATACTGAGTATCACTTTAGATGACGGCACCACACTTCCTGTCAAGTTATTAGGTGCCGATCCAATTTACGATCTTGCGATTTTACAGATACCTGCGCCCAAAAAAGGTGGGCTACCTGTGCTTAAGTTTGCGGACTCGGATCTTGTTCAGCCGGGCGATGAGGTGATTGCGATTGGAAATCCAATGGGTCTCGGCCAGACTATCACTAGCGGTATTGTCAGCGCCATAAATCGCATTTTGCCCGACAGACCACGTATGCTCGCTCAGCCCATGATTCAAACGGATACGCCAATCAATCCGGGCAATTCCGGCGGGCCAATCCTGAACCGTTGCGGGGATGTGATTGGCATTGCAAGTGAAATTCTTGGTAATGCACAAAATATTGGCTTTGCGATTCCGTCCAATCTTGCCAGCTCTGTCATAGGTTCACTTATCGAGAAAGGCAGGCTTATTCGCCCATGGCTCGGTATCGATGGCAGCATGATCGACGAGGAGCTTGGAAAGGTTTTTGCTTTTCCTCTGCCGAATGGTTTTCTCGTCGAAGCGGTTGAACCAAACAGCCCTGCAAACTTGGCCGGGATCACGGGGGGGCATCTGCCTGTAAAAATCGGGTTGCGGACATTAATACTTGGGGGCGACATTATTGTTGCTATTAACGATATTGAAATAAAAGAAGTGAAAGATTTGCAACGCGGATTGGACTTGTTGCAAATCGGTAAAAAAATCCAATTCAAGATATTTCGCCAAGGCAAGATTATTATCTCAGAACTAATGATTACCGAGCGCCCGCTACAGCCCGGCGACCTGCCCGAGGCTTCGCAGATATTCACCGCTCCTGAGGGTAAGGGGAAAATTATGGTGCAATAATTAAGAAACTGTCGCGTCCTTCCGGCTTGGGGGGGTAGGTTGAATTGGGCGCGTAGCCAAACAAAAACATTCCGGTTAATTCCGCGTGCAAAGATATGCTATTTTATTGATTGTCGCGCATGAGTCTCAGGGGGCGAGGGGATGGATATAAGGAGATGTTGCAGGTGACAAAAATTTTGACAATTGAAGACGATGCGACCACGGCACAGGAAATTGTGGACGAACTCAGCAACCACGGTTTTGAGGTTGATTGGGCAAGCAACGGAAAAGACGGTTTGGATCGGGCGCTGCACGGACACTATGACCTGATTACACTGGATCGCATGCTGCCGTTTATAGATGGCTTGGCGATTGTGACCGCTATCCGGGCTAAAAATATCGATACTCCAGTGCTGATGATTAGTGCGCTGAGCGATGTGGATGAGCGGGTTGATGGTCTGCGCGCCGGTGGCGACGATTATCTGGTTAAACCTTTTGCCTCCGAGGAAATGGCTGCGAGAGTGGAGGTGTTGCTACGGCAACGCAATCGGCCTGAACGTCAGACCAAGCTGCGCGTTGCTGATCTTGAGCTCGATCTGGTGGCGAGACAGGCCAATCGTAACGGCAGAGTGCTGGATTTGCTCCCCACGGAATTTCGTTTGCTTGAATATATGATGCGCAATTCCGGGCAAATTATTACCCGCACCATGTTGTTTGAGTCGGTGTGGGGTTATCACTTCGATCCGGGCACCAACATTATTGATGTGCACATCGGTCGTCTGCGCCGCAAGGTGGATGATACGGCTTTGTTGCCACTGATTCATACGGTGCGCGGCTCGGGGTATATGCTTAGTGAACATATCTGAACTATCGCGCACGGTCGCCTTCAGGCTGACCCTGTTGTACAGCCTGTTTTTTGCGGCCTGTGTGATCATGTTGCTGGGCTTTGTCTATTGGCAGACCGCAACGGAAATGACCCGGCGGGTGGATCAAATCCTGACGCTGGAAAATATCCGTCTTGCCGGGATCAGGCGTGACCACTTGCCGGATGAAATTGATAAGAGCTTGCAACGCGACCTGCGACATATCTATTTTTACGCTTTGTTTTCACCTGACGGGCGCATGATCGCCGGTAATGTTCCCCGGCTACCGCCGGGCATCGTGGTGGACGGCGGCATCTACGAAACAAACTTCCTCGCTACCAATATGCAAGCACAGCCTCTTTCTGCCCGCGTGCTGGCAGTTCATCTTGACTCCGGGAACACCCTGTTAATCGGGCATGATGTGCAGCAACTCATCGAGTTCGGCGAGATTATGAGAAGAGCTTTTTTCTGGGGCGGCTCGCTGACCATCTTGCTGGGGCTGATGTTTGGCTTGGCTTTAAGCTTTCGCCCGCTGCGGCGCGTTGAGCAGATTCGGCAGGTATGCGAACTTATCGCGCGCGGAAGCATTAGGCATCGGTTGCCGATCAGCAAACATCGCGACGAACTCGATATGCTGGCCGCCGTCGTAAACAGAATGCTCGATGAAATTGAAAGGCTGATGTCGGAGGTCAAGAGCGTCGGCGACCATATTGCACATGATCTGCGTACGCCATTGACCAGGCTGCGCGCGGTACTTTACCGGATGCAGCAACAATTGGGTGACGCGCCCGTGCAACGCGCTATGGCGGATCAATTGGTGGTTGAAGTGGATTCGTTACTGCTGCGTTTTCGCGCGCTGTTGCGCATTTCGGAGATCGAAAACAAGCAGCGGCGTGAGGGATTTAAGTTGATCCAGTTGTCTGAAATTTTGGAACAGGCATTTAATTTTATTGAGCCGCTAGCGGAAGACAAGACTATTCACCTGTCGATGGTGGCGGAGCACGTCGATTCCATTTATGGCGACGGTGAACTGTTGTTCGAGGCTATCGTTAATTTGCTCGATAATGCCGTTAAATTTACCCCCGCAGGTGGGCGTATCGAGGTCAAGCTTTCATGCGGGGTGGGCGGAGCGAGAGTCGATATTATCGACAGCGGTAGCGGAATCAAAGAGAGCGAAAAGATGGCTGTGCTTAATCGCTTTTACCGTGGCGAGAACGAATTGCAAACATCCGGTTTCGGCTTGGGCTTAAGTATTGTTATGGCAATTATCAGATTGCACGATTTCGGGTTCGAGTTGGGAGACGCTAATCCGGGGACCCGTGCAACAATATTTTGTTGGCCGCGCAGCGTATAAGTTGCCAGTTTCGTTGTCCACATGAATATACGATTGCTGATTCGTCATCGCGTACGCGCTCATGCTGTCTCCGTCCGAGGTGGTGGCTCCTATGATTACCGACGATCCGGGAACGCCGGGTGACGGTCATTGGGGGAGAAGTGTTGCCGCACTGTCTAGTCAAATTATTGGAGCGAGTACTTATCTACTGCCACTAGTAGATGCAAATTATGGTGTAGGGGAGACATAACAAAGGCAGGGGGTCTTGCCTTTGTTATGCTTGAAATGCGCTTACTTCTTTTCTGCTGCTTTTTCTGTTGCTTTGTCAGCGGCTAGTTTTACTTCATCAGCTTTTAGCTTTTTTTCGTCAGCTTTGACTACAGCTTTGTCAGTCTTGACTTCTGTTTTGACAGCATCTTTGGTCATAGCCTGATCAGCGTCGACTGCTGTGGCAGCCATTGAAACTGTAGCAAAAGCGGCGATAATCAATGCAGATAAAAGTTTATTCATGTTGTACTCCAATTTGAATTTAAGTTGATAAAAAGCCAATACTACCCGGCACTAATAAATGTTAGCAAATGCCGTGCCATGATTTTTTATATAACAAAATCAAATTGATATTGATTTTTTGTGGAGGCTTGCAAGGTAACGTCCGTCTCTGTTTTGCGACAGATATTATCCTTGGCAAGCCTAATGATTTGTTATAAAAGAAGTTTGTGCTGTCGCAAAATGGCGACAGGCTAAGTTGGCAAATCTTGAGCTTGCCTAATCAATGAAGGGGTAAGTTGGTGCTTTTGCAGCAACTTGTAAAATTCAGTGCGGTTTCGTTTGGATAGCTTAGCTGCTTGAGAGACGTTTCCCTCTGCAATTTTTAGAATACGAATCAGGTAGTCACGCTCAAATTGTTTTTTGGCTTCATCCAGTGAGATTAGTGCCTCTTCTTCCTGATGAATGGCTTGTTGCACGTATATCGCAGAGATAAGTGGTGCGGTACTGAGGGCGACGCATTGCTCAACCACATTTTGAAGCTGGCGAATATTTCCCGGCCAAGCGGCGCCAAGGAGGGTTTCAATTGCATCAGGGGAAAAGCCATTGGCATTCTTGTTGTACTTATTGGCGAATTTCGAGAGAAAGTGTTTGGCCAGAAGTGGAATATCTTCCCGGCGCTGAGATAGCGATGGAATTGAAAGCTCAATGACATTAAGCCGGTAATAGATATCTTCACGGAAATTACCAGCCGCAATTTCTGCTTTTAGATCACGATGGGTTGCCGAGATGATGCGCACATCGAGCGGGATTGTTTGTGTCGAACCCAGTGGCGTTACCTGTCTTTCCTGAATCACCCGCAATAGCTTCCCTTGCAGTACAAGGGGCATGTCACCGATTTCATCAAGGAATATAGTGCCCCCAATCGCCGACTGAAACAATCCTTTATGATCCCTGATGGCCCCCGTAAAAGCGCCCTTTGTATATCCGAAGAGTTCTGACTCCAGCAAGTGTTCTGGAATTGCCGCGCAATTTATGACTACATAAGGACGTTGTGAGCGACGACTTGCATCGTGTATCGCACGGGCAAGAAGTTCTTTTCCAGTACCGCTCTCACCCCGAATCAAAATGCTGGCATCCCCTTCTGCAACAAGTTTCGCCTTGATCAGAATCTCTTCCATCTCGGTGCTCTGTGTAATGATGCCCAAGCGCCAGTCAGTTAACTCTCCGTATTGCGGTGATGCAGCGCAAGACTGTTGCAGTGCTTTGTGAACATGCTCCAACAGCACCTTGCCATCGAATGGTTTTGTTAAATAGCTGAAAAGACCGCGCTGTGTCGCATTCACGGCATCAGGTATCGTGCCATGTGCGGTCAGCATGATGACCGGAAGGGCCGGAGTGTTTTTATGAATATGATCAAATAGCGCCATTCCATCCATGCCATGCATACGCATGTCAGTTATTACAAGTTGCGGTTTTGATATTGCCAGACTGTTAATTGCCGCTTGGCCACTGCTAACTGTTTCAATATCAAACCCGGATGAGGCGAGTCTCATGGATAAGAGTTGCAGCAGGTCAGCATCGTCATCCACGATTAATATCTTGTGACCAGAGATGGTTGATTTCCTGGTTAAATTCATGGCTGATCCCTTTGAATCATTTTGATTTCCATATTCTTGATCGCATCGATTTTTTCCTGGAGCAATTTGGAATGCAATTTTTCTTCAGCAAGCAATTTTGTCAGATCGTTCAGTCGGTCATCGGCCTGTTGTTGTTGCGTTAGCAGCATATCTAACAACTTGGTAAAACCAGACAGGTCAGATGGGTTGTGCGTTGTTTCAACGGGTAGTGCTTTCAGTAGACCGATGGCCTCTTTGAGATTATGGAAGGCAGTATTGGGAATAGTTAGCAATACAGCCAGTTTAAGGCGATCAGGGACGCTTTTTGTTGCCATGAAGCGCGACTGGGTTGTTTGGTATTCTTTGACCAGACTGGGCTCGTCTAAGGAGCTGAGAAAGGTGTAGTATCGCACGACTTCATTTGAGGCTAGGTGGTCGGATAGTCGCAAAGAGCATGAGGTGTTATCCGGTAAAACTTGGTAAGGTGTAAGGGTTGAACAGGACGCAAGCATTGTGGCTACAATGAGTGTCTTGAGGATAAGCGTTAACCGGGTTTTGAAATTCATGTGTGGTGCTCTGTTGTGGCTGCAATGATCTTGCTATTCAGTGGGAGGATGACCCTGAACCAGGCTCCTGCGTCAAATTCAACCAGTTCAATAGTACCCTCATGTGCTAATGCATACTCACGAGCTATTGATAAGCCGAGTCCCGTTCCCCTGATATGGCTTTGAGCATATCTCCCACCCTGATAAAACGCTTCAAATACTCTTCCTCTGTCAGCAGGGGCAATGCCGGGACCCGAATCAATGACATCGATTTGGATTGCGTTGAGGAGGTTAGTCCCTTGAATTTTTATAAGCCCGCCAAGAGAGGAATATTTGATTGCATTGGACAAAAGATTGTCAAAAATAATTCGGACTTTTTGTTCATCGCACTCTATCCATATATCTGGACAGGAGATTTTAATTTTCAACAGCTTTTTCATTATACTCAAATACTGGTCACGCTCAACTGAGTCGAGAATTGTCTTAATGGCTACTTTCTTCTTGAAAAGAGAGATTTTTCCAACTTGAAGTTCACTGAAATTTAACAGGTCCTCAATTCGTTTCTGCAATTGAACGCTATTGTCAAAAAGGATTCTCGCTATTTCATTTTGCTGGTCGGTTAATTTGCCGGCAATGCCATCCAAAAGAAGTGTCGTGCCTTCCCGAAGTGAGGAAAGCGGTGTTTTAAGTTCATGGGAAATATGCTGAAGAAAGGTGGTTTTTTGATTTTCAATTTCGAGTAACTGCTGGCGCATCCAGTTAAGCCGTTCCCCGAGTTGTTGCAAATCTTGCGGCCCGTTTATACTTATAGTATTCGATAACATTCCGTTCCCCATTGATCGAATCGCTTCGTCAATTTGCCGAATAGGTCTGGCGATCCATATTGAGAAACCCAAAGCCATCAAAATCGCAAAGGGCACCAAACCGGCTAGCAGCCAAAGGATGATTTTATTGGCCTGACCGGCCATCATTTGTATGTTTTCAACTTCATGTTGAATCGGGGCATCGGCATGGAATAAAAATGATTGTGTCGAATTTCTCAATGGAGCAAAAGACACATGCGCCTTTCCGATTTTTTTATGTGAATGCGATATTTTTTCGATTTTGCCAAATATTGCCGACTCGGCAGAGTCCATGAGATGCACCAGTTTCTTTTGATCGGCATCCAGCGTAAGAGACGAAATACCTTGTAGTGCAGCCCTGAATTTATCGTGGCCTTGGTAGTAACCTCTCAACAAGGATCTATCCTCCAGAACAAAAGTCAGCTTGACGTTGTGTTCCATCGCGATAGCCTGGTCAATAAACAGGTGGCTGTAATTTGCGATTTGTTGTGTTTGAGATACCGCCTGTTGGCTTTGTTTGGAAAGTTGGTTGATGGATGTCGCGCTGTAAATAAGCGGCAGTATTAACGGGAGTAAGACAAGCAGCAACCCGGCGAGTACGAGCCTTGGGAACGACTTGGGATATTGTCTTGGCCATTTCTTTTCTGCAAATGCCTGCAAATATTTTTTACTCATTGCGATTAGCGTTGCAACTTGTCTATAAGTCAAAGTCCGTGCCATTTTATTTGCGGGTCATAATTAAGTGCTGCAGACCTTGTCCTTGAAATTAGTAAATTTAACTCGCTCATTATGAGGCGTCACTTAACTGTGCCGCAAACCAGCATTGCTCGATCTGCATTAACTGAGCATAGTCTAGAGGAGTTCATGGCAGGTTGGAAAACAAAGCTGAAATAGACTGCCAGAATGCTATGAGTGAAGGGCGAGTTTCAAGACGAGGTAAGGTGGTCGCCAAAAGATCAATAGTTACGCCCAAGTATCTTCATCCCTAAACACTCTAATCAATGCGGCTACGATAGCCAATACCGGCAGGAGATGAATCATGCCGCCTATTGTGTGAGACGTAATAACTCCCAGCAGCCACAGGAGAGGCAAAACGACAGCAATGGTATAAAGTATTTTATTAAATTTCATTTAATGACTCTATGAAATTAGCCACTCAACGTCGCCATAAAAATCATGGCTTGGGATTTTAGTAGCCATTGAGTACAAAACATTTTCATATTCTTGTGCAACCTCCCGCCAGCTTCGTTCAAATTTTGGAGGTGGCGCGGTTCGACTCAGTTGGAGAT
>PLYB01000153.1 GCA_003151655.1 Gallionellaceae bacterium | reverse complement strand
AAATGTTAAGTTAGCGCTTATGGGCGAAGGCCGGTATCCAGATGATTAAACATTTCCCACGTAGTGGGACAACATCATGGTTTTGTCCGCGTTGCGGAATATTATTTATAACTGGATACCGGCCTTCGCCGGTATGACGGTTCTAACGGATTATTTGGGTAAAAATTTGCCCTGAGCAGACTTGTTCTGTCACATAAGCGCAATCATGCAGCATTAGAATGCAGAGTCCCCTTTGGAGGGCGCTCGTCCGGTTTATGTAGCTTGAATTTGGTTGCTCTTGGGAGGGGCTCCAATAATGCTCAATTTCATCAAATCAAGCATTGCACTTAAGGTGTTGCTATCCGTGCAACTGCTTTTGCTATTGGTCAGCGTTATATGCGCGGTTGCGTTTTATACCATTGAGCGTGATGCCAATCAGCGCGGGGAAGAGGATAAGATTAAGGCTCTTGCCGACGGCGTGATTAATGGTGCAAACATGCTGATGCTAAGCGGCATCATCACCGATGCAGACCAGCGAAAACTATTCATCACCAAGATGGGCGCAAGCGAGGACATTCAATCCCTGAAGATCATTCGCAACAAGCTGGTACAAAAACAATACGGTCAGGGCTTGCCCGAAGAGCAGCCCGCCGGTGAAGATGAACTTCGCGCATTGGAAAACGGCATCCCATCATTTGAGCAACGTGGCAATGTGTTGCACGCAATTATTCCTTACACTGCAAGTAAAAACTTCAGGGGCACCAACTGCCTGATGTGCCATGAAGTGCCGGAAGGCTATCACAATGGAGCCTCTGTTGTTGATCTTGATATATCTGCCAATAATGCGGCGCTGACAAAAATCATGTGGGTTTCGATTGTCGTCACCGTCACCATGCAAATATTGTTCTGGACGCTGATTCAATTTATCCTGCGTAAATTCGTGTCCGAGCCTGCCGGCCTGATGCGAACGGCGATAGTGGGAATTAGTAATACGGGTGATTTCTCCAGTCGTGTTGCAGTACGTAGCGATGATGAAATTGGCCAGACAGCGCGCGCGTTTAACCGCATGATGGAAGGTCAGCAGAGCATGATCGCCGAAGCCCGGACTATTGTTGAAGCCGCTGCCAACAAAGGCGACTTCAGTGTCAAAATGACGCTTGACGACAAGGCAGGTTATAACAAGACCTTTGCGGAACTGCTCAATAATCTTTCCCACGTCACTCACAGTGGCTTGAATGACATCATGCGTGTGACCACTGCCCTATCTCAAGGCGATCTGAGCCAGAAGATTACCAGGGAGTATCCCGGACTTTTCGACGAAACAAAACAAGGTGTGAATAATACCGTCGATGCGCTCACCAGAATCATTGCGGAAATTCAAAGCATCGTTGATGCCGCGGCCAATCGTGGAGACTTCAGTATCAAGATGGAGATGAATGGCAAGCAAGGCTACGCCAAGACATTATCCGAGTTGCTCAACCAACTGTCCGAGGTGACAGATACCGGCTTGCGCGATGTGGTTCGCGTTGCCGAGGCATTAGCCAAGGCCAACCTCACCCAGACCATTTCCAGCGACTACCCGGGGCTGTTTGGACAGACCAGCGATGCCGTCAACACTACCGTGCATAACCTTCAGGATTTGGTACACCAAATCAGAGAAGCGATTGATTCGATCAGTACCGCGTCAAAGGAGATCGCCGCAGGCAATCTTGATCTGTCGCAACGCACCGAGGAACAGGCTGCAAGCTTACAACAGACCGCATCGCGCATGGTGCATCTGACCTCGACGGTGAAGCAGAATGCCGACAATGCCAAACAAGCAAATCAACTGGCTATCGTTGCTGCCACCGTAGCGGGTAAGGGAGGAGATGTAGTGAGCCAAGTGGTACGTACCATGAACTCAATCAATGAATCTTCACACAAGATTGTAGATATTATTAGCGTGATAGACGGCATCGCTTTCCAGACCAATATCCTGGCGTTAAACGCTGCGGTGGAGGCGGCAAGAGCCGGAGAACAAGGGCGAGGCTTTGCCGTGGTGGCGGGTGAGGTTAGGGTTCTGGCACAACGCAGTGCCGCAGCTGCCAAAGAGATCAAGACGCTGATCGGCGACTCGGTCGAAAAGGTGGAAAGTGGCGCAGTACTCGTAGGCGAGGCTGGACAAACCATGGAGGAAATCGTGTCGGGTATTAAGCACGTCACCGACATCATGTCCGAGATCAGTGCGGCGAGCATGGAACAAAGTTCCGGAATCGAACAAGTAAACCAGTCCATCACGCAAATGGACGAAGTCACTCAGCAGAACGCGGCACTGGTGGAAGAAGCGGCGGCGGCTGCCGAATCGCTACAAGAACAAGCGGAAAATTTAAACCATGCAGTGGCCGTATTCAAGATGTAATTCGACTCGTAGGGGCGTATGGCAATACGCCCTTGGAGGGGCATTGAAAAAGGGCGTACGCCATACGCCCCTACAATAAATTTTCCGTTACGACTCTTTGCTATCCGTGTTTGTTAAATTCCGCTCCACCAGCAAAGAATGTAATCTGCGGCTATCCGCGCGCAGCACAGTGAATTGCCATTCGCCAAGTTGAATAATCTCGCCGCGCTTGGGCAATTGCCCCGCGCCTTTGAGAACCAAACCGCCGACGGTGTCGCAATTTTCGTCGCTGAATTCGGTACCCAACTCTTCGTTGAAGTCGGCAATTTCGGTATCGGCTTTGACGCGCCAATGCGCATCATCCTGACGAATGATATTGTCTTCGTCTTCGTCGAAGTCGTATTCATCGGAGATGTCGCCGACGATCTGTTCCAGCACGTCTTCGATGGTGACCATGCCGCACACGCCGCCGTACTCATCCACCACCAGCGCGATGTGATTGCGGTTACTGCGAAAGTCGCGTAACAACACGTTAAGGCGTTTTGACTCGGGTACAAAAACGGCGGGGCGCAACATGTCGCGCACATCGAACTCCTCACCCGCGTAATATCGCAGCAAGTCTTTCGCCAGCAGGATACCGATGATATTGTCTTTGTCGCCCTCGGTAACGGGGAAACGCGAGTGCGCAGTTTCTATGACGTAGGGAATAAATTCTTCCGGTGGCTGACTGATGTCGATCACATCCATCTGCGCGCGGGGAATCATGATTTCGCGTACTTGCTGCTCGGAGACCTGAATGACCCCTTCCATCATGGAGAGCGCATCGGCATCCAGCAGGTTGCGCTCGTAAGCGCTATGCAACAGTGTGATCAACTGTTCACGATCTTCCGGCTCACGCAACAACATCGTGGAGAGCCGTTCCAACAGGGTGGGTTTGCTACTATTACTTTCTGAACCGTCCATTACCAAACATCAACGAATGAGATAGGGTGCAGGATACCTTAATTTGAGCATTAACGCAGTTTCGCGCGCTTCCATTTTTTCGGCATCACGCTTTTTTTCGTGGTCGTAACCTTGTAAATGCAAGGTGGCATGAATAGTGAGATGCGCGTAATGCGCGAGCAAGTCCTTACTTTGCTCTTTCGCCTCGCGCGCCACCACCGGTGCGCAGATGACGACATCGCCATATAGCGGATCAGTATCGTCATACACAAAGGTAAGCACATTGGTCGCGTAATCCTTGTTGCGGTAACCCAAATTCAGCGCCCGCCCTTCGATTTCATCAACGATGCGCAAGGCAATCTGCACATCCTGCTCCAAAGCGACTTTCACCCAGCGGCGAAACTGCTGGCGCGTCGGCAGCTTTTTGGAATTACTGGCATATTGTACGGAAAGTGAGAGTTGGCACATGGTGGTGATAAGTTTACTTTCTTTCCTTGCGCCACTTTAAGAAATCCTGACCGGTCATGGGGCGGGCGATTCCGAAACCTTGCCCGTACATGCATCCAACTTCAATCAGCACTTGCATAAGTTCGGCATCTTCCATGCCCTCGGCGACAGTCTTGCGACCAAAAGTTTTGGCTAGCGCGATGATGCCCTGTACGATTGCCCGGTCACCTTCATCGGTCAGCATACCGCGTACAAATGTTTGATCGATCTTAAGCGTCTCGGCTGACAATTTGCGCAGATAGGCGAGCGAAGAGTAGCCCGTACCAAAGTCGTCCAATGCAAAATTAACCCCTAACTTGCGACACGCATCGATAGTGTCGGAAGACTGTGCGATATCTTCGAGCGCAGCGGTTTCCAGCACTTCAATTTGCAACTTATCGCGCAACAGATTCGGATGCAGCGCCAACTTGCTTTCCAACGTGGATACAAAATTCGGCGATTGCAGGTGGCGCGCAGAGATATTGATACTAACCTCCAGTGCGACTCCTTCTTTGCCCCACGCTTCAAGTTGAGCCATGGCCGTATCCATCACCCATTCGCCAAGCTTCACTTCCAGATCAGAATCTTCGATAAACGGCAGAAACTCTGCCGGTAGTAACAAACCTCGCTCCGGATGATGCCAGCGAATAAGTGCCTCAACCCCGACGACATCTCCGCTAATCAGCTCAATCTTGGGCTGGTAGTACAGTTCAAATTCGCCGCTCTCCAGTCCCTTCACAATATGCCGCCTCGACTCGTGCAAGGAACGTACACGCTGGTCATGTTTCGGGTCGTATAGATGATAGCGATTCTTGCCGGTTTGTTTGGCCACGTACATGGCCTGATCTGCATGGCGCAGCAGCGTGTCGCCATCCTCGTTGTCGGAGGGATAGAACGTCACGCCTATGCTGGCCGATATCACTATCTCATGCGTATTGATTACTATCGGCATGGCAACGATGGACAGAATACGATCCAGCACTTGCAGACATTCCTGTTCGCGCGCCAGATCATTGAATAACACCACGAACTCATCCCCGCCCAGCCGCGCCAAAGTATCGCCCGCGCGCAACGACTCCTGCAGGCGAATGGTTATATTCACCAGCAACTGGTCACCGGCCTCGTGCCCGTACTGGTCGTTGACCCGCTTGAACCCGTCGAGGTCGATGTAGCAAACGGCAATCATCCTGCCACTGCGTTGCGCCCGTGCGATGGCTTGGCGCAAACGGTCGGCAAGTAGCCGCCGGTTGGGTACTCCGGTTAGCGCGTCGTAATTGGCAACGCGACTCAACTCGGCCTCATGCTCCTTAAGATAACTGATGTCCGAAAACACCCCGACATAGCGCTGCACCCTGCCGTCGTTGTCGCAGATAACCGATACAGCGAGCAACTCCGCATAAATTTCACCGGACTTGCGCCGGTTCCACATCTCGCCGCGCCAAGCTTTTTTCTGAAGCAGAGACTTCCACATCGCGCCATAAAATTCCTTATCTTGCCGCCCCGAACTCAGCAGCTTCGGATTCCGCCCCAGTACCTCTTCACGACTGTAGCCGGTAATATGGGTAAAGGCCGGATTGACATCCGTGATGATGTTTTCGGAGCTGGTAATCACGATAGCTTCCTGGCTGTTGCCGAACACACTGGCGGTAATTCGCATGCTTTCTTCAGCCCGCTTGCGTTCGGTAATGTCGCGCACAACTGCCTGAAGGCAGACATCTCCGCCTAGCCCGACCCGGCTGAGGGTGATTTCGACATCCATAGTTACTCCATCGGCGCGCAGAGGTCTCCATTCGAACTGTTGGGGTATACCGCCAAGCACTAGCGCAATTTTTTCGCCCGCGATTTCCTCGGACAATCTCCCATCGGGCTGCCGTTCCGGAGCCAGACTCGAAGCAGACCGACCGATGATCTCCTCGCGGGAAAGGCCGTACATGCTGGCACCTTTTTCGTTGCAGTCGATGAAACCGTTCGCATTGGAAAGAAATATACCGTCGTTGGCGCTCTCGAACAGCAGCCGATACTTGCTCTCGCTTTCCTTGAGCGCTTCCTTCGCAAGCCTCTGTGCCGTAATGTCTTCTATCTGGGCGATCAGGCATTGTGGCTCACCGGAAAGACCGCGTTGCAGGGACGTATCCACCTGTGCCCAGACAATGTGTCCATCATGGTGGAAATAGCGTTTTTCTACCCGGTAAGAATCAGTTTTTCCGGCGATCAACTCCCGAATATTTTCCAGGCTGATGTTAATGTCATCGGGGTGAGTAATCGCGGCAAATGAAAGATTTTTAAGTGCCTCTTTCGAATATCCGATAATCTTGCAAAAAGCCTGATTAACCTCGATGAAGTGGCCGTCCAGCGTTATCGTCACCGTACCCAGCGGGGCATGTTCGATGACATCGCGAAAATGCTTTTCACTCTCACGCAATGCGTTTTCCATGCGCTTGATTTCGGTCAGGTCGGTCATGGTAGCGATAAAGCCCATGAGACTTTTCTGCTCGTCGAGGAAAGATGAAACCTTGAGCAGGATAGGTATGAGCGCCCCATCCTTGGCGCGGCGCCTGACCTCGCCCTGAAAAGTCCCCAGTCCCTGAGCGGTAGCAACGGTTTGCAGGGAAGTCGTACCGGAAATCTCCTCTGGCGGCATCAGTAGGCTAATGGAACTCCCGATCAACTCATTCAGCTCATACTGGAAGAGCTGGCAAAAGGCCGGGTTGGCGTAAATATAACGCGCGTCCTCATCGATCAAGGCAACAGCCGCCTCCGACTGATCCAAAGCTACGCTCAATCTGCGGCGATCTTCCTCAATACGTCTGCGTTCGGAAATGTCGCGCGCAATACCCAGCACGCCCATCAGCTTTCCCTGACTGTCGCACATCGGTGTCTTGGTGGTTTCCAGCAATTCACGATGCCCGTCATCGGCATAAGTAATCCATTCCTCGTTGACGCTCGGGCCGCCTTTCTCCATGGCCTTGCGGTCATGTTCGCGGAAGAAATCCGCCAATTCCTTGTCCACGAAATCGTAATCGGTCTTGCCGACGATGTCTTTTTCCTTGGCCCCGAAGAAGCGCTCGAAGCGCGGGTTACAGGCCATATACACGCCGTTCAAGTCCTTGAGCCAGACCAAGTCCGGGATGGTATTGACCAAAGTGTGCAGGAACGCACCTTCGGCGATCAGCTTGTCGCCGACCAGCCCCAGCGTCATGGCATGGGTCAGATCATGTTCGCTGAGCAGCCCCGCCATCAGACCGGCCTGATCAACCACCACCAGATGGCGCACCCTAGTCGCCAGCATCCGCTCTGCCGCTTCGTTGATGGTGTTGTCCTGCGAAATAGTCAGAACAGGGGAGGTCATAACCTCCCTGACAGGAATGCCGATTCGCTCCGGGTTACTGGAATAAAGACGAACGATGTCCCGTTCGGTGATAATCCCGAGCGGACGATCCGCCTCGGCTACCACGACACAGATATCACGATGTGCCTGCATGATATCCAGCGCATCTTGCAGACTGGCATCCGGCGGCAGTTTGAACACCGAACGGCTCATGACCGAAATAATCCGGCGGCGTCCCGCCAGAGTGGAAAGATTGATGTGCAGACGAAAATCCGTCTCACTGACCAAGCCGAGCAAAAGCTTGTTATCGTCAACGATCACCAGATGCCGGATACCATCTTTCAGGCAGACCTGATAAGCATTCATGCATGTCATCGACTCGTGCACGGTAATAACCGGGAAGGACATCACTTTTTGCAAAACCGTTTCAGGCTGGCAACCGGACTGCATGGCATGCAACATATCCCGTTCGGTTACGATACCTAGCGGATGCCCCCTTTCATCCGTCACCACGAGGGAAGATATCCGCTTCTCGGACATGATGCGCGCGGCCTTGCCAATAGTGTCAGCGGGCGCAACAGTAATGACATTACGAGTGGCAATGTCGATCAGAAGAGAGTTTTGTTCGATGCTATTTTGGGGGAGCGGCATAAATACTCTATTCTAGTTATCGTGACAAATGCAGTATTTACAATCACCATGTCTCGGCTAGGGATTTTACTCGGAATAATAAAGGCACAGCCAATTCGTCGGACATTACTGATTTTTTTATCCAATATGAGCGAGACGATTTTGCTATAGGTTAAGCGGCGAACATCTCCTTGCCTGCCAGCGCTCCGCGCAAAGTATGCATAGACACCGCAGTGATGCTAACTTCGACAAATTGACCTACCAGATTTGCCGGCCCGACAAAATTCACTACTCGATTATTGTCAGTACGCCCGGCCAACTCTTTTTCATCTTTCTTCGAGATACCTTCAACCACAACACGCTGGGTCGTTCCCACCATTTTTTCGGCGACGGCATTTTCCAGTTCGTCAATTCTGGTTTTCAAACGCTTCAAACGTTCCATCTTGATTTCGTAGGAGACTTCATCCACCATTTCCGCCGCCGGTGTGCCGGGCCGGGGACTGTACAAAAAACTGAAACTGGCATCGAAACCGACCTCTTCGATCAATTTCATGGTCGCCTCAAAATCGCTTTCCGTCTCGCCGGGAAAGCCGACGATAAAATCCGAAGTGATCGAAATGTCGGGACGCAACGCGCGCACCTTGCGAATGATCGATTTGTATTCCAGCGCTGTGTAGCCGCGCTGCATTGCGGCAAGCACGCGATCCGAGCCGGACTGCACCGGCAGATGCAGATGGTTCGCCAGCTTCGGTGTGTCACCATATAACCCGATCAGTCGCTGTGACATTTCTCTGGGATGCGAGGTCATGTAGCGTACGCGTTGTATTCCGTCGAGCGCGGCGATCATGCGGATCAAATAGGCCAAGTCTACTGTTTCACCATCGTCATCTCCCCCCGCATAGGCATTCACATTTTGCCCCAGCAGAGTGACCTCTCTCACGCCCTGCGCTACCAGACCGCGAATATCGCGCATCACATCGGCCAGCGGGCGCGAAAGTTCATTGCCACGAGTGAAGGGCACGACACAGAAAGTGCAGAATTTGCTGCACCCTTCCATGATGGACACATAGGCCGACCCGCTAGTCACCAGCGGTGCTGGCAGGCTATCGAATTTTTCAATCTCGGGAAAACTGATGTCCATCTGCATGCGTCCGCTGGCACGACGCGCGGCGATCAACTCAGGCAAACGATGCAGCGTTTGCGGCCCGAAAATGACATCCACATACGGCGCACGACGATAAATGGTTGCGCCTTCCTGGCTGGCAACACAGCCACCGACACCGATAATCAAGTCCGGCTTCGCCAACTTGAGCGGACGCACCCGCCCCAAATCGGAGAACACTTTTTCTTCGGCCTTCTCGCGTATCGAGCAGGTGTTAAACAAAATGATATCGGCATCTTCCGCCTTGTCGGTCAGTTCGATTCCCTCGCTGGCGCGCAACACGTCGGCGATTTTGTCCGAGTCGTACTCGTTCATCTGACAACCGAACGTTTTGATAAATAGTTTTTTTGTCACGCAATGTCTCGATCAAGCGCCGACAAGGTCGGCTGAAAATATTTACGTGTAGGAGCGCAATTTATTGCGCGATGAGTTTAAAGTAATCGCGCAATAAATTGTGCCCCTACAAGTTCTTGGCTCTAATGGGTAAACTGGCTTGATAGAAATAGTCCTTGCGCCAGCGCAGAATTATACTAGGATTACATCCCAAGTTCGGAAGTCGCTTTTATTACGCGGGAAGAAACAGCTATGAATACCATCACCACCGTTTGCGCAATCATCATTTTCTTTGTCGTCATCGGCTTTGCGCTAAATATGATTAAAGAACTATTCAAGGGCAAGTAAACTTTATGTGATCGATTAATTTAGATATGTTGACAGGCTTGTGCAATACAGGCCAATCACAATCCGCCGCCTCACGAACAAAAGCTGGCGAGGTATCCCCTGTTACCAACAACGCATTGATGGGCTTGCCAAGTTTTTCACGGAGCTGATTCAGGAACTGAATACCATCCAGCGCCCCCTCTAGCATGTGATCGACTATGAAATAATAATCGGCATATTCGATAGTGGCATGACTCAATGCAATTTCCGCACTGTGAAACAATTCTACCTCTCCCCCCATCATCCGTAGCGCCTTGCACATGGCTTCAGCAACGAGCGCATCATCTTCCAGCACCACAAAATGCCTACCCCGAATGAACGTCGCTTGCTTAATATCTTCGTCTAGCGGCGCAGCAGTCGCAGATGGAGTCATCTGGTTCGGAGCCCCCCCCATAGGCAAACTAAACTCAAAAACAGATCCGTGCCCAACCCGTGAGCGACAGGTAATTTCCCCGCCCAATAGAGTCAACGCACGTTTAGCGATGGCCAAACCGAGCCCCAACCCCTTGGCCCGGTCGCGTTGCGGGTTATTTATCTGATAAAACTCGTCGAAGATGTGCTCAATGTGATCTGCTTTGATACCGATGCCGGTATCCCATACTTGGAACAGCACCCTGCTGCCGCGTCGTCTGGCAGCAATCAGGATAGCCCCCCGTGATGTGCAGTTGATCGCATTAGAAACAAGATTCATTAATATCGAATTGACCAAACCGATATCGCTGAGAATACACACACTCTCTTTCATTGGGAAGAAAAGTTTGAACCCCAGTTGCTTCTCCATCGCAACTGGGGCGAAATTTTTTTCCAACAAATTAAATATCTCAACAATATTAACCAATGAGTATTCCGGCTTGATTACACCCGCATCCAACTTTGAAATATTTAACAGCGCATCAAGCAGCCCGTTGAAGGTTGAAATAGCATAATCCAAACGCTGGATGATCTGATTTTGGTCTGCACTGTGCGGGCTAAACTTGAGGGCATCAATGAACAAAGTTGCTGCGGCCAGAGGTTGCCTTAAATCATGTCCGGCAGCAGCAAGGAAACGGGACTTGGCCAATTCCTTTTCTTCAACCCGACGCATCGAATCTTTGAGCGCGCTCTCGGCATCGATCCGTTTCGCGATCTCAGCAGTCAATTCATTGTTAGTCCGATCCAGCGAATCTCTTGCAATCGTGAGCAACTCCGTCTGTTTTTGCAATTGTTGGTTCTGCTCATCCAGACGGTTGACCTCGGAAAGGCGGCGTTCCCCGCCCTCCCTCAGCCATGCGTTCTGTTTTTGCAAAAAATCATGCCAAGACTTGATTTCCAGATGCGTTTTGACCCGCGCCAGCACAATCGGCGGACTGATCGGCTTATGAATAAAGTCCACCGCACCGACCGCAAAACCTAATTCTTCGTCTTCTATTTCGAACTTGGCTGTAAGAAAAATAACCGGCACCAACCGCGTTGAATCGTTTGCCTTCAACCGACGGCATACTTCATAGCCATCCATATCCGGCATCATGATGTCGAGCAGCACAAGATCCGGTGGCGCACTGATCGCCAGTTCAATAGCCTTGGCACCGCTGGTGGCCGCATTAATGCGGTATTGTCTCTTGAGCAGATTGGAAAGCAGGTTCAGGTGAGCCGGTGTATCGTCCACCACGAGAATGGTGGGGCGTGTGTATTCTGATTTAGTCATGAATAATAATTATTCCTGAGCCTTGCAGTTGATAATACTATCGGTTCGCGTGCCATAGTTTTCATTATTATCCTGTACTTTTAAAACCACCCGTTCGTTTTACTTCTGAACTAGATTTTAATCAGCACATGCGGCAGGAGTGTAATTTAGCAAGCGCAAGCACTCTACAGCAAAGCATGGTGACTGACCGACATTTTCGACATCACGAACTTAATTCAAGTCATCTAATTTGGCAAGCCTATTTATCTTGTATCGTTTTCAATGTTCTCTATGAGCAAGACGCAATGAAATCCCAGGAACAGGATGTTTGTGCTGTGCATCAGGCCTGAGTTCTGAGACTATTCATCAATTGAAAAATATTAACTGGCTTGTGCTGTACCGGCCAACCATGATCTGCCGATTCTCGTACAAAAGCCGGTGACGTATCGCCTGTCATCAACACCGCAGTTATCGGCATACCGATTGTTTGCTTAAGCTGATTCAAGAACTGAATGCCATTGAGCGCTCCTCCCAGCATGTAATCGACTATGTAATAGTCGGTGTGCCCGGCATCGGGACAACTTAAGGCTGCCTCCGCGTTATAAAAATGCCTTATTTCCCCGCCCATTCCCGACAAGATTTTGCACATCGCTTCCGCGATCAGCGCATCATCTTCAACTATTACAAAGCGCTTTCCACGAGGGAACTCTTTCAGGACAACCTCCTCCGGTAACTTGGATACATCAGCTTGCTGCGGTATTCCGTTTGTATATCCATACACAGGCAAACGAAACTCGAAAACCGAGCCGCTCCCGAAGCGCGAGCGACAAGTAATTTTCCCCCCCAGTAATGATATAGCTCGTTTAGCAATTGATAACCCCAGCCCCAAACCGGCAGTCCTGTCGCGCTGAGGGTTCGCGACTTGATAAAACTCGTCAAAAACTTGACCAAGGTATTCGTCAGAGATGCCGACACCGGTGTCCCATATTTGAAATAGCACCTCGCTTCCACGTCGTCTGGCACTAATCAAAACCGCCCCCTTGCCGGTGAATTTGATCGCATTGGTTACCAGATTCTGCAACACCGATTTAACGAGCTGGATATCGCTGCAAATTATCAGGTTCTCCACTGTCGAAAAATACAGTTTGAAACCGATCCGCTTCTCACTGGCAATCGCTGCGAAACTTTGTTCCAACCAGATGAAAAGTTCGCTCACACAGATCGAGATGTATTCAGGTTTGATAACGCCCGAATCCAACTTTGAAATATTCAATAGCGACTCAAGTAACTCATTGAACATCTTCATTGTCTGGTCTAGTCGATGAAGAAGCCCATTTTGCTCAGCGCTCAGCTTGGTAAATTTAAGTGCGCCGATAAACAGGTTGGCCGCGGCCAGTGGCTGGCGCAGATCGTGCCCGGCGGCAAGGAAACGTGACTTGGCCAATTCCTTATCTTGCAGTGCTGCCCGATACTCATTGAGTTCTGATATGTCACGCCCCATCCCCAGCACCGAGATTATTTTGCCTGACGAATCGTATTCCGGTGTCAAACGGATATGGCTGCAAATTTCTTTGCCGTCTTTGCCCTGCCATTTAAGTTCGAACTGGATCTTTTTACCGGTTTCAAACACCTCATTAATCTTTGCTTCATAAATGAGGAGATTGGTGCCACCCGGAACCTCCGAAGGCTTCGTACCCAGCAGAGCTGTGATACCACCTTCCGCCACCCCGGCAAATGCCGGATTGACGTAAGTACGGCGGAAGTTGCGATCATAACGGGCGATGGTGTCGGGAGAGTTGTCGAGAATAGTGCGTAATTCATGTTCTCGAGTCCGGAAAGACTTGACTGCATGATCGAGCTCTTCTTTCAATCTCATAATGTCGGTCAGGTCGTTGTGCGCGCCCAACATTCGGATCGGTTTACCGTTCTGGTCTCGAATGGCGATGCCGCGACAGCGAACCCATATTGTCGAGCCGTCACGGTGTTGGTAGCGAACAATCTGGTCGTACGGGTGGCTGGGATCGGCGCAATGTTTGCGAAAATTGTCGAGCGCAAGCTGCAAATCATCCGGATCAATTATGTCCTGCCACTCGGAGGACAAGGGGTTTTTAGTCGCGGGATCGTAGCCGAATAGCTCCCAGAAACGCGGACTCATCCACTCATTCTCTGGATGCTCGATATCCCAGTACCAGATGCCATCCAAAGACCCTGCCTGAAGAAATTCAAATAGCGCAGGATCACTTTGCAAGCGTTGCTCGAATTCGCACTTTAGATAGTTGTTGTCGCACATTCTTCAGCCCTCCTAATCCCGATTCGCCCATAAGATTTTGCCGTTATGTACTGCGCGAATACGACGGGACGCTATCAGGTAGACAACCTTGACGTTACTCAACTTTCCAAAACGATGAGTGCTCTTGTATTTACAATGTGCAACTTCTTTCAGTCAAGCGGAAAATACTACCTTTAAGTTAGTGACAATGGTATATGCCAAATGGCCTATATAACGACCTATATATCGGTGCGGATGTTGTACTGGTTGTGAAGAGCCTACATGAATTTAATTCGAAGCCACTCCTTTTTGATGCTATTTCAACAGAGTCGTAATTTATCCAATCCATAAATTTTGATTGACTTATATTTATCCATTCCATAAACTAACTAGCATGGAAAAACAAACTGCCCACTACGATCTTGCTGCGATCAAGGTGAAGATAATGAGTGACGGCATTTTTACTTTCACTGCCTTGGCGCGGAAGGGTGTTGATGCTTTGGGATTGTCAGAAGCCGAGGCAGTCGGTGTGTTGCTAAGCTTGCAGCGCGGTCAATTATTCAAAAGCATGACCACGCACGCAGACCATAGAGTGTGGCAGGACGTTTACCACGCGCCCTGCCCGAACGGCAAAACCGCTTATATCAAACTGACGCTACAAGACGGTGCACTGGTAATTCAATTCAAGGAGAAATGATATGCGTAATCCGGCTTTTTGTTTGCAGTGCGACGATGGCACGCTGCTGGAACACCTGACCAAAGATGTGAGCATCACCATTGATGATCTATCAGTGATCGTGCCTGCGGTGGAGGGTTGGCATTGCCCCGTGTGCGGCGAAATTGAATTTACAGAGCGGGAGAGTTCGCAACGGTACAGCGAGGCATTGGCAGCGTTGCGCACCACGGCCAACAAAAACCGTGCAGAATCATTACGCGCTATGCGCAAGAAACTAGGCTTGCGACAAGCCGACGCGGGGAAGCTATTCGGCGGTGGGGTGAGCGCCTTTTCCGACTATGAGCGCGGCAAGACGCAACCGCATAAGTCCACTGTATTGCTATTAAAGCTGCTGAACAAACACCCAGAACTGCTGGATGAAGTGCGGGCGGCGTAATTCAGCTTAAGCACCCAGATACGCGCGCTGCACCGCCTCACTTCCAAGCAATTCATTTGCATCGCCCGATAAAGTAATCGTGCCACTTTCCAGCACGTAGCCGCGTTGCGCGGCTTCCAATGCCAGCTTGGCGTTTTGCTCGACCAGCAAAATGGAAACGCCCTGGGCGGAAATCTCCCGGATAGCTTCAAATATCTTCGCCACCATCATCGGTGCCAGTCCCATACTCGGCTCATCCAGCATCAATAGTTTCGGGCGACTCATCAGCGCACGCGCCATGGCGACCAACTGCTGCTCGCCACCGGAAAGTGTGCCTGCCAATTGCGTGCGCCGCTCGGCGAGGCGGGGGAACAAGGTATACATACGCTCAAGATCGACACTGATCTGTTTGTCATCGTTGCGGATGTAAGCACCCATTTGCAGATTTTCTGCCACGGTGAGGCGGGCAAAAATACCGCGTCCCTCGGGCACCAGCGCCAAGCCTGCACTCACTCGCTGATGCGAAGGAACATGGTGCAGCGAATTGCCTTGATAATGCAATTTGCCAGCCGTGCAATGCAATAGCCCGGCCAGCGCTTTGAGCGTGGTAGTTTTGCCTGCACCGTTGCTGCCGATAAGTGCAACCAGCTCGCCTGCGGCGATTTGGAGATCGATGCCTTTGAGCGCATGGATGCCGCCGTAGGAGACTTTCAGGTCACGGACTTCGAGGATGGGGGATTGCAGCTTCATGCTCTCACTCTCTCCCGTTATCCGTAGGTCGGAATTCATCCCGAATGAATGTTTGAGAATGTCGGGATGAATCCCGACCTACATCAGCACCCGATTCCTGGGTAGGAGAGATTGATTCTCCCCCAAGATAAGCCGCAATCACTGCCGGATCGCGACGCACGTCTTCGGGTTTTCCTTCGGCAATTTTTTTGCCGTAGTCCAGCACCGCCACGCGGTCGCATAGTCCCATGATAAGTTTGACATCGTGTTCGATCAGCAACACGGTGATGCCATCGCTACGGATGGATTGCAGCAAGGTTTTCAAACTTTCGGTTTCGGTGGCGTTCATCCCCGCGACGGGTTCGTCCAGCGCCAGCAATTTTGGCTCGGTCGCCAAGGCGCGCGCGATCTCCAGCCTGCGTTGTTCCCCGTAGGAAAGATTTTTCGCCAAGGTATGTGTCGGGCGTTGAATGCCAACATAGTGCAACAGTTCACGCGCACGTTCGGTTATGGCACGCTCTTCTGCACGCGAGGAAGCATTGCGGCTCAACGCGCCCCAGATTCCGCTGTGCGTGCGCACATGCCGACCGACCATGATATTTTCCAGTGCGCTCATATTGGCAAACAAGCGGATGTTCTGAAAAGTGCGCGCGATCCCGGCTTGCGCCAGTTGATGCGGCTTGCAACGAACATAGGCGTTACCGCCAAATTTGAACGTACCCTGATCCAGTTGATACAGTCCGGTGATGACATTGAACAGCGTGGTTTTACCGGCACCGTTCGGCCCGATCAAGCCGTAGATTTCACCTTGTTGTATGTGCAGCGAAACCTCGGATAACGCAGTCAATCCGCCGAAGTGTTTACCCACCCCGGACAATTCGAGCAGCAAATTATTTGGCTGCGTCATACACCGTTTCCTGTTCTTGATGCGCTACTGCATCATCGGGTTCAAGCTCGCGCTGACGCAGACTGGACGGCCACAATCCGGCGGGACGCCACAGCATCACCAGAATCAGCGCCATGCCGAACATCAGCATGCGCAGACTTTCCGGGTCGATCAATATTTTGCCAAATAATGCCTGCTGCAACGGTCCGGCACCGTGGCGAAATGCCTCCGGCAACACCACCAGCAATACACCGCCCAGCACCACGCCAGTGATATTGCCCATGCCGCCCAACACCACCATGCACAAGATCATCACCGATTCCATCAGGCTGAAACTTTCCGGGCTGAC
>PLYB01000284.1 GCA_003151655.1 Gallionellaceae bacterium | reverse complement strand
TTTCCACCTGCAATCGCGTGGAAATAGCGTTGACGTGCGAGGACGGCGCCGCCTCAGGCGTGGCGGTTGACCAGTTCCTGGCTGATACTCGCAACGTCGCGCGCGATTGGGTGACTCCCTATCTGTACCGGTTCGAAGACAACGAAGCGATTCTGCATCTTTTTCGCGTGGCCTCCAGCCTGGACTCCATGGTGGTGGGTGAGCCGCAGATTCTGGGCCAGCTCAAGACCGCCTACGCTCTAGCCAAGCAGCATGGCGCGGTCACCGGATTCATGGACACTTTACTCACGCGCGCCTTCAGCGTTGCCAAGCGCGTGCGGTCTGAGACCGAGATCGGTGCGAACGCCGTTTCCGTCAGCTACGCGGCCGTGGAGCTGGCACGCGAAATCTTCGGATCGCTGAACGACAAGAAAGTCATGATCGTGGGCGCGGGCAAAATGTCNNGCACGAACGCGCGGTGGAGATGGCGCAGCTCTTCGAAGGCAAGATCGTCGATTACACACAATTCATCTCGTTCCTGCCTGAGGTGGACATCGTCATTGCCTCCAGCGGGGCGCCGCACTACATCATCGTGCGTGACGACATGAAGAAAGTTATTGAGGCGCGCAAGAATCGGCCGATGTTTNNCGCGCCGCAACAAGCCGATGTTCCTGATCGACATTGCCGTGCCGCGCAACATCGAGCCCACGGTCAATGAACTGGACAACGTCTTCCTGTACGACATCGACGACCTTCAAAAAGTAGTTGCTACCAACCTGGAAGGACGGCAGCATTCGGCTGAGGAAGCGGAAGCCATCATCCACGAAGAAATGGAAAAGATGATGGCGCGGCTGAAGGCACGCGAAGTTGTTCCCACCATCGTGAGCCTTCAAGAGCAACTCGAACATCTGCGCACGTCGGAACTGGCGCGCATGCGCGGAAAGTTCGGAACGCTCACCCCGGAACAGGAACAAGCTCTGGATGCGCTGACCAAGAGCATCATCAACAAAGTGGCGCATGGACCCATTTCAGAGCTTCGGCGCCAAGCTTCGCTTCCGGACGGACACTACTTCATCACTACTATCCGAAAGGTGTTCCGCCTGGGCGACTAGCATGCTGACCATCGGCTCACGAGGTTCGCAACTAGCTTTGTGGCAGGCGCGTTGGATCCAGGCGCGCATTCAAAGCTTCGGCATGGAAACGCGCCTCGATATCATCCACACCACCGGCGATAAAATCACCGACGTCGCCCTTTCGAAGGTGGGAACCAAGGGGCTGTTCACCAAGGAAATCGAAGAAGCGCTGCTCAGCGGTGCGATCGATCTAGCGGTGCATAGTTTGAAAGATATGCCGACCGACCTGCCGGGCGGCCTCACGCTCGCGGCCATTCCAGAACGTGAAGATCCGCGCGATGCGATGGTTGGGCGCAGTCTCGACTCGCTGGCGCTTAAAGCACGGGTGGGCACCAGCTCATTGCGGCGAGCGGCGCAGCTTCGCGCTAAGCGGCCGGATCTCGAGATCGAAAACATTCGCGGCAACCTGGACACGCGGCTGCGCAAGCTCGACGAGGGTCAATACGACGCGATTGTTCTGGCATCGGCCGGCTTGCGGCGTTTGGGCTGGGAGAATCGCATCACAGAGCTGCTAGATCCGGATGTCATGTGCCCGGCTGTCGGTCAAGGAGCGCTGGCAGTAGAAACCAGATCGGATGGCGGCGCGGCCGAAGAAATCGCCAAGCGGCTGGAACATCGCGAGAGCAGAATTGCGGTGACGGCTGAGCGCGCGGTACTCGCGGCATTGGGTGGTGGGTGCCAGGTTCCGATTGGGGCTTACGCTACCGTGGATGCTGATGTAGTGCGTCTGCGGGCAATCATCGTATCGCCGGACGGGACGGAGATTATTCGGAAACAGGTAAGCGGCCCTGCCGGTGATGCCGCTAGCTTAGGTCGAGCGTTGGGTGAGGAGCTGTTGGCCCAAGGCGGACGGCAAATTTTGCAAGCAGTCTACGGCGCCGCATGAGCACGATGCCGCACCAGTGGGGCGGACCCCCTGGTCCGCAGCCGACGCCCTCGTCGGCCTGCTCGGTATATACAGTGGCTGCGGGTCCTGGGGGACCCGCGCGGACCTGGGGGTCCGCCCCACTACAGACACTGGCATGAGTAAGGTCTATGTTGTTGGAGCGGGGCCGGGCGATCCCGATCTCATCACCTGGAAAGGCCGCAAGTTGCTGGCTCTGGCGGATTCCGTCCTCTACGATCATCTCGCCAATGAACATCTGCTTGATCTGACCCGCAAAGATTGCGAGCGCATTTACGTCGGCAAAAAGAAAGCCGTGCACGCCTATCCGCAAGAAGAAATCTGCGCCATGATGATCGAGCGGGCGAAGCGCGGGCTGACGGTGGTTCGTCTGAAGGGCGGCGATCCATTTATTTTCGGCCGCGGCGGTGAAGAATTGGAAGCGCTGGTGGAGGCGGGCATCCCGTACGAAGTTGTGCCGGGCGTGACTTCGCCACTCGGCATTGCAGCCTACAGCGGCGTGCCGCTGACACATCGGGATCATACCAAAGTGGTGACATTCGTGACTGGCCACGATGTCCCCGCCATCGACTGGGGAAAAATCGGCCAATCGGAAACGCTGGTCGTGTTTATGGGTATCGCGTCCATTCGGGAAATCGCGCGCGCGATCATGTCGTATGGCCGTTCCGGCGAGACTCCCGCGATCGCTGTGCGATGGGGGACACGGCCGAATCAGGAAACTGTTACAGGCACGCTCGCGACTATCGCCGACGAGATTGAAAAAGCTCATCTCAAGCCGCCCGCGACTGTGATCATCGGCGAAGTGGCCGGATTGCACTCGAAGCTGGCTTGGTTCGAGAAGCTGCCGCTGTTCGGAAAACAGATCGTGGTGACGCGCGCGCACGATCAGGCCGGGGATTTTTCGGAGCGCCTGCGCTCGCTCGGCGCGGACGCTATCGAATTGCCCGTCATTTCCATTCAGCCACCCGAGGATCCAGGCCCGCTGGATCGCGCCATCGGGCACCTCGCTCTCTACGACTGGCTGATTTTCACCAGCGTGAATGGCGTCCAATTTTTCATAGATCGGTTGGACCGCTCCGATCAGGATCTCCGATCGTTCAAGGCTCGGATCTGCGCCATCGGGCCGGCAACCAAGCAGGCCATTGAGAATCTGCATCTCAAGGTGGACCTGATGCCCAAAGAGTACCTCGCCGAAAGCCTGGTGGAAGCGTTCCGCTCTGAACGGCTGCAGGGTAAGCGCGTGCTGCTGCCGCGCGCGGCTGTTGCGAGAGACTTGATTCCCACTGAGCTCGAAAAGCTGGGCGCTCACATTGAGGTGGTGGATGCTTATCGCAATGTCATCCCGGAAGAAGCCGCTGCGCGCGCGCATGAGATTTTTTCCGCAGCCAGGAAACCCGACTGGATTACGTTCACCAGTTCTTCTACTGTCAAGAATTGCGTCGCTGTTGCCGGACGGGATGCTTTGGAGGGGATTCGGATTGCATCCATCGGCCCGGTGACATCTGAGACCGTGCGTGAGCATGGGCTTACTGTCAACGTGGAGGCCAAGCAGTTCACCATGGATGGACTGCTGCAGGCCATCCTGGACGCGCACGCCGCTCATCCTGCATAAACAACCCTTCGTCCGAATTCCATCGCGGCCTAGAGCAAGTGGATCTATTCTGAAAGGGACATGATCGAGGTCGAACAGCTTCGAAAGCAGTACGGCGACATTACCGCCGTGAAGGATGTGACGTTCACCGCCCAGCCGGGCGAGATCTTCGGTCTGCTCGGCCCGAACGGCGCCGGCAAAACAACCACCATTGGATGTATTTCGAGCCTGCTTACTCCCACGGCCGGCCACATTCGAGTGATGGGGCATGACGTGGTGCGCGACGGCGTGGCAGCGCGGCGAAGTATTGGAGTGGTGCCGCAGGAAATTGCACTCTATGACGATCTCTCAGCGCGCGAAAACTTGGGCTACTGGGGCGGCGCGCAAGGTCTTCGCGGCGCTCTCCTTCGCGACCGCATCACCGAAGTCCTCGAGCTCACCGGGCTCCTCGACCGCGCCAAGGAACCGATCAAGCGATTCAGCGGTGGAATGAAACGGCGCCTGAACTTTGCCTGTGGCATTGTGCATCAACCAAAAGTCCTGTTGCTGGATGAACCCACCGTCGGCGTCGATCCGTTGTCGCGGCGCGAGCTGTGGCAGATCGTGCTGCACCTGGTTGCCGATCAGGGATTGACGGTGCTGCTCAGCACCGCCTACCTGGACGAAGCGGAACGCTGCGACGAAGTCGTGTTATTGCATGAGGGGCGTTTGCTGGCACAGGGAAATCCAGCCGAGTTGCGAGCTTCCATGCGAGGTCGCACTTACGAAATCACGGTGCAGGATATTGATAAACGGGCGCTGCAGGCCAGTTTGGCGCAGGCACCGGGTGTGCTGGATAGCTTGATTCAAGGCGATCATGTACGCGTGGTAATGGAAGACACCACGCCTCCTGATCCCGCATCATTGCTGCCCGATGTGAGCGGCATTGACATCACGCCGGTGATGCCCCGTTTCGAAGACAGGTTTGTTGATTTACTAAAGGTAAAATCCGCCCACAAGGAAGTTTCGTCCCCTCCCCCACGCAGTCCGTCAAACTTTTGGCCGGGCACCCGGAGGAAGGTTAGGGAGGGGGTGGAAACTCAACTTCCCGACCAAACTGACCGTGACTACCCCCATCCTAGCCTTCCCCCCACGAGGGGGAAGGAACAGGGCTTTATCGGATCGAAAGGTGCGGACAATTCAATCATCGAAGTGAATAATCTGCAATGCCGTTTCGGCAATTTTTATGCGGTGAAAAACGTGACCTTCTCGGTGCAGAGGGGCGAAGTATTCGGCTTGCTAGGTGCGAACGGAGCAGGCAAATCCACCACGTTCCGCATGCTGTGCGGGTTGCTGCCGCCGAGCGGCGGTGCTTTGCGCGTGGCCGGGGCGGATCTGCGTCATGCCGCCGCTGCGGCGCGTGCGCGCATCGGTTACATGTCGCAGAAATTTTCCCTGTATGCGCAACTTGGCGTGGAAGAAAACCTGCGCTTCTTTAGCAGCGCCTACGGACTCTCCGGCAAGCGCAGGGTAAGCCGTATCAACTGGGCACTGGAAGAATTCGAATTGGCAGCCATGGCAGAGTTTCCCAGCGGCGATCTTTCCCTTGGCTATAAACAGCGTTTGGCACTGGCTTGTGCGCTGATGCACGAGCCGGAAATTCTGTTTCTGGATGAACCCACCTCCGGCGTTGATCCGCTGGCGAGGCGCGAGTTCTGGTCGCGCATCAATACACTGGCCGGGCAGGGGGTCACTATCATGGTTACCACGCACTTCATGGAAGAGGCGGAATATTGCGACCGCCTTGCCATCATGGCGGCGGGCGAAATTCTGACCATGGGGACACCCTCCGAGATCAAGGCACAGGCACGTTCCGGGGCGATGCCCGAACCCACCATGGAAGACGCGTTCGTCGAACTGATCAAAGCACACGAACAACAGGGAGCCGCAGCATGAGCGGCAATCTGCGCACCGGCGGAAGTCGCATGCGGTTGCGCGGTTTGATCCGCAAAGAATTCCTGCAAATCATGCGCGACCCCAGCAGCATTGCGATTGCGTTTCTGATGCCGATATTTCTGTTGCTGCTGTTCGGTTATGGCGTGTCACTTGATTCCGAACATATTCCGGTGGCGCTGGTGGTGGAGCAGCCCAGCACAGATACCACAACTTTTGCCGCTGCCTTCAGCCAGTCGCGCTATTTTCAGCCTGCCATGTATGCCAGTACCAGCGAGGCGGAACAGGCCATGATGGCGGGCACGGTCAACGCCATCGTGGTGGTGCGTCAGGATTTTGCGCAACATCTGAACCGGAATGATGACGCGCCGATCCAGTTGATCGTCAATGGCGTGGATGCGAATTCGGCGCGCATCATTTCCGGCTATGTTCAGGGGGTGTGGGGAACATGGCTGGAGCATGCCGCACTTGAGCGCGGGCAAGCGCTGAGTATGCCGGTAAATATGGTTACACGCGTGTGGTTCAACAGTGAGCTGCGCAGCCGCAACTTTCTGGTGCCCGGCTTGATCGCCATTATCATGACGCTGATCGGCGCACTGCTCACCGCGATGGTGATGTCGCGCGAATGGGAACGCGGCACCATGGAAGCGCTGCTGGTCACGCCACTGTCGATGAGCGAAGTCATTCTCGGCAAACTGATTCCCTATTTTATTTTGGGGATGGGCGGCTTGCTACTGGCCGTGAGTATGGCGCTGTTCCTGTTTGATGTACCGTTGCGCGGCTCGCTGTGGGTGCTGATCGCCGCATCTGCGCTGTTCCTGATCACCGCGCTGGGGATGGGGCTGCTGATTTCCACCATCGCCAGAAGCCAGTTCGTCGCCGGACTGGTTGCGTTGATCGCGACTTTTCTGCCTGCTTTTTTGCTCTCTGGATTTCTGTTCGATATTGGCAGTATGCCTAGCGTGGTGCAGGCCATCACGCATATCGTTGCCGCACGCTATTACGTCGCCATTTTGCAGACGGTATTTCTCGCCGGAAATGTGTGGAGCATCATTTTGCCGAATGTGCTGGGGCTGGTAGTGCTTGCCGCAGTTTTTCTCGGCTTAACTTGGCGCAAGTCGCGCAAACGTTTGGATTGACCAATGATAATCCATCAGTGATTCAGCCCAAACATTCCTCTATCACTAGCCAAAGGCTTGAAATAATTCCTGCCTCTTAGCAGGTAAGGCTAATTAGCCGGAACTAGCCATACATACAAAACATCCGCATCGTCATCACGCCACTTTGCTTTGACCATCGCTTTGACATCGGTCTGTTTGGTTTCCTCGTTTGAAGTGCTGGAACTGGTTGTGTATGCCCGTCCATTCGCCACATTGGTAGTTACAATCTGATTTGCATCAACAGAAACTCCAAATCGTTTTGCATACTCCAGTCTGGCACGTTCAATTGCCAGCTCTTCTTGCGCAGCTCTACCTTTCACATGCATCCCGGCAGAGGCGGATACCCCATTTCCGGGATTTTCTATCCATACAGGTCTTGGGTTGACTGGAGGCGTACTCGCACATGCCGTTAAAAAAATGCTTAGCAATATCGCACTTGAGTATCCAAAAAATCGTTTCATTATTTTCCCCTTCGTTATAATTTGATCTGTCGTTTCAGATTTGATGTCAAATTTTTGTTACCGAACAAATATGGCAAGAAAACCTACGCTCCGCAAAGAACATAGGTTTTCTTGCTATTGCCTTAATACGATTGTTACTGCTTAGCCGCTTCAACCTTCTGCTTGGCAATATCTGCGGCCATTTCATCCTGCGCTTTACCTGCCTGGAATTTTTGCCACAGAGCCTTGTCATTGTTCATACTGGTTTTAACCGAAGACTCAGTTAGTTTCTGCGCAGAAGCCTCATCCAACCCGACCAGCACATACAAAGTACCATCCGGTGCTGAGCGTGATTTGAATATTCTGGTGCCGACGAGTGTTTGATCGGTAATTTGTTTAGTCACTGAGGTATTTACTTTATCCACGGTCTCACTGCTGGCAGCACCTGTAGTTTCGGCGTATTGCTTGATCATGTTTTGCACTTGTACCTTCATGCGTTGCGCAAGTTGTACCCGCGCTGATGTGGCCGCCATTTGTTTCATGAAATCCATTCCGGCTGCTGTTTTTTCTGCTGAACCAACTGCACTGACTTCCACTCCTTCGACAGGTTCATCACATATCCATCCGGGAGCCGGTTCTTGAGTATTCGGGAATACACAATCCGCCACTTTAGCTTTCGGTGTTTCTTTGGTTGGATTAGAGTCACAAGCACTCAGACCCAATACCACGGCACAACTCAACAATGCATAAGATAACTTTGACATACCAATTCCCCTTTTATAGTTTTAAACAAAAAATATACAACAACACTTTGTCACTATCATCAAACTCAATCCCGCCCTTTCGCCATCGTAGTAAACATCAACACCGTTTCACCCTGATACACCTTATCCGACTCGGTGCGTTTTGGTTTTAGCGAACGGGTTTTGGTGATACCTTGTTCGGCGTTATTGGAAGTAAGATACAGTTCGGTACTCTTGTCATACGGGTGTACGGGCAAGCGACCGATTGGGTCGTCACTGGTGGCGATGAGTTGCAGGCTTTCAACCCCGAATGGCGCAGAGGCTTCAAACTTACCGATACTCAGCCATTTATTCACGTCATCCGCATTCACGTAACGGACAAAGCGCCGATCCGTATCCGCGTTTGCCAGCTCAAGCAAATAGGAATGGTTTTCGCTTTCCTTTGCGACATGACCGACCACGTAGAAGTATCCCGGACGGTTTAATTTAACGAGGAGTTCAACCTCATCTTTTTCGTCAAAAAGCACATTCTCGCTACCGCGATTGGTGGTGAGTTGCGAGTGAAAATCGCTGCTCACGGCAACGCCTTCGTGCAGCAGCCGGTCAAAGTCCATTGTGGACGGCTTGACTTGCAAGCCTTGGTAGGCAGCAGGTGCCAGCATCGCAACGTGCGTTTCCAAGGTATTGCCGGTGGTATCCAGCAAACGGTAGGTCAGGTTGATGCCGTTATCCAGCAACTCATATTCGCCCTTGAAAAATGCCTTCGCTTTATCGGGGCTATCAACGGTGGTGATGCTCTGAGCCAAACGATCGCGCACTGCCCGACCAAATTGGGTAACTTCATGAGAGTTATACGGTACGGCGGGATAGATATACACCGCCTCGGCTTTCACTCCTTTTGCCAGCACTTTTGCCGCCATTTCGATTGAAGGCGCAGATTTTTCCAGTTCGCGTAACTGTGCATCTGTGTCAGCGCGAGTGCGCGACGGTGCAGCAATTTGCGGCGCGCCCATCATCTGCGCAACGGCACGGTATTTCTCGTATTGCTCAATCACCGTCAGCACTTGTGTCAACAAGCCATAACGCTCATTCCCCGAAGACTTGCCAATCCGCGCATCCAGCGTGGAAATCTCTTCCGACAGTTCGTTTATCTTTCTGGAATAAAGAACCAAACTCTTGCCGCTATCCAGGCTGACTTTACACACCACCTCACGCCCAACCGAATCACAATTGATATCCGCCCCGATCAGCGGAACATCACTGCTTGAGCGAATGTTCATCTCATCGTGGCGCTTACCGCTGCCCTCCACATGACTAGTATTCTCGGACTGCACATTCACAAAAATAGAATTAGCCAGACTCGACATTGCCTGCCGCTGGGCTTCATCTTTGTTTGCCGCGCGCGCCTCGGCTTGAAGTACGGAGGCTTGGGTGGAGAGGGGCAAGCAAAGCAACGTAAGCAATACAATACGATTGTTCATAGTAATGATCCTATAAAAAATAATAAATAAACTTCTTCCCGAAAAAACTGAACCCACCCCCTGACAGCGGAAGGGTCGCTGCAAAGCAGCGGGGAACCCACCGGCGTACTCCTTGCGGGTGCAAGGGGGGAATGAGGGGGGTTTGTCTTTCGCTTCTCAAAACAATGCCGTAAAGTCATTAAGCAAAACCTAACCCCACCCAGCCTCCCCTTTTCAAGGGAGGAGCAAAACGACCCATCAAAATATCGAACTTCACTTTTCTACAATACTTTACGTATAATCCGGCGCATATATCTTTCGCCGGGAGCTTGCCATGAATGCCGCCGAACATCAGTTGATCGAAAAAATCCTGCAACTGCCTCCGACTCGTTTGGCAGAAGTCACCGACTTCGTGGACTTTCTGCGCAGCCGCGAAAAAGATCGCGCACTCACTCAGTCTGCCGCACAAGCCGCCACTTCAAGCTTCGCCGCAGTCTGGGATAACGATGCCGACGCAGAGTACGACAAACTGTAATCATCTCTGTGACTTCCGACCCTACTTATACCTTTGGAGAAGTTCTCCTCGTACCTTTCCCATTCACCAATCAAGAGGGGAACAAAAAACGTCCCGCCGTCGTTATATCCAATACTGCCTACCACACGCATCGCCCGGATTTGCTCATCATGGCAATCACCAGCCAACCTCACACGATGCTGGACTTCGCCGCTTGCACCATTGTTGACTGGAAAGCGGCTGGCTTACTCAAACCCTCTTTCGCCAAACCTGTCATAACCACGCTAGAGCAATCACTCGTCATTCGCAGCATGGGCAATCTCTCACCCCGCGACCAACTATCATTGCGCCAAATGCTGTCGCAAATTTTAGGTTAGTCGTAGGGTGGGCACGACTCTGTGCCCACGCTGCTTCACGAATTTCAACTGCAAGTCTCATCTCCAAACTTCTGGATTGTTGGCCTTACTTGTACTAACCGCAGCCTGAAATATTTTCTGCATACTGGCAACATCAAGCCCAATCAGCACAAAAATAGTGCCGCCTTTACTTTGAACAGCGCCAAATAATCGGGTACCCGACAATGAACCCACGGTGATTTGTTTTGTGACAGAAGGAATAATATTGTCCAATTTTTCCGGGGGAATATTATTTCTTGCTGCAAATTGCCTAAGCGTATTTTCGGTTTGAACCTTCATTCTTTGAACAAGTTGTATTCGAGCACTATTTACTGCATCTGCCACACCTGCTCCCAAGTCTGACGCCTCCGAACTTCCGACTGCACTTACTTCCACCCCTTCAACTAACGCATCGCATATCCAGCTAGGGGCTACCTCCTGTGAATTGTAAAATACACAACCCGCCACAGCCGCATAGCTACTGCTGATAGAACCAAAAAACAAAGCCACAAAAATTATTACAAAATTTCGGTAGATCATTTTATTCACTCCAAGTTTTAAAAAATTGCACAACGGTTAACACTAAGCCTGTCATTCCCGCGCAGGCGGGAAACCAGTGGGTTAAAACAAAATGCATTTTTGTCTAGCTGGATTCCCGCCTGCGCGGGAACGACGGCGTTAATAGCTTGTCCGGGTTCAATCATTTATTCCTTGCCCCCTCTTGCAATCGCAATCGGGAAGTCCGTCACTCCACTGGGAGAAATGCTCACGGGTGACTGCTGGCCGTGGGTCAACTCTTTCACGCGTTCGGTAACGTAATAATCCAGTCCCTTCTGGGTGATCTTGCCGTTCTTGGAAAAATCGGCCTTGCCGCTCAAGCCTTCGACTACTGCTTTGGTAAATGCACCATTACCCCAGCTTTCATTCTCTTGCGAGAGTTGTTTTCCGGTAGACGATGAGAATACGATTACGCCATTTTCCGCAGAGGCGAGTTCGCTAACAAAAGAATCTGTCGTGCCGCTAATGGCGCGGGTTTTAGATGTACCCAAGGCATTGCCCGCATGGCATGTATCTACGAAAAACACAGCCTTTCCCGCTAAAGAATTTAGGGTGTCGCGGATATCGGATTGCGCAACGCCGGTACGCAGCAACTTGTCCGGGTCGATGTTATGCGTACCGAAATAGTATTTGCCCGTATTGTCGTTTATGCCGTGCCCGGAAAGGAACATGATGCCCACATCACGCGCCGTCACTTGTTGCTTGAGCCATTCAAGTCCATCCAGCACTTCATCCTTGGTTGCTTTGTCATCCGTGAGCAACCGCACTACCACGTCACCGTACAATTTACCCTTTTGCTTTTGGAATACAGCCACAAAGTCGGTGGCGTCTTTTGCCGCCAGCCCTAGGTTGTAGTCCGGGTTCTTGTATCTCGATACACCTACGGCCAGCACATACAGTTTTGGTTTGAACAGGTTGTCTTCTTCCGGCGGCGCGGCTTTTTTACCCGCCCACGTTACGCGTAATATCGCGGGGGTCGATACGCCGTTCTTGTTTTCCGCGAAGACGGCAATTTCGCTGTCTTGCTCGGGAATCGCGACTTCGATTTCGCTCTCGTTTCCCTGTCTTTCGTTTTTTGGCTTGAGCGCACGTTCCGCACTCACGGCTTGTCCGTTTACCCGAACTCGAATACCCAATACCGGTGCATCTGCCAGTGTGCGCACGGTGTAGCGCACTTTCACTGTTTTGCTTCTCACCGAAGTTTCGGAAGCGGGTGAAACAATCTCCACAACGGGCGGCAATACTTGCGCGATGGAAACCGTTTGAGTGCGGCGACCTGATTCGGCATTGGCTAGGCGCAAAGCTTCCGCTTCATCTTGTGTGCTCAGCACTTGCGCCAACACATCCGGGCGATGGAAGCGGTCACGGAAACGCGAAGCGGGGAAGAAATCGGCGGCGTGGTCTTTGCCGTTATTCAGATGCCAACCGATTAAATCTTCCGCACCGGGCGAGGCATCGTAATAGCCGGAAGGGGTCCACAACACCCAGCGTTTTTTATCCGCGTGCGGGAAGAAGGCGAGTTGCTCAACACCATCGGAAGCGCGGTGCCAACGGATCGTGCCATCAGCATACGCAGCCACCACCCAGCGCCCGTCTTGCGACACATTTACCGCCCATACTTCACCGGGTGCAGCCTGTTGCCAGCGTTGCGTGCCGTTGCGGTCGAACAGGCGCAAATACCATTCTGTTCCCAGCGCGAAGCCGCTGCCGTCGGGTAACAGGGCGAGGCTGCGCGACATTTCATATTGATCCAGCTTGAGCGGTGTGCCGTTGAGCTTGGGGGCGGTGGTGTCTTCCCAGTCGGTGACGTTCAGACCGGCTGCCGTGAGCGGCGGTGGCGTCAGATCCGCGCTATCCGCAGCTAGGAAAGCACGGCTCAGGCTATCGAATACGCTGGGGGATTTGCCAGGCCACTCATAGCCAAAACGCACTTGCGCGCCATCAGCAGAAAGGGTGAAGCCTTGCTGAACATCTCGAAAATCCGCCACCAGCGGCGCATGGAACAGCGTGCGTTGCCCGCGCCCATCGACCA
>PLYB01000281.1 GCA_003151655.1 Gallionellaceae bacterium | reverse complement strand
CGTGCCTTTCGTGTTTTTCGTGGATTAATCGCCGTTTTTAGGTTAACACACCCGGTTGCGTCCTGCTTTCTTGGCTTGGTAAAGCATTTCATCGGCCTGTCTGAGTAATTCGCTGGACGATGCCTGCATGTCGGGTATGCAACTGGCTAATCCCATGCTCAATGTGACTGTATCTGCGGATGCCGAGTATTCATGCGGAATCCGCATGCCTTCCACATTGCTCCGAAAATGCTCGGCGATGACCCTCGCTCCCTCAATGTCTGTTCCCGGCAGGATAATGGCGAACTCCTCACCGCCGTAGCGCGCAACTAAATCGGAAGGGCGGTCAACTGAGTTAGCCAGCGAGGAGGCCACTTTTCGCAGGCAGTCATCGCCTACGCCGTGGCCGTAGTTGTCGTTATATTGTTTAAAAAAGTCGATGTCTGCCATGATTAGCGATAGCGGCGTGTCGGAGCGTTGCGCACGTTTCCACTCGTTTTCCAGTGTTTCATCAAATCGACGCCGATTAGGGATGCTGGTCAGGCCATCAAGCATGGCTTGCGATTCCAGCAAATCAGTTTTTATCTTGAAATTGATATGATTTTTCACACGTGCCACCACAATAGGCAAGTGAAAAGGCTTCGCGATGTAATCCGCCGCCCCAAGTTTCAGGCCAAGCTCTTCATCCGACACATCGCTTTTGGCAGTAACAAATATCACGGGAATGTTGTTGGTTTCGGGGGAGCGTTTCAGGCGACGGCAGACTTCATAACCGTCCATTTCCGGCATCATCACGTCAAGCAAAATTAAATCCGGGGCGCCGATTTTTGCGATGATATCAAAGGCAGCCTTGCCGCTGTTGGCTACTCTGATACGGTATTCTTTACGCAACGCTTCTTCCAGCAGGAGAATATAAAGAGGGGTGTCATCAACGATCAGGATGAGCGGTCTCTTGTCTTTGCTTTTCACTGGTTCAACCATAGAAAACCGCTTCCTTAATTCACATAAGAATTTTGAGGATGAATTATGACTCAACTTAAATTTCTACCATACCAATATTTGCATATTGGTTTCCGGGGCCGAAGGGCTCGCTTAAAGGAATAACCCGTTCGGACTAATGGACAATTTGGGGTAATGGTAAGAAAAAAGTGCTTGGATTTAGTGCCGATTTTGAGATATTGTGTCGAAGTGAAAGTTAGCTAGGCCGAGCCGTTCCTTGCGGTTGCGTTTTGAACCTGAATCCGCGACGACCAACACAGTTTAAGACATTGCAACTGTATTGGGTGAAAGACACGCGGTGCATCGCGTATTTAAGGCTGAACTAAGAGTATAAGCTGAGCTATGAGTATTAAAAATTTGTCCTACGCCAATATTAGACCTGCGGATCCTGCGTATCGGGCACCGCGCTACGCAGTTCATTGGAAGATCGGGATCTTGTATGAAAAAAACGGGAAAAACGAGCTTTTTCAGGGACGAACTTTTGAGGTTTCTGCAAGTGGAACCAGCTTTTTGTCACAACACAACATTTTTAAGGATGGTAGTGTAAAAGTGTTGCTGGCGTTGCCATGGTATCGCGATAACCAGCAAGAGAAAATAATTGAAATTGAAGCTCGCATTATTCATACTGTACTAAGCTCGGAGAGTCAAAATTATAGAACAGGTTTACAGTTTATTAGTTTCAAAGACGATAAGGCGCATTTCCTTGAAATTGCCCTGCGGGATCAGCCCAAGGTTAATCGATAACCTATGTATGCCGGGTTGGCGCTGGCAATAATAAAACAAGAGTAAGCGGAACGGAAAACATTATGAATGATGCTGGAAAATATTCAGTGCTGGTTGCCGATGATGATGCCATATTGAGAATGATGCTGAAAAGCATTCTGGATGATAGTGGCGAATATAAGGTGATAGGGCAGGCAATGAACGGCGAGGATGCAGTCGTAAAATATGCGTCACTTAAGCCGCATCTGACGTTGCTCGACATCAATATGCCTAAAATGGATGGTTTGCAGGCACTGGTTGAAATTCGCACAATAAATCCGACTGCAAAGGTGATGATGGTGAGCAGCGACTCAACGATAGACAAGGTCAAAGATGCGATTCAAAAAGGTGCTTCCGGCTTTGTGGTCAAGCCGCTTACTGCGGGCAGCGTTCTGCAGAAGATCAAGGCGTGCATAAATAAAAAATAGTTGTTGCATGAACGGTGCGAAAACTACGGTTTTTAGTTTCATTTACTTCGGTTCCAGCTTGCACTGGAATGGCTACCAAGTTTTAACCATCAAGCCACTTGGCAGCAATGCGATGAAGTTCATCTTGGATTAGCATAAATACCTCGACTACCTGCGGATCAAAATGTTGGCCGCTTCCCTGCACAATGACAGCGACGGCTTGTTCGCGGGGCATGGCAGTTTTGTAGGGGCGGCTGGTCGTCAGTGCGTCAAAAACATCCGCTACCGCCATTAAGCGCGCCGCCAGCGGAATTTGTTCACCAGCCAGACCATCCGGATAACCTGAGCCATCCCATTTTTCATGGTGGCTGCGGGCGATGGTCATCGCCATCGCCAGAAAATCGCCTTGCTCCCCCATGTGGCTACCGGCCGTGCGCAACATGTCGGCTCCGCGCAGCGCATGGGTTTTCATCACCTCGAATTCTTCCGGGGTGAGCTTGCTTGGCTTGAGCAAAATGTGATCCGGGATAGCAATCTTGCCGATGTCGTGCAGTGGTGCAGACTTGGCCATGAGTTCGATCTGCTGTCTGGACAGGCTGTCGGCATGATTAGGCATTTGCGCCAACTGCTCCGCCAGCACCCGCGTATATTCCTGAGTGCGGCGGATATGGTTGCCGGTACACTCGTCGCGAAATTCGGCCAGCGAAACCATCACGTAAATCGATGCATCCTGCAAGTGGTTAATTTCCGTCAGGCGCTGTTCCACCTGCTGCTGCAACCAGGCATTTTGGTTTTGCAGGAAGTCATGCCACTGCTTGATTTCCAGATGTGTTTTGACCCGCGCCACAACAATCGGCGGGCTGATCGGCTTGAGGATAAAATCCACTGCACCAACTGAAAACCCCAGCTCTTCATCTTCAGTTTCGTTTTTTGCGGTAAGGAAAATAACCGGCACATGGCGCGTCGTATCGTTTGCCTTCAAGCGGCGGCACACTTCGTAGCCATCCATTTCCGGCATCATGATGTCGAGCAACACTAGATCAGGCGGCACCGCGCCAGCCAGTTCGAGCGCCTTGATGCCGTTGTTGGCAACTTTGATCTTATACTGATCCTTAAGCAGATTGACCAGCAGGCTCAGGTTTGCCGGAGTGTCGTCCACCACCAGAATAGTAGGGTGCCCGTCGGTTAATGTCGTCATAGCTGCTTCTTATTCCGTGAGCGAATTAGTTGGCAGTTCTTCCAGCAGTGTTTTTGCTGTATCAAACTCAAAATTTTGTAAGGCAAGGGCGATGCGATGCGTTAATTGAGCAGGCAGTGCGCCCGCAAACTCCTGGTGATGTTTTTCCCACAGGTCAATGGCATAGCTATCGCCCTCACTCAACAGTTGCAGCAGTTGTGGCAGACAGTCAGGCAATTTTTCCGGCTGAGCCGTTCCTGCGGAAGCGGCCTCTGTTGCTGCGGTTTGTTCTTCGGCGAAGTGCTGTTGCAAGGCATTGAGTAGCGGAGTCAGCAACAGAGTCAGCGTCGCCAACTCGGTGGCGGCAGCATCGGCCTGTTTACTCTTGCAAGACACTTCAAGTTTGCCTGCTTGAATTTGTACCTCGCCCGATCCCAGTGTGCCAGCCAGACCTTTGAGTGTGTGCGCCAGCCTCTCCGCCTCTTCCCATTCCGCGTTAGCGAGATAGACCTCAAATGTTTGGCTGTAATCGGCATACTCACTGGCAAACATGGACAGCATTTGCAGATAGAGTTTTTTGTTGCCACCAGCACGGCGCAGACCGTTTGCGGTATCCAGTATGGCAGTTACGCCGGGTGGCAATTGGAGGCCTCCCTCATCCCCAGCCCTTCCCCCCGAGGGGGAAGGGAGCAAAGTAGCGCCTTTGGCTGAGGTGGAGGTAAAGCCCCTCTCCCTCTGGGAGAGGGGTGAGGGTTGCGGCTGTTCTTCCGGTGCTGTGTAATAGCGCGCCAAAGTAGCGTACAGGTCTTCCGGTTCAATCGGTTTGCTGATGTGGCCGTTCATGCCAAGTGCCTGGCAGCGTTCGCGTTCCTCGATCATCGCATGCGCTGTCATCGCGACCAGCGGCAGCGAGAAATAGCGTGCATCGACACGTAGTCGGCGCGTTGCTTCGTAGCCGTCCATCACCGGCATTTGCAGATCCATCAACACGACATGGTAGTGGTCAGGCGCGACCGCTGCCAGTTGATCAAGTGCTTCCTGACCATTGTTGGCAACGGCAACTTCGATACCGCGACATTCCATTAGCTCAATTGCCAGTTGCTGATTGATCAGGTTGTCTTCCACCAGCAGTACACGCATGCCATTGAGGTTGGCAATAATGCGGCTATCATGGCTGCCAAGTTCCTCGGCGGCGTTGCCGGTGAGCGTGTTGAGCAACTTGCGCAACGCCTCCGGCAGCACCGGCTTGGAAAGGAAATGCCGGACACCGAGTCGGTTAGCCGTTTCGTGCATCATTTCTGAATCGTGGGCGGAGACCACCACTGCCTGCGGCAAATGCGCCATGCCATAATTGTGCAGAGCTTGCAGCATGTCGCTGCCATTCATGACCGGCATGATCCAGTCCAGTAGCAGCAAATCATACGGCTGACCGGCATCGCATGCTTGCTTGACCATTGCCAAGGTCTCCTCACCACTGGCGGCACAATCGACTCCCTTGCCATGTGCCGAACCGACACCAAGAACAGTAAGCAGATCAACCAGCACCATGCGGGCATCCGGCTGGTCATCAACCACCAGCACGCGCAGTTCATTAACGCCCGGCAACACCGCAGGAAGGAGCGGCACCGGCTTGGCAATCGGGAGGCAAGCGGTAAAGATGAAGTTTGAACCTTCGCCCGGTGTGCTTTCAACCCAGATGTACCCCCCCATCAGTTCGACAAATTTCTTTGAGATAGATAGCCCCAGTCCGGTGCCGCCATATTTGCGCGTGGTCGAACCATCGGCCTGGGAGAACTCCTGAAACAGATTGCCCACCTGTTCGGGGGTCATACCAATGCCGGTGTCGCGCAGACTAAAGCGCAGCACCACCTCGTCATCGTTACGCTCATCCGTGCTAACGGTCAGTTTGACGTAACCCTGATGGGTAAACTTGACCGAGTTCGATAAAAGGTTCGTGAGTATCTGGCCGAGGCGCAGTGCATCGCCCAGCAGTGCGCCGCTGTCGCCGAGCAGCATCGGATCGGTGACATCAAACAACAGCTCGATTTCCTTCTCGTGTGCGCGTTGACGCAGCAGCGACAATGCATTGCACGCCACGTCTTCGAGAATGAAGCGTGTTTGTTCCAATTCCATCTTGCCTGCATCCACTTTGGAGAAGTCGAGGATGTCATTGATGATGCCGAGCAGGTTTTGTCCGGCAGAATGGATTTTGGAAACATAATCCTTCTGGCGCGGATTAAGCTCGGTTTTGAGTGCCAGATAGGCCATGCCGATAATGGCATTCATCGGGGTGCGAATTTCGTGGCTCATGTTGGCGAGGAACATCGATTTGGCTTGTGTCGCCGCCTCGGCAGCTTTTCTGGCACGCTTTATTTCGGTAACGTCATAGAACCACGCCAAGATTCCGGGGCGTTCTTCATATTCAATTCCCACGAAAGTCGCCAAGGTATCGGCCACTTGACCTGCCGGGGTCAAGATAGCCACCTCTGCATTTGATACGTCCCCTCCTTTTTGCAGTACTGCAAGATATTGATCCCGATCCGCAGGATTGGCGTATCCCGTAGTAACTGCTTCGCCCATGCGAAACTGTCCCATTTCTTTCAAGCGTTGGTTCATCAACACGACACATCCATCCTGCGAGATACCTACCCCCACAGGACTGTTGTCGAGGATGCGCTGTAACATCTGCTTCTGCTTGGCAACAAGCTCTTCAGCCCGTTTGCGCTCGGTGATGTTGCGTCCAATGCCCTGAATGCCCACCGGACTGCCATCGTGGTAGAGCAGCCTACTGCTGATCTCAACCGGAATAGAGCGTCCATCTTTGGCAATAACTTCCAAGTCAAATTGCGTCATGGCAATTTCACCATTCAGCTTCGCTGCCATCTTGCTGCGGGCAATCCCCAGACTCGCCGGCGTCAGGATTTTATTGATGGAGTCGCCAATCAATTCATCGCGGGTATAACCCATCTCATTCAGCAGCATGTTGTTGGCGGAAGTGAAGATACCGTTCAAATCCAGGGTGTAGATAAGATCGTTGGCATTATCAAACAGATCGCGGTATTTATTCTCGCTCTCACGCAGCACTTTTTCACGCTCGCGCTGTTCGGTTATATCTATGGAAATTCCGATGATACCGGTGACCGTGCCGGTATCGTCTCGCAATTTAACCTTGGTTATTTCCACCAGATGCTGCTTGCCATCAACAAAAGTGAGTACTTCATGCGACAGGTGCGGCTCATCCTGTGCAAGGCACTCGCGATCCGATTTCAGGCAACCGGCGGCAGCCTCCGCCTCCATGACATCGGCCAGATGATGGGCGGCGAGAAACTCGCTTTCGGGTATGCCTACGGCATTGCAAAAAGTCTTGTTGAGGAATTGATAGCGCCCGTCTATTCCTACCATCCAGATTCCGATGGGAGAATTATCAATGATGGTGCGCAGCCTCTCTGTGCCCGTGCGCATAAGCATTTGCGCAGATTCCAAAGCGAGGTAATTTTCCTGGCGCAAGATCGCATTGCGCGCCAAGGTATAAAGCCAGAACAAGGCCAAGGCGGTAATCAGTCCGGCTAAACCTGCAAAACCCAGCAGGCTCCAATATGTCCACCAAGGAGCGCGTTGCTCCAACATCACCAGTCTCCATTCTCCCGCTGGATCAGTCCATTCCAGAGGGACGCTGCGTACAACATAACGCACGTCATCAATACTGGTTTCCAGCGTATCCAGCGTAAATGGCAAAGGAGGGGAGGGCGGCTGATCAAATACTTTGCCAAATTGCCGGGTACGCTGAATATCGGCAATCCGGTTGGCGCTCGTTTCACCAGTCATGCGGAACAGCCAGTCATCGCGGTTCGCGGCAAACGCCACGCCTTGCGGCGATAACAGCACAGCAATGCCGTCAGTCCAGCTTTTAAGTAGTGCGTCCAGCTTCTCGGCCTCGACTTTGCCCCCTACGACCCCGATCGGCGCTGACGTGTTACTCATGGCGGCGTGCAATGGTGCGGCGAGATAAATGCCGCGATGATTATTATTGCTGCCTACGGCGGGATAGACATTGGACATTCCCTTTAAGGCCATTTGCACGTAAGGGCGAAAAGACAGGTCGCTGCCGGTGCCGCGCTTCTTGTATTCGCTGCTGTATGCGACAATTATCCCTTGTTTATTAACAAGAAACGCATCCTCAAAAACATACGATGCGCGTAACATATCCAGTGCCGACACGGCTTGGGGCGCATCAGGCGGCAGTTTCCCCAGCGCTACTTGCTTGGCATCATGATTTTCCAGCCCGAACAGTATCGCAGCCCCCATTGCGCGGCTGTTTGTCGTGCCACCTTCCAGTGTGGCTGCGTAAGAGCCGAGTGCCTTGACCAGCGGTGCCTCGCGATTCACTTCAATGTTGCTGTTGACCAGCCAAGCGGCCATGCACATCACCAGCAGCACCAGCAGCGTGGAGATCGCTATGTAGATGCCTGAATGCCGAACAATTCGATGCAGATAATTCATAAGGGCATCTCTAAAAAAACCAATAAATATGACACGGTATTAATGAATATATGTACGCCCCCAGTTTTCCGATTCGCAGGCGCGGTCATAGTCGATCCCCGTTACTCGGATATATCGGTTGGCAGTTTGTTTAGCAGTGCTTTTGCCGCATCGAACTCAAAGTTTTGTAGTGCCGTGCTGACGCGCTGCATTAGTTGCGCCGGTAGTGTACTGGCAAATTCTTTGTGGTGCGCTTCCCACAGATCAATGGCATTGCTATCGCCTTCGCTTAACAGTTGCCGCAGTTGCGGCAGGCAATCAGGTAGTTTGCCCTGATAATGAGTTCCAGAAGCAGTTTCAGTTGGCACTTCAGTTTTTTCTTCAGCAAAGTGATGCTGCAAGGCAACGAGCAGAGGGGTTAGCAACGGAATCAGCGTGGACAAATCGGCAGCCGCAGCATCAACCTGTCGGTTCTGGCAAGCTATTTCAAGTTTACCTGCTTGATTCTGCACATCGCTGGAACCCAGTGTGCCGGAGAGTCCTTTCAGCGTATGCGCCAGCCGTTCGGCCTCTTCCCAATTCGCAGTAGAGAGATAGCCCGCAAACGACTGGGCGTAGTCGGCATACTCACCGGCGAACATGGAAAGCATTTGCAGATACAGCTTCTTGTTGCCACCCGCGCGGCGAAGTCCGCTTGCAGTATCCAGAATTGCAGTTACGCCGGATGGTAATTGGAGCCCCCCCTCATCCATTGCTTGGGTAAGAGACAAAGCAGTTTCAACGGCGGGGTTGGCGACAGCATCTATGGTATCCGGTGCAGTGTAATGGCGCGCCAACGTAGCGTACAGGTCTTCCGGTTCGATCGGTTTGCTGAGGTGGCCGTTCATGCCCAGCGCCTGACAGCGTTCGCGTTCTTCGGCCATCGCATGCGCTGTCATCGCCACCAGCGGTAGCGAGAAATAGCGCGCATCGGCGCGTAACCGACGCGTTGCCTCGTGGCCGTCCATGACCGGCATTTGCAGATCCATTAACACTACGTGGTAGTGGTCAGGTTCGACTGCCTCCAGTTGATCAAGGGCTTCTTGGCCGTTGTTGGCGACAATAATCTCGATGCCACGACATTCCATCAGCTCAATTGCCAGTTGCTGATTGATCAGGTTGTCTTCCACCAGTAGCACTCGCATGCCGTTGAGGTTGGCACTGTTGGCAATCTCATGGTCGCTATGCTCTTCAACGCTGTTGCCGGTGAGTGCGTTGAGCAGCTTGCGCAGCGCTTCCGGCAGCACCGGCTTGGACAGGAAGTGCTTCACGCCGAGCCGGTTAGCCGTTTCGTGCATCATTTCTGAATCGTGGGCGGAGACCACCACCGGTAGCGGCGGATGAGTCAGGCCGCTGTTTTGCAGAGCTTGTACCACGATGCCGCCATCCATGACCGGCATGATCCAGTCCAGCAGCAGCAGATCATACGGCTGACCGTCATCGAACGCCTGCTTGACCATCGCCAAGGTTTCCTCACCGTTAGCGGCACAATCAATGCCTTTACCATGTGCCGAGCCGACACCGAGCACAGTCAGTAGATCGACCAGCACCAGGCGCGCTTCCGGCTGATCGTCAACTACCAGCACACGCAGCACATCGACTCCCGGCAATACCGCAGGGAACAGGGGCACGGGTTTGGCAATCGTGAGGCGGGCGGTAAAGATGAAGTTCGATCCTTCGCCCGGCGTGCTTTCGACCCAGATACGCCCGCCCATCAGTTCGACAAATTTTTTCGAGATGGTCAGCCCCAGCCCGGTGCCGCCGTATTTGCGCGTGGTCGAGCCATCGGCCTGGGAGAATTCCTGAAATAGCTTGCCCACTTGTTCAGGAGTCATGCCGATGCCGGTATCGCGCAGACTGAAGCGCAGCAGCACCTCGTCATCGTTGCGCTCATCCGCGCTGACAGTCAGCTTGACGTAACCCTGATGGGTGAACTTGACCGAGTTCGATAACAGATTGGTGAGTATTTGTCCGAGACGCAGAGCATCGCCGAGCAGCGCCCCGCTGTTGCCGAGCAACTGTGGATCGGTGACATCGAACAGCAACTCGATTTCCTTTTCGTGCGCACGTTGGCGCAGCAGCGAGAGGGCATTACCGGCCACCTCTTCGAGGATGAAGCGCGTTTGTTCCAGTTCCATCTTGCCGGCCTCAACTTTGGAGAAGTCGAGGATGTCGTTGATGATGCCGAGCAGGTTCTGCCCGGCGGAGTGGATTTTAGAAACATAGTCCTTCTGGCGCGGATTCAACTCGGTCTTGAGCGCAAGATAGGCCATGCCGATGATGGCGTTCATCGGCGTGCGGATTTCNNTCGTGGCTCATGTTGGCCAGGAACATCGACTTGGCGCGGGTGGCATCTTCGGCTTTCAGATTGGCCACTTCCAACTCCTGAGCTTTTTGGGAGATTTCTGCTTGGGCTATTCGCAGGGATTCGTTCCGCTCCAGACTTTTCTTTAGGGCATGGTTTCGGTTAGATTCAAAGGTCAGCGCAATAAGGTAAATAATTATTATTAGACCAAGGATGCAGATCATGTGAAAAAAATCAGCAAATTCCAAATTGTAGAGTTCAGGAAATTGAAACCCCGACATTGTTGCCAGGCCGTATGTCACAGTGACGGTACAGCAAAGCAGGAACCAGATAAATGTGTCCAAGCTATAACCAAGAAGCAATATCCCGGCAATCGGTAAAAGGGCGAACCAGGGAAATACACTTGAATGAAAGCCACCCGTAAAGAAGCTACAGCCTAAGATTGCAACAAAGAAACTGTCAGCCAGATACAAGTTGGCACTCAGGCGGTAAGATCCACTAGCCCGAAACAAGAACAAGATCGCCCACTGCACGATAAAACTGACCAACATCAGGATCACCCCAATATCAAACCCAATCACAATTGATACGCCAATATATAGCAGGGAAAATGCCGAGGTAATCATACAAATGGATACCAACAGACGATTAGCGGATAGTTGACGCTCATCATCCTCGGCACGAGACGGTGTAAACCAGTTTATGAGCTGGCTCAGTTGGTCAAAACCGGATTTGAGATTAATCATGAAACATGCCCCAAATAGTGGTTTTCGTAGGTCGGGATTTATCCCGACGGGGTTTACGGTTCAAAGGAAAAGCGTCGGGATGAATCCCGACCTACGGGTGCGCGGGTTCACGTTTTTGCAGTTCATCCATCCGTTCAATCCTTAAGCAACTTGCCGATAAGTGAGGTTTCCGTACTGATGGTGGACTTCAGTTCACCAAACCAGCGGCTGAAACTAGCCGCATCTGCCGACAGGGCTCCGAGTGTGCCCGTTGCGGACGAAAACCGGAATCCTTCGCGGATAGCATCCGCCGGTTCGCCGTTCTCCCCAAACAAAGCGCGCACTTCCTCTGTCACAGCGATCTCGCCGAATTCAACAGCCGCCTCCAGCAGTGTGTGGTAATCCGCCGGTGGCAGAATGCCGCACAACTCCCTAAGCGAGAACGATTTTAGCATCGCCTTCAGCACGACTGTGACCTCTTCCGGCTCAATGTCGAGCGTAAATATCTTTTCGCAGTAGATTGGATCGATGTAGCCCGTCGTATTGCTAGCATCAAACAGACGGATGAAGCGGTCAAGCATGCTTTCCGGAGCGTTCGACAGGAAGTGGGTCATGATGGCATTAAGCGCAATTTCTCCTTTACCGCGACTATCGAACTGTGGAATTTTGCGCAAACTTTCCTCATCAAGAGTGTCCTTAGCCAACGCTTCGGAAAGCCTTCCGCAGAATGTTCGATAGTTGTTCAGGATGAAGCCCATGCCCCAACCACAGGGAGTAGTCCAGCATGCCGCATCGCCGGCGAAGACGACGCGGTCACGAGCGAGATCCTGCGAAATACTGCCTGAGGGATACCAGCCGAACTTCTCCTCCTGAATCTCGATGTCGTGAAAACTCCGCGTCGAATCCTCCTTGCGGATAACGTGCTCGAACACCGCCTTCATGTCCTCGCGTGCAACCTTTACTTGGCGCAAATAGAGAACCATCGAAAACGACGTGTTCTCGTCGAGAATTTCGTACTCGAACACCGGACGACCGGCTTGCAACGCGGCATTAGGATCCACGTTGGTATCCTTGAAGGTCTGCCACATCATGTAGTCGCCCACCTGCAAGTCTTTCACACCGCCGGGATGTTTACCGATGGCACCATAGACCGACCACCAGTAGTAGCCATCGCGGCTGATTCCGTACTGCTTGGCGATAGGCGAGTCATAGCCGGTGCAGTCGAGCAGCACGCGCCCCCGATACACTCCCTCGCTGCTTGTTACATCGATGCCGTCGGCATCGACAGCGTGGGAAAGATAGGCGCAGTTACTGCGCACGTTCGAACCGTTGGTACTGCCATTGACCTGATTGACCCAGTGCTGCAGCAATTCCTTTTCCCTGATGTAGGGATAGGGGGCATTTTTTTTGAAACGAGCATCCCAGACGGCGCTGCCTCCGGAAAAGGTAGCCGCCAGAAAGCGCGTGACTCCACCGTAATAAAAAGCTTCCAAAGCGGGATTGTCATCGACCACGCTACGGGGAACGAACCAGCTGCGCTGCGTTTGTCCGGCGATGCCCTGCTCTAATACCAGCACACTCCAATTCGCGGAAAGCTCGCTCGCCAGCGCGAGCCCGGAAGGGCCGCCACCGGCGATGATTACATCGTACACAGTTGATGTCATGTTGATGGCCTTTGCTCGGATTTTGTGAAATCAGTTTTGATAGGTAGATCTTATCTGCTTCGAATTTTTCGTGAAAATTATTTTTTAAGAGGAAAGCTCTGCCAGCAGTCCCATAGCAGTATCGAACTCAAAGTTTTGTAATGCCGTGCTGATGCGCTGCATTGCTTGAGCCGGTAGTGCACTGGCAAATTCCTTGTGGTGCTCTTCCCACAGTTCAATAGCTTCACCATCGCCTTCGCTTAACATTTGTTGCAGTTGCGGCAGGCAATCAGGCAGCCTGCCCGGTTGCGTAGCTACAGTCTCTGTTCCGGCGGTAGCTTCTGCGGCAGCTTGTTCCTCGGCAAAATAGAGTTGCAAAGCATTGAGCAGCGGGGTCAGCAGTGGAGTAAGAGCGGCCAAGGCAACCTCAGTAGCGTCGGTTTGCTGGTTCTTGCAGGCTAGCTCAAGTTGGTCTGCAACAACCTGCACATCGTTGGCTCCCAGCGTGCCTGTCAGGCCTTTAAGCGTATGAGCTAACCGTTGTGCTTCTTCCCATTGATCAGTGGCAAGATATTCGGCAAAGGTCTGACTGTAGTTGGCATATTCACTGGTGAACATGGAGAGCATTTGCCGATACAGTTTCTTATTGCCGCCAGCGCGGCGCAGGCCGTTTTCGGTATCCAGCATGGCGATGTTCGGCAGCAAAATCTCTACGCTAGCCGTAACGGGCTGGGTGACTGGACGAATTGGCGCTGCAAACGGTACCGTCGGTGCCGTGTAATGCCGCGCCAGCATGTCATAGAGATCGTCAGGTTCAATCGGCTTGCTGAGGTGTCCGTTCATGCCCAGAGCTTGGCAGCGTTCGCGCTCCTCGATCATCGCATGCGCTGTCATCGCGACCAGTGGCAGCGAGAAATAGCGCGCATCGGCGCGTAGTCGTCGCGTCGCTTCGTAGCCGTCCATTACCGGCATTTGCAGATCCATGAACACGATATGGTAGTAGTCCGGCGCAACGGCTGCCAGTTGATCGAGCGCTTCCTGACCGTTATTGGCGACAGTGACCTTAATGCCACGACACTCCATCAACTCCACTGCCAGTTGCTGATTGATCAGATTATCTTCTACCAGCAGCACGCGCATGCCAGCCAAGTTGGCATTGACGCGGCTTTCATGGTTGCCGTTGTGCTCAACGATAGTGTTGCCAGTCAGGGTGTTGAGCAGTTTGCGCAGGGCTTCGGGCAGAACCGGTTTAGGTAGGAAATGCTGTGCACCGAGGCGCGCGGCAGCATCGTGCATCACTTCAGAATCATAGGCAGAGACCACCACCGACAGTGGCGGGCGGGCCATGCCGCTGTTTTGCAAAACTTGCAGCACGGCACCGCCATCCATTTCCGGCATCACCCAATCCAGCAACAACAGGTCGTATGGACTGCCGTCATCAAACGCCTGTCGAACCATCGCCATGGCTACTTCGCCGCTGGCGGCACAATCGATTTCCTTGTCATGCGCTGCACCGACACCAAGGGCAGTCAGCAGATCGACCAGTACCAACTGCGCTTCGGGCTGGTCGTCAACCACCAGCACGCGCAACACATCGACACCCGGCAATACGGCAGGAACTATCGGCACCGGCTTTGCAATCGGGAAGCGCGCGGTAAAGATGAAGCACGATCCCTCGCCCAGTGTGCTTTCGACCCAGATACGGCCACCCATTAATTCGACAAACTTCTTCGAGATGGTCAGCCCCAGCCCGGTGCCGCCGTATTTGCGGGTAGTCGAGCCATCGGCCTGGGAGAACTCCTGAAACAGATTGCCCACTTGCTCGGGAGTCATACCAATGCCGGTATCGCGCAAACTAAAACGCAGCAGCACCTCATCATCGTTTCGCTCATCAACATTGATGGTCAGCCTGACGAAACCCTGATGGGTAAACTTGACCGAGTTCGATAACAGATTGGTGATAATCTGGCCGAGGCGCAGCGCATCGCCCAGTAATGCTCCGCTGTTACCGAGCAACTGCGGATCGGCAACATCGAACAGCAGTTCGATTTCTTTTTCGTGTGCGCGCTGGCGCAGCAGCGACAGCGCGTTACCCGCCACGTCTTCGAGCAGGAAACGCGTTTGCTCCAACTCCATTTTGCCAGCCTCTACTTTGGAGAAGTCGAGGATGTCGTTGATGATGCCGAGCAAGTTCTGTCCGGCAGAGTGGATTTTGGAAACATAGTCCTTTTGACGTGGAGTCAGCTCGGTCTTGAGCGCCAGATAGGCCATGCCGATAATGGCGTTCATCGGCGTGCGAATTTC
>PLYB01000302.1 GCA_003151655.1 Gallionellaceae bacterium | reverse complement strand
TTACCTGTTTGACGGTCACCAATGATCAGTTCGCGCTGGCCGCGACCAACTGGAACCATCGAGTCGATGGACTTCAAACCTGTTTGTACCGGTTGGTCGACTGATTTACGTGCAATCACGCCTGGCGCAGTTTTTTCAATTTTGTCGGTGAGCTTGGCATTGATCGGGCCTTTTCCGTCAATTGGCTGACCCAGCGCATTGACTACACGGCCACGCAACTCGGGGCCAACTGGCACTTCCAAAATACGACCCGTACATTTAACGGTATCGCCTTCGGTGATGTGCTCGTATTCTCCGAGAACAACTGCACCGACAGAGTCGCGCTCCAAATTTAGCGCCAGACCGAAAGTATTGCCGGGGAATTCCAACATTTCGCCCTGCATAACATCGGATAAGCCGTGGACGCGAACAATACCATCGGTAACGCTGACCACCGTACCTTCGGTGCGCGCCTGGGTCAGTGCTTCGAAGTTTTCGATGCGACTGCGAATCAAATTACTTATTTCGGAAGGGTTGAGCTTCATCTGGATTTCCTCATTCTTGATAATTCTTTATCAGGCTAGGGCGACCGCCATTTCGCCAAGGCGAGTACGTGCGGAACCGTCTATCACTTTATCTCCGGCGCGAATTACCACGCCACCCAGCAAATCTTTTTTGACATTACAGGTAAGCTTGACCTCACGACCCATGCGTTTTTTCAGCGAGCCGACGATCTTTTCCTGTTGCGCAGCCGACAACTCAAATGCCGAGTCCACTACTACTGCAACCGTTTTTTCTGCTTCCGCCTTCAATGCCTCAAAAATCGCAGCAATTTCGGGCAATACCGGTAAACGCTGGTTGTCCGCCAGAATATGTACAAAATTGCGTTGCTGTGCATTTGCCGTCGCGCCCATAAATGCCTCCATCAGACCAAAGACCTGAGTCTTGGATACCTTTGGATTGTTTATCACTGCGCGCACTTCGGCTTGATTAACCAATTCGGCCAGCTCGATCAATAACTCGGACCAAGCTTTTAATGCATTCGACTTTTGTGCTTCATCAAACGCCGCTTGTGCGTAAGGACGTGCAATAGTTATGGCTTCAGACATGGCGATCAGATTTCCGCGACAAGTTTATCGAGCAAATCGCTGTGCGCTTTTGCATCGATTTCGCGGCCAAGAATCTTACTCGCACCAGCCAGCGCAATCGATGATACCTGCGTGCGCAACTGTTCCTTGGCTCTAAATACTTCTTGATCGATTTCAGCCTTGGCTCCGGCGATAATACGTCCGCCTTCTACCTTGGCCTGTGTCTTGGCTTCTTCCACAATTTCACTGGCTCGCTTTTCGCTATTGGCGACGATATCGCCAGCTTTTTCTTTAGCTTCGCGCAGCAGCTCTGCAGAACGTTTTGCAGCCAATTCCAGATCGTGTTTAGCGCGCTCTGCTTCCGCCAAGCCGTCGGCGATTTGCTTCTTACGCTCGTCCAGCGCTGCTACGATTGGCGTCCAAACGAACTTCATGCAGAACCACACGAACAGTGCGAACATGATGGTCTGAGCGAGAAGAGTTGCATTGATATTCATGCAAGCGTCCTTTCTTAGTTATGCGTTGTCGCTGATGGCGAATGAATTAATGAGCCACCGCAAACAGAACGTACATCGCGATACCTACAGCGATCATCGGAACCGCGTCGACCAGACCCATTACCACGAAGAACTGTGTGCGCAACATCGGGATCAATTCCGGTTGACGTGCTGCACCCTCAAGGAAACGGCCACCCAAAATACCAATACCGACGGCTGCGCCAAGAGCGCCCAGACCCATCATCAGTGCGCCAGCGATGTACAGCAGTGCGTTTGCTAATTCCATTTTTGTTTCTCCTATTTGATAAAAGTGAAGTTAATGAGACTGAAAATTTTTAATGGTGTTCCTGATGCGCCATGTCCAGATAGACCACGGTCAGCGTCATAAAGATGAACGCCTGCAAAGTTACAATCAGGATGTGGAAGATCGCCCAGCCTAAAGACAGCAAAATCTGCGAGCCATACAAGGTGGCATTTCCCGCTGAAAAGCCTGCCCACGCTCCGCCCATCAGCGCGATCAGAATAAAGATCATTTCGCCGGCGTACATATTGCCGAAAAGACGCAGTGCCAGTGAAATCGGTTTGGCTATCAGGTTCACGCCTTCCAGCAGCAAGTTGACCGGCATGCCCCATTTACCGAATGGTTGCAATGTCAGTTCGCCCACGAAACCGCCAAGGCCTTTCATTTTTACGCTGTAGTACAACACCAGCAGAAATACGCCGATTGCCATACCGAAGGTTGCATTCGGATCGGTTGAAGGAACAACTTTAAAGAAGGGTACGCCCAGAGCGCCCATAATTTGCGGAACATAATCGATGGGAATCAAGTCCATCAGATTCATGGTAAGCACCCAGAAGAAAATGGTCAGCGCCAACGGGGCAACCATGTTGTTCTTGCTGGTAAAGGAGCCGCGCACGCTGCTATCGACAAACTCAATGGCCCACTCACAAAAATTCTGTAAGCCTCCCGGTGTACCGGCTACGATGTTTTTTGCTACGCGACGGAACACAAACAGAAACAGTGCTCCCAAAAGGAACGACATGATGAAAGTATCCAGATTAAGCGCCCAGAATCCCATGGCCTTGGCTTCTTCTGCAGTGTGAGCTACGCCCCATGAGCCGTCCGCCAAGTGACCATAGGTCAGATTTTGCAGGTGATGATGGATATATTCTGCTGATGTTTCCGCTTCGCTTGACATTATTTAGTCGCTATCTTCAGTCTTAATCTTCAAAAACAACCGGCTTACTAACAGCACCGCTTGCCCCAATACAAAGCCGCTCAAAACCCCAAGTGGCATTAATTTCAGCACCGCCAAGCAAATACCCAGCGACACAACGACCGCCAGAAATCTCTCGGCGGCGTAAAAATACATAAGCCGTAATTGTTGATGCGCGTCATGGTTCGGATTCTGCGCTGCCCGGCTCATTCTCCAAGCCAGCAATGCACCATTTAGAACGGATACTCCCCCCCCACCCAACACCGCTATCGCATACTGTGGCGAACTTTTCCAGCTATACGCTGTTATGCCGGCGGCGACTAGTAAAACCAAAATCTGTAGTCCTAGCACCTTGCGCGCCAACCGTCTTTCCTGGACTTCGGCATTGAAAAGCGCGGCGATGATAGCGGCGTTTAGCGGGGGTGTCAAACTTTGTTGCTTGGCATCGCCCGTTTCAAGGTTCAAATTAGCGCGCTTTTCTAAGTCCACCCAAGAACTCTTCCAAGTGATCGTTACTTGAATATTCGATGATTAACTTACCGCCGCCTTTACTGTTTGGCTTAATTTCAACGCGGGCACCCAAGTGTTCGCTCATTTCTTCCTGCAATTTAAGCGCGTCGCGATTTGGAGTTTTTGCTGCTTTTATTCCAATATTTTTTTCCGCCGCAGCCTGCTCGCCTTGTTGTTGCACCAGCTTTTCCGCTTCGCGTACCGACAAACCTTCCAGTACTATTTTATTTGCCAGCAATACTTGCTGCGCCCCCTCAAGCGATAGCAACGCACGTGCATGCCCCATATCCAGAGAGCCATCCATCAATAAACCCTGCACTATCTGCGGCAACTTGAGCAAACGTAACAAGTTACTTGCCGCACTGCGCGAGCGTCCAACTGCATCTGCGGCCTCCTGATGCGTCATTTGAAATTCATCGATAAGACGCTGAATACCAACCGCCTCCTCCAGAGGATTCAGGTCCTCGCGCTGGATATTTTCAATCAAAGCCATGGCGAGCGCGGCATTATCCGGCACTTTACGCAACAATACCGGCACTTGCGTCAGCCCGGCTAATTGGGCCGCACGCCAACGGCGTTCTCCCGCGATGATTTCATAATCCCCGTTAACCAATTCTCGCGCCAGGATTGGCTGCATAATTCCTTGAGCTTTAATGGATGCGGCGAGTTCTTTTAGCGACTCCTCATCCATGTGGCTGCGCGGTTGATATTTACCCGGCTTAAGTTGCCCTACCTTAAGCTCACGGAGCATATCGTTACCCTGCTCTTTGCCGCCGGTCAGCAAAGCATCCAAGCCTCGCCCCAGTCCTTTGTTTGGTTTTGCCATGATGTTCCTTAAATTGTTTCTGTCGCGGTACGTGATGCGTTATTTAGTAATTCTCCAGCCAATGCCAGATATGCCAACGTACCTTTGGATTGGCTATCATGATAGAGCGCGGGAATTCCATAGCTTGGTGCTTCCGCCAAGCGGACATTCCGCGGAATTACCGTGCGGTATACTTTTTCACCAAAATGTTGCTGCAGTTGCTCTGAGACTTGCTGCGCCAAGGTATTGCGTGGATCGAACATGGTTCGCAGCAAACCTTCTATCTCCAACTCCGGATTGAGGTGAGTACGTACTTTCCGTATCGTGTTGACCAGATCGCTTAAGCCCTCTAGCGCATAGTATTCACACTGCATTGGAATCATAACTGATTGCGCTGCACACAAGCCATTCAAGGTCAGCAAGTTTAGCGCGGGCGGGCAATCTATCAGCACATAATCATAGTCTGAGTGAACTACTTCTAATGCTTTTTTAAGGCGTGTTTCACGATGTTCGATATCAACCAGCTCGATTTCTGCTCCTGCCAATTCACGATTGGCAGGCAATACATCATATTTTCCAGCATCTGCCGTCACCCGTGCTTCACGAATAACCTTTTGTCCTAAAAGTACATCGTACACAGTAGCCGCAAGTCCCGCCTTATCAATACCACTCCCCATCGTGGCATTGCCCTGCGGGTCAAGATCAATCAATAAAACCCGCTGCTTGGCAGCAGCCAGACTCGCGGCAAGATTCACGGTGGTGGTGGTTTTGCCCACCCCCCCTTTTTGATTGGTAATCGCCAGTATTTTCGTCATTTGTTTTCTCTTAACACCACCAAACAGCGTGTCGCCTCTAGTTTTGGAACCTGCAAGGAAATAATCTGTTCTACCTTTACGTCCGCTGGTAAGCGCTGCAACTCTTGCTCCGGCAGCCCTTTCATTGCCGCCCAGCGCCCGCCATTTTTCAACAAATGGCGAGTTGAGTTAACAAACTCGGAAGTTTCAGCAAACGCACGGGAAATAATTCCATCGAATTTTTCAGCGTTTTGCCACGCCTCGATTCGTTCACATTTTACATCCACGTTATTTAATCCCAATTCTATGCTGGCTTGCTGAACAAAGCTTGTTTTCTTGCTGTTACTATCCAGCAAAGTAAATGACCAGTCAGGTCGCACAATCGCCAAGACAACGCCGGGCAAGCCCGCCCCACACCCTACATCCAACCATCGTCCGGGCCACAGATGCGGTACAACAGCAAGGCTATCGAGCAAGTGATTGCTTACCATTTGTTCCGGATCACGTATCGCCGTCAAGTTATAAACTTTATTCCATTTCTGCAACAACGCCAGATAGTTCAATAACTTTTGTTGCGCCTCGGGTGCAATATTTATTCCCAGTTGCGCAATCCCGCTCGACAAATCCATTGCTAAAGTCATTTTAGACGGGGCGCTTGCTAGCCATGCAAGCCCCTCCCCGCTTCATATGCACCAACAATAACGATATTGCCGCCGGAGTTATACCCGAAATTCTTGCAGCCTGCCCTAACGTTTCAGGTCGATGCTGTTCCAATTTTTGTCGCACTTCTGTCGACAAACCCCGTACTTCCACATAATTTATCGTTGTCGGCAACGTCAACATTTCATTTTCTGACTGCCGTGCAATTTCTTCGTGTTGACGCTCGATATAGCCTTGGTATTTGGCTTGTATTTCTACTTGCTCAATGATTTCATTACTACTTACACCCGCATCGCAACCCTCTATCGACATCAAACCTTGGTAAGTTACGTCTGGTCGTCGCAGAAGCTCATACAGCGAATACTCCCGTTCAATATTTTTACCCAGCACCCGTTCTGCATCAGCTTTTGCCAAGATTCTCGGATTTATCCAAGTTGCTTTCAAGCGCTCCAACTCCCGCGCTACGCCCTCTCGCTTATTTTCAAATGCAATCCAGCGTTCATCATCAACCAGCCCAAGTTTTCGTCCTACTTCTGTTAAGCGCATATCCGCGTTGTCTTCACGCAGCTGTAAGCGATATTCTGCACGGCTGGTGAACATACGATACGGCTCTGTTATGCCGCTCGTAATCAAATCATCCACCAACACGCCCAAGTACGCTTCGTCGCGCCGGGGATACCATGAATCTTCTTCACTGGCATAGCGCGCGGCATTCAAACCAGCCAACAATCCTTGCGCAGCGGCTTCTTCGTAACCTGTTGTGCCATTTATTTGCCCAGCCATAAACAAACCCTTTATGGTTTTTGTTTCCAGCGAAGTTTTTAATCCCCGAGGATCAAAGTAGTCATATTCGATAGCGTAGCCGGGACGCGTTATATAAGCATTTTCCAAGCCTTTAATTGAACGCACCAAGTCCAATTGCACATCAAATGGCAAACTGGTTGAAATCCCGTTCGGGTACACCTCGTTAGTACTTAAACCTTCCGGCTCCAAAAATATCTGATGCGAGTCTTTATCCGCAAAACGCGTGATCTTATCCTCAATAGACGGACAATAGCGCGGCCCGACACCGGCAATGACACCCGTAAACAAAGGCGAACGATCCAATCCACCGCGAATAATGTCATGTGTTCGTTGATTGGTATGCGTAATCCAGCACGGCAATTGCCGTGGATGCTGTTCTGCTCTTCCTAAATATGAAAATACGGGTACCGGATCGTCGCCCGGCTGCGCTATTAATGCTGAATAATCAATGCTGCATCCGTCAATTCTCGGTGGTGTACCCGTTTTAAGGCGCCCGATTGGCAATCCCAGTTCGCGCAAATCGTTGGCCAACACGATAGAGGGCAACTCACTGGCCCGCCCTGCGGGGTGGCTTGAAAGACCGATATGAACTAGGCCGGACAAAAATGTACCCGTTGTTAACACCACACTTTTTGCCATAAAGCGCAGATCGAGCTGTAATTCAACACCGACGACTTGTTCGCCGTTCATCAGCAGCTTTTCCACCGCCTGCTGAAACAGCCAAAGGTTAGGCTGGTTTTCCAAGCGGCGACGCATGGCTTGTTTATACAATGCCCGATCTGCTTGCGCCCGGGTCGCACGTACTGCCGGCCCCTTTGAAGAATTCAATATGCGAAACTGTATCCCTGCCTCATCGGTTGCCGAGGCCATTGCCCCACCCAGCGCATCCACCTCTTTTACCAAGTGCCCTTTGCCAATGCCGCCAATAGAAGGGTTGCATGACATTGCCCCAAGTGTTTCAATATTATGGGTAATAAGTAGCGTCGCACGTCCCATGCGGGCACTCGCGAGCGCGGCTTCAGTCCCAGCATGACCACCGCCAATAACAATTACATCAAACTCTTTGGGGTAATTCATTCGCCGCCTGTACCAAATAAAGGCGCGCATCATACATCAAAAACTTCAACAGGTTAAATCGCCGACCCGACTATTGTTTCACGTGAAACAATTCTGCTATTTTCCAATACAAAAACGGCTGAATATTTCCCCCAACAGGTCATCTGGTGAAAATTCTCCGGTGATCTTGTTTAGCTCCTCTTGGGCAAGGCGCAGTTCCTCGGCAAAAAACTCAGCTCTCGTCAACTCTGTAGCAGCACGGTCAAGTAGCTTTTTTGCTTGTGCAAGCGCTTGTAAGTGCCGCTCTCTTGCCATAAACACACCGGCTTCACCATGCCAATCCATTAATTGCAAAATCTTCTCGCGCAACAAGTCGATTCCTTCATCATTTTTGGCTGAAACGTAGATATAGGTATCTTCCCCTTGATTTTCAATTCGCGCATGCTGGTTCACTAGGTCGATTTTATTGATCACAAACAACTTTGGGATATTTTCGGGTATCAACGCGATGATCTTTTGCTCTTCTTGCCAGTTTTCTTGTTGAATATCCATCAACACCAGAACTGCATCGGCTTTTTGCATTGCCAGCTTGGTGCGCTCCATCCCCATCTGCTCAACAACATCCTGTGATTCTCGCAGGCCAGCGGTATCAACCATGTGCAGTGGCACGCCTTTTATATTGATCGCTTGGCGTATCGTATCCCGTGTTGTGCCCGCAACCTCGCTCACCAGCGCCACGTCCTCCCCGGACAGGCGATTAAGCAAGCTTGATTTACCCACGTTTGGCTGACCGACCAACACAACATGGGCTCCTTCGCGCAAAATACTGCCTTGCCGCGCTAACTCAAAGGTTCGTTCCAAGTCCGAACGGATTTTCCTTAACATTGCTTCGCTTCGTTTTACATCTGTTAAGTCAATCTCTTCCTCTGGAAAGTCTAACGTTGCTTCAACCAGCATGCGCAATTCAATAAGCTCCGCAACCAATCTATTGATCGTATTGGAAAAGTCCCCTTCCAAGGAGCGGTTGGCACAACGTACCGCCTGCTCACTGGTGGCATTAATCAAGTCGGCAACGCTCTCGGCCTGAACCAAGTCCAGCTTATCATTTAGAAACGCCCGCTGCGTAAACTCGCCTGGTTGCGCTAAACGTACACCAGCCGCCAGACATCTCTTTAACAATAAATTCAATACTGCAGTGCCACCATGGGCCTGTAGCTCTAAAACGTCTTCGCCAGTGTAAGAGTTTGGTGCGGGGAAATAGATAGCGATACCCCGATCAATGATTGACCCTTCGGCATCAAGAAAGGCGGAGTATGTTGCATGACGGGGAACGGGTAGGTTTCCCAGCAAGGTAGTGGCAATTGATGCAAGATCGCGGCCAGAAACTCTAACCACACCAATACCCCCTCGACCGGGGGCCGTGGCGATGGCCGCTATTGCATCAAAGTTTTGTGGCAACCTTTTGCCCTAGTTCTTGATTACGCGTGATATACCACTGCTGCGTGATGGAAAGAACATTGTTTACAACGGAATACAGCACCAGCCCGGCAGGAAAGAAAAAGAAAACTACACTGAAGATTACGGGCATAAGTTGCATCAATTTAGCCTGCAGAGGATCCGGTGGCGCAGGACTAAGCTTGCTTTGAATCAACATGCTAATGCCCATAATCGCTGGCAGCACGTAATATGGATCAGCCGCTGACAAGTCTGTAATCCAGCCTATAAACGGGGCGTGACGTAATTCAACACTGGATAAGATTGCCCAATAAAGCGAAATAAATACCGGAATCTGTATGATCATCGGCAAACAACCGCCCAGAGGGTTAATTTTTTCTGTCTTGTATAACTCCATCATTGCACGATTAAGTTTTTCACGATCATCGCTGTATTGTTGTTTAATCTTCTCCAGCTTTGGAGCTACCAGTCTCATTCTTGCCATTGAACGGTAACTGGCTGCCGAAAGCGGGAAAAACGCCAATTTAATCAATACGGTTAAAACAATTATCGCCAAACCCCAGTTTTGTACCCAGCCCTGAATTTGCGTAAGCAGCCAAAACAGTGGTGTAGCAATTATGGTAAGCCAACCGTAATCCACCGTTAAACCAAGACCGGGTGCAATGCTATCCAAGTTTGAAGTTGTTGGGCCAACGTATAACTTCGCGCCAATTTCACCTTTTTGGCTAGGGGCAATAGCCCCTACCGGCAATATTGTCCCAATAGAATATTGCTTGTTACCCAATGACTTGGTGTAGTTCTCGCGCATAACTTTGTCGGCTGGCAACCAAGCACTTACGAAATAGTGTTGCAACATCCCGACCCAACCGTTATCCGCTGTTTTAGGATAGTCCGCTTTGTTTTTCTCAATACTTGAAAACTCAACCTTTTGAAACTTTTTCTGATCGGTATAAATTGCCGGCCCCGTATAGGTGGGCACCAGTTTTGAATCTCCTGATGGAGCGCCTTCGTCGCGTACTAATTGAAAATATGCCGAAGCCGAAAGCGGACTTGCTCCGGTATTGATAATTTCATATGAAACATCAATAAGATAACTGCCACGATGGAAAGTAATAACTTTGGTAACGGATGGACTTGCAACCAGCCGTACGGAGATAGTGTCTACACCCTCAACCAAATGATATTCGTCAGAAGTCGTGGTAAACAGGGTTCGATGCGTTGGTAAATTTTCACCAATTAACCCCGTTTGCGCGACATAGGTATGATTTTCTTTTTGTTGCAGCAGAACTAATGGCTTATCTTTATCAATAGCATCTTTATGTTGCAACAACTCAACCCGTTGAATATCGCCACCAAGAGTATTTATTTCTACCCGTAGATTATCTGTTTGAACGACAATCTTTTTTCCTTGCGCCAAGCCAGCATTTTCAACTGTTTTTTCGATATCTTTTGCGCGCGTTTCATTGGTCAACGGCGTGACTACCGCAGTTTCGCCCGCTGCGGCTTTTGCGGCAGCAACTGGTTGTTGTGCCGGATGTTGATTCCGCTGCCAACCGTCCCATAACAACAAAGCGGAGAACGAGAAAATAAGAAACAGAAATAGTCTTTTGAAATCCATCTTAAAATACACCCAAAGCAATATTCACATCAAGGAACCGGGTCATACCCACCCGCATTCCACGGATTACAACGAAAAACTCGTCTAATGCCCAACCACATACCCCGAGCCAAGCCATGCTTAATGAGGGCTTCGCTGCAATAATGCGAACATGAAGGAGTAAATCGACAAGATGATGGATACATCGGGCTAATCAGATATTGATAACCCTTTATGAACAGAAGGAATAGGCGCGTCATTTTCTGTCAACCGCACTTTCATAAATAAGCGAGACAACGTCCGCCTAAATTCTATCGTTTCTTCAGCAAGCACGCCTTTTCTTATCCGTATAACAATATTCAAAGAGCTGGCGGTATTTTGGCGACTGATCCTAAATAACTCGCGGATTTGTCGTTTTATCCTATTTCTTGCGGTTGCTTTGGGTATTGTACGTTTGCTTATTACAATACCGAGGCAATCCTTTCCTTTGCTGTTTATTTTCCAATGAACAGCCAACCATTTGTCTATTAACGGCTTTGTATTTAGTGCGCTCTCAAACTCTGCACTGTAATGTAAGCGCTGAGAATAGGAGAGCGTTTGTTTCACTTTAAACCGCTAAGCGAGCACGTCCTTTTGCTCTGCGAGCTGCAATTACAGCCCTGCCACCCTTGGTTTTCATGCGCACCAAGAACCCGTGGGTGCGCTTTCTCTTTGTAACTGACGGTTGGTAAGTACGTTTCATGTGCGTTATTCCTTCGTTTGTTCGTATTGAAAAGCCCGCGATTACAATATGTAACGCGCGCGCTGTCAAGTATATTTTATACTGTGGATAACTTTTGATTGTACCTGTAGAATATCGCGCAGAACGTTTGAATCGACAAATACTAAAATTTCATGCCACATACAAACCTGTGGGAGGGTTGTCTGCTTTTTTTTAAAGAGCAGCTTCCTCCACAACAATTCAATTCATGGATTAAACCCTTGGTATTTGAAATCAAGGGCAATCAAATCATTTTGACCGCCCCAAACGGCTTTACCCTGAAAGTTATCCAAGAACGCTTTTTACCGGAGATCGAACGACGCGCTCAGGCCTGCTTCTCTGCGCCCACTAAAGTTGATTTGCGCGTTGCAAAGAAAAATACCGCGCTCGAAACCCCGAAGGCTGACATAAGAATTAGCCCCGTTTCCGATCCCAAAAAGACTTTGAAAAATACCGCTCATCTTAATCCGGCTCTTCTGTTCGATAATTTTGTCACCGGAAAAGCAAATCAATTGGCACATGCGGCAGCCTTTCAGGTTGCCGATTCTCCCGGAACCACATATAACCCACTATTTATTTACGGTGGCGTTGGTTTAGGTAAAACCCATTTAATTCAAGCTATTGGTAACCATTTTAAAAAAGAAAACGATCAAGCAAAAATTTGCTACGTTCATGCAACCAACTATGTGACTGATGTCGTTCGTGCATTTCAAACCAAACAATTTGACCAATTCAAGCAATATTACAACTCGCTTGATTTATTGCTAATTGACGATATTCAATTTATTGCCGACAAACCGGGTACTCAACAAGAATTTTTTTACACCTTAAACTCTCTTATTGATACTAATAAACAGGTGGTTATAACTTGTGACACATTTCCAAAAGAAATTTCAGGAATTGAGCCGCGTTTAACTTCCCGTTTTAGTTGTGGTTTAACAGTTGCTATCGAGCCTCCAAGTCTGGAGATGCGGGTGGCAATTCTATTGCAAAAATCTGCTCTATCAAAAACCCCGATTGGCGAAGATGTTGCCTTTTTCATCGCTAAACATGTCAGATCAAATATAAGAGAACTCGAAGGCGCTCTAAATCGAATTGAGGCTTTCGCTCGTTTCCATAAAAGATTAATTACCGCTGACTTGGCAAAAGAGGCACTTAAAGATCTTCTTGCCGCGCAGAACAAACAAGTTTCTATAGAAAATATACAAAAAACTGTTGCTGATTTTTATAGAATCAAGCTTTTTGATTTGATGTCGAAAAAACGTACCCGAATTTATGCCAGGCCACGACAAGTAGCAATGTGCCTTGCTCGAGAGTTAACACAACTAAGCCTTCCGGAAATCGGTAACGCCTTTGGTGGCCGTGATCATTCAACAGTTTTACATGCGTGCAAAACTATAGAAAGCTTGAGAAGTTCGGATACAGTACTTAATTCGGACTTTAACTTGCTCAATCAGACGTTAAGAAACTAGGAGATAATTAGCAAACGTTATGTTGATAACTCAAGAGAATGCGCATTTAGATAATTTAATACTCAAGTTATCAACAGCTTTAAATGAATTTATCAACGTGTAAAAAACATAATAACTCTTTGTTTTAAAGAATAGATAAAAGTTATACCCAATATTAAACACCGTTATTTATAGTTATTAAGGATATATAAAATGTTTATTGAGAAGATAGATAAAGATGAACTGTTAAAACCGTTGCAAACTGTTGTTGGCATAGTTGAGCGAAAACAGCCACTGCCAATCCTATCTAATGTGCTGATAGAGAAAAGCAAGTCAGGGATTAAATTTGTAGCAACTGATTTGGAAATACAAATTGCGACTCAACTTCAGCTTGAGATTGATTCAGAAATAGGAAGCGTTACTGTTTCAGCAAAAAAGTTTCAGGAGATACTCCGGGTTTTGCCTGAAAAAAGTAGTGTTTCATTGGAACTGCAAGAAAATAAAATATTAATTAAAGCAAACAAAAGTCGCTTTAGTTTACAAACGCTACCGGCGAAAGATTTCCCGGTCATTTCGGATCAGATTGGAACTACAACAAAAATAAACATCAAACAAGGCTTACTTAAAAAACTGTTAGGGTTGGTTCAGTATGCTATGGCACAGCAGGATATACGGTATTATTTGAATGGCGTATTGATGCTAATTGATGGTGATCAGATTAGACTTATTGCCACGGATGGGCATCGGCTAGCTTTCGTTAGTTCTAAACTGGATAGTTCATATGATAAATATGAAGTAATTTTATCAAGAAAAACAGTTAATGAACTTTCCAAGCTACTAGTTGATACAGACGATTTAATAAATATCGAACTTGCCGAGAAGCAAGTAAGGTTTACTTTTGCCAATATTGTGCTCACGTCAAAGATCATTGATGGCAAGTTTCCTGATTACGAGCGTGTAATCCCAAGTTACACAAATCACTTGGTGTTAGATCGGGTAACCATACTTCAAGCTTTGCAGCGAGCCGCAATTCTTTCAAATGAAAAATTTCGCGGCGTGCGCTTCGTGCTGACAGAGAAAACATTGCGGATTATTAGCAGCAATAGTGAGCAAGAAGAAGCTCAGGAAGAAATCGAGAATGATTACCATGGCCCGGCATTAGATATAGGATTTAATGTTAATTATCTGCTGGATGGATTAAATAACACACCCGCACAAAATGTGACATTTTCATTTGGCGATCCTAATAGTAGTATTTTAATAACTGTTATTGGCGAGAATGAATATAAGTATGTTGTTATGCCAATGCGCATATAAATTGTTCCACGTGAAACAGAAAGAAAATATCCAATGAGTGAAAACTACGACGAATCAAGCATCCAACAACTCGAGGGGCTGGAGGCTGTTCGCAAGCGTCCGGGTATGTATATTGGCGACACATCGGATGGCACCGGCTTGCACCACATGGTGTTTGAAGTTGTCGATAACGCGATTGATGAGGCGCTGGCGGGACATTGTGATGACATCAAGGTGATCATTCATGCAGACAACTCAATATCCGTAGCGGATAACGGTCGTGGCATTCCAGTGGGAATTAAGTTCGACGATAAGCATGAACCAAAGCGTTCCGCAGCTGAGATTGTTTTGACGGTATTGCATGCAGGCGGCAAGTTTAATCAAAACAGCTATAAAGTATCCGGCGGACTTCACGGTGTTGGTGTTAGTTGCGTTAACGGTCTGTCGGAGTGGCTGAAACTAACAACCTATCGCGATGGAAAAAAATACTGTTTATCATTTGCTCGTGGAGATGTAAAAGATAGACAAATAGTAATAGAAAAAGGCGTAGAAGTTTCCCCTGTACCAGTTGTAGGAGAGAGTAATAAACGCGGCACAGAAGTACACTTTTTGGCAGATGTTGAAATATTTGGCTTGGTTGAATTTCACTATGAAATACTGGCAAAGCGCCTTCGCGAATTGTCGTTTCTGAATAATGGCGTCAAGATTGAACTGGTAGATCAGCGCAACGGTAAAAGCGAAAATTTCGCTCACTCGGGCGGAGTGCGAGGTTTTGTTGAGTATATGAACAAGAGCAAGACTGTGCTGCATCCCAAGCCTTTCCATGCGCAGGGCGAAAAAGATGCGGTTTCAATTGATGTCTCTATGCAATGGAACGACAGCTATTCGGAAGTCGTGCAGTGTTTTACCAATAATATTCCCCAGCGCGATGGCGGCTCACACCTCACCGGACTGCGCATGGCAATGACCCGAGTCATCAATAAATATATTGAAGAACACGAGTTGGCCAAAAAAGCCAAGGTAGATACCGCCGGCGACGATATGCGTGAAGGCTTAACTTGCGTGCTGTCAGTCAAAGTTCCAGAGCCCAAGTTTTCTTCCCAGACCAAGGATAAGCTGGTTTCGAGTGAAGTTCAGCCTGCCGTGCAGGAAATCGTTACGCAAAAGCTAACCGACTATTTATTGGAAAACCCGATAGATGCCAAGATAATTTGCAACAAGATTATTGACGCAGCGCGTGCCCGTGATGCGGCACGCAAAGCAAGAGAATTAACCCGCCGCAAAGGTATTTTGGACGGTATCGGCTTGCCGGGGAAACTGGCAGATTGCCAGGAAAAAGATCCGGCACTTTCAGAACTGTATCTGGTCGAGGGTGACTCGGCGGGTGGCTCAGCCAAGCAAGGCCGTGATCGCAAGTTTCAAGCGATCCTGCCGCTGAAGGGTAAAATTCTTAACGTTGAACGCGCCCGTTTTGAAAAGCTTATTTCTTCGCAGGAAATCGTTACCCTAATTACAGTGCTGGGCACGGGTATCGGCAAGGAAGAATATAGTGCGGAAAAGTTGCGCTACCACCGCATTATTATCATGACGGATGCGGATGTGGACGGCGCGCATATCCGCACCCTGCTGCTCACTTTCTTCTATCGCCAAATGCCAGAACTGGTTGAGCGTGGCCATATTTATATCGCCCAGCCACCGTTGTATAAAATCAAGCAAGGCAAGGATGAGCGTTATCTGAAGGACGAGCACGAGCTGAAAAACTATATGTTGGGCGCGGCGCTAAATAATGCGGCTTTTTATCCGGCGCTTAACGCAACACCTATTCAGGGCGAAGCCTTGGGCGAGATAGCCAAGAAGTATTTTCTTGCCGAAGCGGTAATTGATCGTCTTTCACATTTTATTGCGCCCGAGGCCAGCCATGCATTATTGGTTCTTCCTGAGCTATCGCTGGATGATCCAGCTAAAGCGCAAGCCAGTGCGAAACTTCTTGAAGGTGCTTGTGGCGGAGTCATTAAAGCAGTCATGGAAAACGATGAAAACGGCGAACTTCGTTTACGTCTGGAAAAAGTGTTCCATGGCAATTATTCAGTAAGCCATCTGAATAAAGAGTTTTTGCAAGGCGGCGATTATGCACAAATTCGCCAGACCGCTGATGCTCTAAATGGTCTGGTTTCTTCCTCGGCTTATGTTATGCGCGGTGAACAAAAGCGCGGAGTGAGTAGTTTTAAACAAGCCGTAGAGTGGTTGCTGGACGATGCGAAACGCGGCGTTAGTATCCAGCGCTACAAAGGTCTGGGCGAGATGAATCCCGAACAGTTGTGGGAAACGACGATGGATGTAAAGAACCGTATTTTACTGCGCGTGCGCATCGAAGATGCCATTGGTGCCGACGAAATATTTACTACTCTGATGGGTGAAGTGGTTGAGCCACGCCGCGCCTTTATTGAAAAGAATGCGCTCGGAGTAAAAAATCTGGATGTGTAATTTGTAGGGATTCGGAAGCAGAAATAAAAATGGCCGCGACAAATCGTGGCCATTTTTATTGTCGACGGTAGATGTTGGCTATCATATTGACAACGTCTCTTTTTGTTGGCATTATCGCCAACATGCCAGCCAAACTAATCACTCGTTTTAAAGACATCACAGCGGATGGCGCAATATTTGAAGTGGTGATTTGGAAGGTGCCCTCCCCTGTGCCTCCAACTGATCACGGCTACAAGTACAGAGCGGTATATGTGGTGGACGGAGTGCGCTTGGTGGGTTTTGATAATGAGCGCGGCAAGGGTGACCATTGCCACCTTGATGGCGTTGAGATGCCTTATACCTTTAGTGGGACTGACCAGTTGATTGAGGACTTTATTGCAGCGGTCGCTACCAGGAGAACAACATGACAGAACGTTATCTCACCATCACCCTGCATTCCGACTGGAAAGGTGCTTTACGTGCCATGTCGAAAGCGGCCAAGTCAGATGAATACCAAGGCGAGGTGCTTAATTTCGAAAGCCCGGGTCACTTCTTTGGGCAACTTTCTGAGAAGCGTTGGGATATTGTTCGCGCCGCACAAGGCAAGGGCGAACTGTCGGTACGGGAACTAGCCCGTGCAGTTGAGCGCGATGTTAAGCGCGTGCATGAAGACGTGGTTATCCTGGCTGAGTTGGGTATGTTGGAGCGCACAGAGGCCGGTGGCGTGATCTGCCCTTATTCATCCATGCACATCGACATGTATTTGAAGGCTGCTTGATTTAGTCAGTGTCAACCGACTGTCAACCGCGTAGCGGGATTTGTTTTTTGTTTCATCATTCAGCGTGGCAAATGCCATGCCCGCTAGAAGAGAGCAAAAATACAAAAATCAATATGGACAACAACCAACCCCAGTAGCAACAAGGGATACAGACCACACCCTCCAAAACAGGCCGCCGCCGAGTTAATGCAGGCTCGCCCAGACTCGGGGTTGCGAAAATAGAAAAACGAGCTAAAGGCGGCTAAACGGCCAAAATTAACGAATTGCGGATTGAGGCATTTTTCGGCAAGAGAAAAGTGCACAAATCGTGCTCAAATTTCAGCTATAAGTTTGTAGAACTTCAGGACATTAAAAATAATAGCCCCCGAGTCATTGCCCATGTGTCATGTTGAAAACGCCGAGGCGCTGCGTTAGTTAATTACGATATTATGGGCATATCCAAATTTTGCGGGAGTTGACATGGTAGAAAGAACCACCCCAAAGCCTAAAGTGGTGCCGCCGCAGAAGCGCACTGCATTCGAAATAATTGAACTGGTACTAAAAATATTGACGTTCTTTGCGATGGCGTTCGGGGGCGGATGGGCGCTTTACCTTTATCAGCAATCTGGCGCGAACGATTGGCAAAACAACTTTACAATTGAAACAAAGGTGCTTCAGTATCATGATGACTTACGCCTGCTGGTCATACATGTAATTTCAAAAAATCCGCGAAATTCAAAGTTTCTGCTTACCAAATTACACGGAGACTCATTCAAGCTCCGCATTCAAAAAATTCCCATGACCCTCAAGTCTGGTGAAGTTATTACTGAAGATGAAGATAAAGCGAATTTGATTAAAACGATTGATATTCTTGCCACCGATGCTGGCGAATATGAGCTGCTCCCAAATGCAGAATTGGACGATATGAACTCTATTGTCTTGCCAGTAAATACGACAGTTCAAGTGACAGCGGAGATGGAAAGCCCGAATGGCGAGGTTAAAGACGGCAAGCCCGATAGCGATTTTATTTCTAAGTCGACAGTAGTGCACATTTCTCCGTAGTCTAGCGTGCTCTGTGGAAGTTTAGGTATTTCGCTAACTTGATTTGTAATTCTTGAGTTTTATCGGGCAGAGATGAGAATCCCCCTTGATGTTGGTTGTGGTGATCCTTGCGCATTTGTGGATCATTCTCAAATGCAGCTAGGAAGTGTGGGCACGATTCTGTGCCCACGCGGTTTGCTAAAAATCTAAAATCAACCACAAACTAGGGATAACCTAAAAATTAAGCATTTTTCTTGGTTGTTTTAGTCACTTTCTTTACCGTCTTTTTGACCGCTGGTTTGCTTACTTTTTCTGTAGCTGCGACTTTTGTTTTAGCGGTAGTTGCTTTGGCCTTTGCCTTGGGTTTTGCTGTTTTCGCTTTGGCGGCAGGTTTGCGTGAGGGCTTTCCAGTTGGGCCCTTCGCTGCTTTGGCGGCGATTAATTCCAGTGCTTCTTCAAGCGTAATGTCGTCCGGCGAGACATCTTTTGGCAGGGTCGCGTTAATCTTGCCGTGACGGGCATATGGACCGTAGCGGCCGCTGCATATCTCAACGCTGGCTTTATCCTCCGGGTGATCACCCAGCGTGCGCAAAACGGTGGTGCCATCGCGCGCTTGTGCCAGCAGTTCTAAGGCGCGATCCAGCGTGATGTCGAAGATGCTGTCGGTACGCGGGATGGATTTGAATTTGCCGTCATGACCTACATACGGGCCGAAGCGGCCGATGTTGACGATGACTTTTTTGTTGGTCTCCGGATGCAGGCCGAGGTCGCGCGGCAGCGATAACAGCTTCAGCGCACTGGCTAAATCGGCCTGATCGAGCGGCATTTCCTTGGGCCAAGACACGCGCTTGGGTTTGGTTTTGGCACCCTCTTCCACTTCGCCGAGCTGTACATAGTGACCGTAAGGGCCTTTCAGCAGCAATACGGCTTGCTGCGTATCGGGATGCACGCCCATTTCTACCCGCGCGGCGGCATCGTCCTGGCTTTCACCGCTGAGGCTGCGTTTGTACTTACACTCCGGATAGTTGGTGCAGCTGATGAAGCTGCCGTAGCGGCTGAGCTTTTTGGCGAG
>PLYB01000149.1:7874-8485 GCA_003151655.1 Gallionellaceae bacterium | reverse complement strand
GGTAAGTGCCTTCGGCCTGATATTCCGAAATCACTTGCAGCACGGCTGAAACTTTAGGCGTGACATTGGCCGTCATCTGCAGCCCGAGCCGACTGTCGTTACCCGTCGACCAATCGCTGCTGCGTCCAGCCCCGTTTGGAACAGTGCTATCCACAACGTAATCCCCTAAACTCTGGGTGGAATGGGATGCACCCAGCGTGCCGAACCCGCCAAGCTTGAACATCGGCTGTTCTGTTTCAGATGCCTCTGCCGCAGTAATACCTGCGGCAAGTGTCAAAAGTGCAACGAGGTAATATCTTGTGGTCATATGGTTTCCATAAATATCGAAAGAACTGTTCACACATCAAACAGCTTAGCGCGAGTGTTAAGTGTCGGCTTTATGCTGCAATTATGGCCTGATTCACTCATTAAGTCAGCACGTTGCAAGTTGCCTTGTCGATATAAAGGAATGAGCTTCGATAATCGTAATCGTTTTGCGCCTGAATAGCAGAGTTAGAATATGGACTAAAAGCTATGCAATTTAAATTCACATTCAAGTCAAAAGAATTGTTTAAGAAAGTAATACTAAATTTATACGTAAAAAACGGCCATAGTGGATAAGATGATATTAG
>PLYB01000149.1:7642-7855 GCA_003151655.1 Gallionellaceae bacterium | reverse complement strand
TGCAAATCACCGGAATGCATTGCGCTTCATGCTCTGCACGGCTTGAGAAGGCATTGAATCAATTGCCGTCAGTTGCTGCCGTGGTAAATATTGCCACCGAAAAAGCCAGCGTCTCATTCAATCCGGAAAATACTGATATCGCCGCGTTGATCGACACTGTGCGCAATACGGGGTTTGATGCCCATGTGGCACGAGATTTTGCCGCCGAGAAAG
>PLYB01000149.1:0-7609 GCA_003151655.1 Gallionellaceae bacterium | reverse complement strand
GTCTGGATACAATGGTTGCTGGCAACGCCGGTTCAATTCTGGGTGGGCGCACGTTTCTATCGCGGTGCCTGGAGCAGCCTCAAAAGTGGTGGAAGCAATATGGACACTTTGGTCGCTCTCGGCACCAGTGCTGCCTATTTCCTGAGTTGCGCCATCATGCTATTCGGCATGCACCAGCCCGTCTATTTTGAAGCCAGTGCCACGCTCATCACTTTGGTGCTGCTTGGCAAATTGCTGGAGGCTCGTGCCAAAGGCAAAGCGTCTGATGCGCTCGAAGCCTTGTTCCAGTTACAACCCAAGCTGGCACATGTAGAACGCGAAGGCAATTTGCTGGACGTATCAGTCGGACAATTGCGTCCCGATGATATTTTTTTCGTGCGCCCCGGTGAGGGAATTCCTGTTGACGGCATCGTGCTGGAAGGTAGCTCCGGCGTAAACGAAAGTATGCTTACCGGAGAAAGCCTGCCGCAAACCAAACAAGTCAATGACAAGGTCTACGCCGCCACGCTGAATCAGCAAGGTTTGCTTAAATGCCGCGCCATCGCGGTGGGCAGCCAGACGCAACTCGCTGCAATTATTCGCATGGTGGAACAGGCGCAAGGTTCAAAAGCGCCAATCCAAAAAATGGCCGACCGGGTTTCGGCTATTTTCGTACCCGTGGTTCTGGGGCTGGCGACGCTCACCTTCTTCGGCTGGTGGATATTTGAAGGACACTTTTCTTACGCATTAATCAACGCGGTTTCAGTGCTCGTCATCGCCTGTCCCTGCGCACTCGGTTTGGCGACCCCCACTGCAATCGTCGTTGCGACCGGACTTGCCGCACGCGAAGGCATTTTGGTTAAAGATGCGGCCGCGCTGGAAAGAGCTCATCACCTCAACGTGCTGCTGCTGGATAAAACTGGCACACTGACTGAAGGCATCCCCTCGCTCACCGATTTGCAGCCTTCTCCTGCCAGCGATGCCGCACGATTGCTGACTATCGCCGCCAGTCTTGCCCAACACTCGACCCACCCCTTATCAATGGCGCTAACCACACACGCCGGCACACAAGGCATCGCATTCGACCAGGTGGACGACTTCAACGAACTTGCCGGTAATGGCATAAGTGGGGTGATACTGGGGGGGAAATATCAGCTCGGCTCGCCTGCATTCATCTCCCAATCCGCCAATATCATGATGGATGAACCCGCACTACATGCGTTACAACTACAGGGGAAAAGCATCATTGCAGTGGCGCATAACGGCACATTATTGGGCTTGATCGCCTTTGCCGACACGTTGCGCCCCAGTAGTAAAGCTGCCGTAAGCAAGCTGCATAAGATGGGCATTCGCGTCGTCATGTTAAGCGGCGACAATGCCGCCACGGCACACGCCATCGCCCAACAAGCAGGTATTGATGAATATCTCGCCGAAGTATTACCGCAAGATAAAGCATGGCACGTCGCCTCGTTCAAAACCAAAGGCGGCGTAGTCGGCATGGTGGGTGATGGCATCAACGACGCTCCTGCACTGGCCGCCGCCGATGTGAGCTTCGCCATGAAAAGCGGTAGCGACATCGCCATCGAAGCTGCCGACATTACGTTAATGCACAACGATCTGATGTCGGTAGTCAATGCCATCGACTTGTCACGCGTCACCTTGAGCAAGATACGGCAGAATCTGTTCTTCGCGTTTGCCTACAACGTACTCGGCATACCACTCGCCGCAATAGGTTTGCTCAATCCGGTAATCGCGGGAGGGGCCATGGCGATGAGTTCGGTCTCCGTCATCAGCAATGCTTTGCTGCTTAAAAAGTGGAAAGCGGGGAAATTGACCGCGTGATAAAACTGCACGATCAAATAAAGGAGCCTCTAAAAATTTAATTTTTAGAGGCTCCTTTATTTCAGAACAGCGTCACAAATTTATTGCGCTTGATATAAACCATGTACCATGCGCCTATAGTCAAAATCCATGCAATGATCTTGGCGATAATCGAATTAAAAACCAACATATCCAGTTGCAATATCACAGTAAATGCAGTGACATTAAAAGCGATCATTGCATAGATAACCGACTGCGGCAGCTTCAACATAAACAACTCCTTTTGTATAAATCCCGAAAATTCTTGTAGGGCGCATTCTATGCACCCTACGATATTTCACTGGTGCTTCAATCTCAGCACTTCAGCACTGGCCTTACTCCGCTGCACGCATTGCTTCCACTCGCCACTTGCCGGACTCGACGGATCCTGTTGCAAAAAGCATTCGCACCTGCAAGCCGCCGCAAGAGAACAGCCTTCCAGACTACCGCTTTTGCAAGATGATTGTTGTTGAGCACACTGCTCATTGCAAACCCGGTTTAATTGTTGAGCTTTTTGCTGTTCTACAAATGATATCTGCGGCACCGCCGGTTCTTGCGTAACGATACCCCACACCATCATGACGCAGCCCAACAAAAAAAAGACCACCACCAGCCAATTAATACGTGAAGCAACCTCGCTCAGTTTATCACGCCAAGTCGTATTGCTTCCTTTTTCGCCCAATTCAAAACGCAGCAATCCTTGCTGACCGGATTTTGCCTGCAATCGGTTGCACGCATCTACACATTCGCCGCAATCAATGCAAGTATCGTATATCTTTATCTGAGTCGGCTGAATTCCGGTGATGCAAGTTGTCGCGCAATAATTACACTTGGCGCACGTGGATGAACGCGATGCATCGTAAGTTACATGCAAAGCATCCTGATTCTTGAACATCCTTTGCCCGATGCGGTACAGGCAGGCGTAATCGCATAAAAAGTAACGAACCACCGCGATGTCGACAAAGATCAAAAACACCGTAAAGAAATATAACCGTTGCATAAATTTTGACAGCGTGGCACTGGAGTCAAAACTAACAAAAGACCAGACCTCGCTCAACGGATAGAAAAATAAAAACGGAATAAGTGCCAGCACCAGCGCAGCGCCAAGAAAAACCGTACCTAAGATTAGCCAGTTAACAACCTTGTTCTTGGCCGCAGCAACCTTCATACCTTCGCCATCCACGCTCACATCGGCACGCTTGCCCAACAACTTGTGAGTCAGATTATTCGCCCATTCCGAAAGCAGATTTTGCGGGCACGCCCATCCGCACCACACCGTACCGATGGTCATATAGATAATGATTGGCGCAGTTGCGATTATGGCCGCCAACCCGAATACGAATAAAAAGTTCGACCACCATATCTGGTAATCAAGAATAAAAAAACTGGCGTTGACCAAGTCGACGCGAAAGAGTCCAAGCGCAGGAATCAACCCGATCAGCAACAGAACGGCAAGCTGAGTAAGCCTTCTTTTCCAACGGTATTGTGGTGTTTTCATATTCATCCTTTGACCAAACCATATCGCAAGATAATTTGATATATTTGCATATCATTAATTAAGCAATTGCTAATATACTCTTGTTACAAGGCAGTGTAAACAGGAAGAATCATCACTCCATAAAGAAACTCACGCTTCTCCAATATCCTCATTCCAAAGCTCTTTATGATCGCGAATAAAGTCCGTCATCATCTCGATACACTCGGCTGAATTCAGGTCGATTACGTTGACACCATTCTGGCGCAGCCAGTCAACACCACCGGAGAAATTGACGGAGTCTCCCACCACCACGGTGCCGATATTGAACTGGCGTATCAGCCCACTGCAATACCAGCATGGGGCAAGGGTTGTAACCAGAACTTTATCGCGATAGGTTTTTTGCCGACCCGCTTTGCGAAACGCATCGGTCTCGCCATGCACCGATGGATCGCCGTCTTGCACGCGCCGGTTGTGACCGCGTCCCAACACAATACCATCTTGAGAAAACAGTGCGGCACCAACCGGAATCCCGCCTTCGGCAAGCCCGCTACGCGCCTCTGCCAGAGCAATGGCAATCATTTTTTGGTAATCCATAAATCAGGAAACTCCCATGAATTAATGCATTAGTAAGTTTACCCCAAATAATCAGCGGAGATTAACGGTAGAATGCGCGCTGGTAAATTTTAGGCAATCCCCCGCATGGCTATCCAATGGTTCCCCGGTCACATGACATCGGCGCGCAAAAAAGCCGCCGAAACGATGGAACGCATCGATGTCGTCATCGAAGTGCTGGATGCGCGCGTCCCCGCAGCAGGTAGCAACCCATTGATCCACGAACTGCTCGAACACCGTCAGCGTCCGTGCCTGAAGATACTCAACAAGACCGACCTTGCCGACCCTGCTGCGACCAAGGCTTGGCTCGATCATTTCAACCGCCAAAAAAATGTGCATGCCGTGGCACTGTCTTGCAAAAAGCCCGGCGATGTGGCCAAAGTGCCGGGGCTGTGCCTCAAGCTTGCGCCGCATCGGGGCACCACGCTCAAGCCGCTGCGCATGATGATTATGGGCATCCCCAACGTCGGNNGCAAATCCACGCTGATGAACGCGCTACTCAAACGCCGCGTCGCCTTGGTGGGCGACGAACCCGCCGTCACCAAAAACCAGCAGAGCTTCGATCTCAACGACCACATGACGCTGATCGACACCCCCGGACTGATGTGGCCGAAGATCGAACACGACAGCGACGGCCTCATGCTCGCCGCCAGCCACTCCATCGGACGTAATGCCGTGATCGACGAAGAAGTCGCTGCCTTTCTGGGCGACATCCTGCTCACGCGCTACCCTGCCCTACCCACCCAGCGTTACGGTTGCGCTGCAGAAGGTATGGACGGATTTCACCTGATCGAAGCCGTCGCAAAGAAACGCGGCTATCGCATCAAAGGAGGAGAGTTCGATCTGGAAAAAGCCGCGTTGACCTTGCTGCAAGATTATCGTGACGGGGTACTGGGAAGAGTCAGCTTGGAGACACCGGCATCGCGTGAAGAAATGTTGCGTGCACAAATCCCATCGTAGGGGCGTATGGCAATACGCCCTTCTTGAAATTATTCATGCTCGCGAAAAGGGCGTATCGCCATACGCCCCTACGCATCATTCCGATTTGTTCCGCATAAAATCAGCGACCTTGCCAAACGCCCCCAACAATTCTTTGCGCAGCCCTTCATCCTCGACCACATCCTGCACCGCCTGATTCATACACAACATCCACTGGTCGCGCTCGGCATCGCCGATAGGAAAAGTAATGTGGCGCTGACGCAAGCGCGGGTGTCCATACTTTTCCACGAACAACTGCGGCCCTCCCAACCAACCGCAGAGAAACATATACAGCTTGTCTTCCGCCCCTTTCAGGTCGGCCTGATGCATCTTGCGAATGCCATGCGTCTCCGGCAACTCATCCATGAGGTGATAAAAGCGTTGCACCAAAGCGCGTATTTTCTCTTCGCCGCCGATGCGCTCAAAATGTGAGCGTCTGTCATTACTGATTTGCATTGCCCTACTCCGTAAAAAATCTGTGTTTCATCTCTTCCAAGCCGACGCTACTCAACACCTCATTCAGCCGCTCCGCCGCACGCTTGCGCGGTAGATCTTTGTAGCTCGCGACGATCAACTCGTTCTTCATCGAATGCTCCCATCCCACCAACTCGGTCACCGTCACTTGGTAACCATGCGCCTCCAATTGCAAGCAGCGCAACACGTTGGTAAGGTGACTGCCGAATTCGCGCGTATGAATAGGATGCCGCCATAACTCGGTGAGTGCATCCTTCGCCAGCTGCTTGCCTTTATTCTTGCGCAATACTGACGCTACTTCCGCCTGACAACACGGCACCAGCACGATGAACTGCGCCTGCTTCTTCAAGGCAAAATGGATCGCATCATCAGTCGCTGTATCACAGGCATGCAGCGCAGTCACCACATCCACCTTGTCTGGCAACTTATCCGAAACGATGGATTCCGCCACCGACAGATTCAGAAATGACATTCCACCGAAACCAAGCTGCTGCGCCAGTTCGCGCGAATGCGTCACCAACTCCTCGCGCGTCTCGATGCCATAGATGTGCGAGTTATCGTTCAATACCTTAAAAAACAAATCATACAAAATAAAACCCAGATACGACTTGCCCGCCCCGTGATCCACTAGAGTGAGCGCGCCGCTTTCATTGCGCACCTGTTGCAACAGCGGCTCGATGAATTGATACAAGTGATACACCTGCTTCAACTTGCGGCGCGAGTCCTGATTCATCTTGCCGTCACGCGTCAGGATGTGCAACGCCTTCAACAGTTCTATAGATTGGCCTGCGCGGATTTCTGAATATTCAATAGGCTGATTTTTTTTCATGCGACACCTTAACCTTTATTACGTACTCTTGGCAACGGCGCAAGCGCATCGAGGATTGATGCCGGTAACGGCGACAACTGTCCGCATATTTGCGCAGCCAATACTTCTCCCGCCAACCCGGCGGTGAGCAGCCCACGAGTACCGTGGGCGAGACTGCAATATAGACCATTCTGTACTTCGCCCACCAGCGGCATCGAGCCGGGGGCTGAGCAACGTATCGAGGCTCGCCCAATCAGACTTTTTTCTTTCGTATCGCCCAAAGCTTGATACAAACGAGGGGCATATGCGGCCAAGCTCGCCAGATTCTCTGCATGATCGCACACGCGTACTTCGGTTGATTTATCCTCAAAAGCATGCGTCGCCCCCGTGACATGTACACCTTCCATTGCAGGAGCGCAGTAGCCATCACCGCACACTACCGACCGCAAAGCTTGGCTGGATATGGTTTGTGGTACTGCGGTGATCTGCCCGCGTACAGGGATCAGCGGAAAGTGCGCGAATGGTGCGAGTTTTTTGGCCGAATGGGCGCAACACACCAACACAACATCGGCCTGCTCTGCCCATTCGGAACCTTGTACGTCCTGTCCGCTCGCGCGCCAACCTGTTTCTGTTCTTTCCAACGTCGCGACCTCATGTCCCAAGCGTTGCAGAATTAAACCATTTCGCTTCATTTCGTTTGCCCCCTCGCCCGCTTGCGGGAGAGGGTTGGGGAGAGGGCTTCGTTCACAGCTCGCCAGATTTGCGCACAACACGGGCGGCACGACCCAACCGCCTGCGGGAAACCACAGTCCGCCGTATTCCATTTCAACGCCAGCCAGTTGCGATGCCTGCGCCGCATCCACGAATTGCAGCAGATGCTCGGGCCAATCTTGTTGTTGCAAGCGCGCAATGCGTTTCTGTTCCATTTCGTTGCAGACCAATTGCAGCAAGCCGCATTCAACACGCACTGCACCATCTACCCGCAGCACTTGATCTAACAGCCCCAGCGCATGCCCGTAAGCAGCCAGCACAAAACGATGCAGCGGATTATCGCCAGCACCAAAGCGCGCATGCAGAATGCCGCGCGGATTACCGGAAGCGGCGCTGGCAAGTTGCGGTGCGCGCTCGATTAAGGTGACAGCGATGCCGCGCTGGGCGAGTGCGTGGGCTGCGGTGCAACCGGCGAGGCCGCCACCAATGACTAGAGCGGTACGGGGAATGCGTTGCAATCTCCCCTCCCCCATCAGGCGAGAGGGAGTATGTATGTGACCGCGCACCATCTCGCGCTTATGCCCGAACCCCGGCACTTTCTCCACCTCAAATCCAGCATCCCGCAAGCCGCGCCGCACCCAGCCCGCACTGGTGTAGGTCGCTAAAGTTGCGCCAGTACGTGATGTCTGCGCAACATTCGCCAGCACCGC
>PLYB01000176.1 GCA_003151655.1 Gallionellaceae bacterium | reverse complement strand
ATGTACGTGAGCAAGCCGCACATCGGCACGTTTCGTCTGGTTGGCGTGGTAGAAGAAATGCGCCACAGCATCGAAGCGTTGGGCGGCGAGATACGTTTCCAGAGCCGCGTGGCTGACATCGAGGTAGCAAATGAACAAGTGTGCAGCGTGGTGCTGGCCAATGGTGAATGCATCGCGACGAATCACGTGGTGCTCGCCGTCGGCCACAGTGCACGCGATACGTTTGAGATGCTGCACCAGCGCGGCGTGTATATGGAGGCGAAGCCTTTTTCCATCGGTTTTCGCATCGAGCATCCGCAGTCGGTGATCGACCGTGCGCGTTTCGGTGCCAATGCGGGCAACCCCTTGCTCGGCGCGGCAGATTACAAGTTGGTGCATCACGCCAGCAACGGGCGTGCCGTGTATAGTTTCTGCATGTGTCCGGGCGGCACGGTGGTGGCGGCGACTTCGGAAGAAAACTGCGTGGTGACCAACGGCATGAGCCAATATTCGCGTAATGAGCGCAACGCCAACAGCGGCATCGTCGTCGGCATCACACCGGAAGATTATCCCGGCGATGTGCTCGCGGGTGTGGAGTTTCAACGCAAGTGGGAGGCGCGGGCATTCGAACTGGGGGGCAAAAACTATTGTGCGCCGGGACAACGTGTCGGCGATTTTCTGGCCGCACGTCCGTCCACAACTCTCGGCGAAGTCGCGGCTTCCTATACACCCGGCGTAACACCGACCGATCTTGCCAGCGCCCTACCCGATTACGCCATCGCCGCTATCCGCGAAGCGCTGCCCGCGTTTGAAAAACAGATCACAGGTTTTGCCATGGATGATGCGGTGCTGACCGGCGTGGAGACGCGCACCTCTTCACCCGTACGCATCAAGCGCGGCGAGGACTTTCAGAGTATCAACATCAAAGGATTGTATCCTGCTGGAGAAGGTGCGGGCTATGCGGGAGGTATTCTCTCCGCAGCAGTAGACGGCATTGAAGTCGCCGAAGCCGTCGCGCTGGATATGGTTCAAAAAATCACACAAGCATGATCTGTTTTTGAATTGAACTAAAATTCGATTGACGCAAAGTCGGATATTCATCCTCACAAAGCAACAACCTTACGCAAATCTGCGCCATTATTATTCTTTAAAAGTTGTAATCATGCGTCGGCTTTGTAGCGCCATTTCAATAAAGTGCCCTTCATCTTTATGAAAATTGAGAAATTGCAAACCAATCCTGAATTGGTGATTGTCAGAGCTAAACACTGAATAAACCATTCGACTTTTAATTACGACAACTTTCTCTTTTTGTGTTCCTTTATACCATGGCAAAACCAGTAAAACCGTAACTTTACCTTGTTCAAAAATATTGCGATCGCACAGCACACTTGCGCCCCCCATGGATAATTCGTAAGTTCGACCATGGAAAATTTCTCTTTCACCATTGTCTTCACAAACTATTGCAATCTTCCAGTGCGCGACGTAGCGTGGAGATCGATCCATGTAAGCATTTGATATAACATTCCCCGATGACATGCTTTGACTATTCAGCATACATACCTCCCGATTTCTAGAATTTCAAACAAAGCACCAGTGAAAAATGCAAATGATCAGTGAGGAACATTTTTACTACGATCAGATGGCAACGATTTTGAACCGATTTCCAACGCGCTAAAACCTTTGTGTCTTGCGATCAAATCGCGCATTTTTGGCGAAGTCGGTGGGACTCGACTAGCCAACGGCAACGCGCTACCTACAGAATTTTCTATAGGCTTGTCATTTTTATGGATTTCTATTACAGGAGTGACTGGCATCACGATTCCCCTTGTTACTACTTTAGGAGGGCTGCCAGCATTGGATATTGGCGGCCCCGCTATCATAGGATTAATCCCTTAGACCGGAAACTTTGCGTCCCTGCTTTTCAACAGGTTTGCCTTTTTCAAAAACTTATTCAACCACACTTTCATTGTGGCATAAATTTGTTAACAAGTTACGATTACTTACAGAAGGTCGATTAATGAGGATGAACGGTAATTTCCTAAAACGTTCAATTTCAGCTAACGTACTCATCGAAAAAAGCGGAAACTGGCATAACCCAGATCTAAGGAGGCATCATGAGCGATCAAATCCGAATCATTCCTCCCATATACGGATTTCTTCCGGCAGAAATTGAAGGATTTAATTCTCTGCTTGAGTTGGCGCTGGATATGCACTGGACGTGGAATCATGCAACCGATGAGCTATGGCGGCAGCTTGATCCTGCGCTGTGGGAGCAGACACATCATCCATGCGATGTTCTGCAGACCGTCTCTCGCGACAAGCTCAAAAGCATGCTTGCCGATACTGACTTCCGCAGCAAGCTGGATAATCTTGTGCAGACGAGGAAGCAAGCCGCCGATGCGTCCGCGTGGTTTCAGAAAACTCACCCGCAATCGCCGCTGAGTTGTATCGCCTATTTCAGTATGGAATTTATGTTGAGCGAAGCCTTGCCCATCTACTCCGGCGGGCTGGGCAACGTTGCGGGCGATCAGCTCAAGGCCGCCAGCGATCTTGGCGTGCCGGTGGTCGGCGTGGGACTGCTTTTCCAGCAAGGCTATTTTCGTCAGGTGATCGATAAGAATGGCGCGCAGCAAGCACTGTATCCCTATAACGATCCGGGACAGTTGCCGATTACTCCCTTGCGCAAGCCGAATGGCGAGTGGTTGCGTCTGGAGGTCACTTTACCCGGTTACTCGGTCTGGTTGCGCACCTGGCAAGTTCAAGTGGGTCGCGTGATGCTGTATCTGCTGGACAGCAACGACTCGGCGAACCACCCGACACATCGCGGCATCACCAGCGAACTGTATGGAGGCGGGCAGGAGTTGCGGCTGATGCAAGAAATGGTGCTCGGTCTCGGCGGCTGGAATTTGTTGCGTGCGCTCGATCTCCGACCTGAAGTTTGCCACCTTAATGAAGGCCATGCCGCCTTTGCCGTATTGGGACGCGCGCAAAGTTTCATGGAAGAAACCGGCCAACCTTTTGACGTGGCTCTGGCCGTAACCAGAGCGGGCAACCTGTTCACCACGCATACGGCAGTGGCCGTCGGCTTTGATCGATTTGCTCCGGCGCTCATTGAGCAATATCTGGGCAGATACGCCAACAAGCTTGGCATTACGTTATACGATCTGCTGGCGCTCGGCCGTCAGAATCCGGATGACCCGTCGGAACCTTTCAATATGGCGTATCTAGCAATACGCGGGAGTGGCGCAGTCAATGGTGTAAGCCGCCTGCACGGAGAGGTCAGCAGACAGCTGTTCGCGCCGCTCTTTCCCGGCTGGCCGGTTGATGAGGTGCCCATTAGTCACGTCACTAACGGAGTCCACATGCCCACATGGGATTCGGCAGAGGCGGACGATCTGTGGACGGAGGCGTGCGGCAAGGATCGCTGGCTGGGAACAACCGAAACTCTGGGGCAAAATATACGCAATATCTCTGACATCAGGCTATGGCAATTTCGCTTTGCGGCCAGCCAGACGTTTGTGGATAGTGTGCGCGAGCGTTTACCCAGACAACTGGCCGCTTCCGGCGCAGCGACTGACGCAATAGAAGAGGCGAGACATATTTTCGACCCCAATGTATTGACCTTGGGTTTTGCGCGACGCTTTGCCGCTTACAAACGCCCCAATATGCTGCTGTACGATCCCGAGCGCCTGCTACGTCTGTTGACCAATCCGCAGCGACCGGTGCAACTCATCATGGCAGGCAAGGCTCATCCATCAGATCAGGCGGGTCAAGACATGATTCGACAGTGGATGCAGTTCATCCGGCGACCCGAGGCTCGACGTCATGTGATCTTTCTCAGCGACTACAACATGCTCCTGAGCGAGTCACTGGTGCAGGGGGTCGATGTCTGGANNTGCTGGTCAACGGCGGCATCAATCTGTCTGAATTGGATGGCTGGTGGGCAGAGGCTTATACGCCTGAAGTTGGGTGGGCGCTGGGAGACGGCCAAGAACATGATCACGACACCACTTGGGATGCGCGCGAAGCAGAAGCTCTTTATGAACTACTCGAACGTGAGGTGATTCCCGAATTCTATACCCGGGACAAACAAGGTATTCCGGTCACTTGGGTACAGCGGGTGCGCGAAAGCATGGCGCAATTAACGCCGCAATTCTGCGCCAACCGAACAGTGGGTGAATACACCGAGCAACATTACCTCCCGGCAGCCTCGGCCTATCTTAAGCGCGCGAATAACCAAGGCGAAAGCGGCGTTAATATCGTCAATTGGCGGCACGAGCTGGATCAAAAATGGATCGCACTTCGCTTTGGTGAAGTTAAGATAGAAAGCGATGGCGGACAGCATGTATTTGAAGTTCAAGTCTATCTTGATGGTCTCGACCCGGAAACCGTGCGCGTCGAGCTTTATGCCAACGGTACTTGTAGTGGTGCGCCAGTGATAGTGAAGATGGAGCGCGTGCGGCAACTGCTTGGCGCAACAAACGGTTTCGCTTATCGTGTTACGGTGGCTACCTCACGACCAGCTACGGACTATACGGTACGAGCAATACCGCACTATGACGGCATTGCAACCCCGCTCGAAAATGCACGAATATTGTGGCAGCGATAATTCAATAGACGCTTGAATTGGAGAGACTCAAGTTGATACGGAATTAATGCACAGTTTGATTCGCTGATATCGCCATGATGTCGGCGAACACCGCATCTGCATCCACCCGATCAAAAACATAGCGCTGATTGCAAAATTCGCAATGAACTTCAACATCGCCGCGTTCAACAATGATCGAATCGACCTCGGTGCGCCCCAGCATGCGCAACATACGCGCCACATTTTCACGCGAGCAAGTGCAGCGAAATGTCACTCCCTGCACATCGAACAAACGAATATCTTCCTCGTGGTAGAGGCGATGCACGAGTTCAGCGGCAGACAAAGTCAGCAACTCTTCCGGCTTAAGCGTATCGGCTAACTGCGATGCCCTATCCCAAGCATCGATATCATGCTCCCCTGCCTGCTGAGGAAGCTTTTGCAGCAACATTCCTGCGGCATATTGTTCATTGGCAGCCAACCATAAACGCGTTTCCAACTGTTCTGAGCGCGTCATATAGTTGCGCAATATTTCAGCAATGCTTTCGCCTTCCAGCGCGACAATTCCCTGATACGCCTGATTGCCATCTTTGGGATCAAGGGTGATAACAAACTTTCCATCGCCAACCAAATCTTGCAGAGTGCCGTGCGACAAGTCGCCTTCCCACTTCGCGGTCGCGCGCAATTCCAAATCGCCGGAACACTCCACTACTAATAGTTTCACCGCGCCCTGGCCGTGTATCTGCAAAACCAACGAGCCTTGCAACTTGAGCGTGGCGGCGAGCAATGCCGCAGCAGCGCACAGCTCGCCCATCAGATCGCGCAATACGGGTGGGTAGTTATGACGCTCGATCACGCTCTGCCAAACGGTATCGAGATGCACGATCTCGCCGCGAATCGGCGCATTTTCAAATAAGAACTTTTGCAATGTATCGCTGGTATTTTTCATAGCAATTGAAAGTAAGGGACTGCCTGCAAATAAGTTGACCCGAACATCATACCAACGTTCGGGTCAATCTAAGGGTAACTTCTAAATACGCTTGCGGTTGGAAGCAGAGCGCCCTCTCCAACCGCTAAACATTAATCATCCCAATCAGGGAAATTAGGAATCCTCACGGTATCCGCATCGAACACACCCTTGTTCGCCTGGGTGTGGCAAGCATCGCAGTAGCTCAACGATTTAACATCTTTGTTGCCTTTGATCATTTTTTCGGGAATCTCGTGATGTTTACGTTTGATGTAGCGCACCTCGGTAATGCGCAGCGGCGCATCCACATGTTCGGTAGCGATGGCGATCTTGCGCGAACGTTTGTGAAATGACTTGTCCGCTGCATTGGCAATGGCGTAGTCGTAGATCACTTTCAGCGTATCTTTGTCGAGTTCGGCATTTTCTCCAAAATGCTTACTCAGGGCTTCTGCAGTCAGTAACTTTTCCCATGACTTGGTAGGCAACAATCCGGGTTGATAGGCAAAGTGGCAAGAGCCGCACTCTTCCTTGTATTGTTTGTTATCGACGGGGACAATTTCTTTTTGGCGAAAAGGCGTAAAAATGGCCTCCGTCAAATCTTCTGCAACAGATGTTCCGCTGCTTATTGCAAGAGTAATCGCCAATGAAGCTACCACTGATAGTTTTTTTATCATGCTCTGTTCTCCTGAATTACTGAGCCGACATAAAGGTGAGGAAGTCAGCTTTTTCTTGAGCGGTACACTCGCGACCCCATGCGTCATTGCAGTTACGTTTGAACCATTTCTCGATCTTTTTCTCGTCGGTGTAGCGTTCTGTATTCACGCGGGGGGACATCGGTTCGATGACTTTATGAGTCTTGCGATGCTTGCCGGCTTTGCTGAAATCGGTGCCGTGGCAAGTCGAGCAGGAAATGAGCTCGCCATCCTCACCCTTGGCCTCTTTAGTCCAATCGGCTTTAGCTTTGGCGGCATCGATCTTGCTGACGCCCTCGGCTTTGTATTTCGCCAACAAGGCATCGGTTGCGGGAGTCGCCATCGCCACGGGGGCGGCAAAAATCGAAGCCATAATCATCAGTGCAACTAGTTTTTTCATTTTCTTCTCTCCATTACCAAGTCAATTTAATTGCAACCAACATGCCCAGTGCACCCAGTTCGGCTATTCCGGCATGACTCACCGGCACCGAAGAATTCGCAGATTTATTCACCGCATAAGCCATCAAAGCGGCCCCAGTCACACCCAGCAACACATGCAAATTATCCGGATCTGACCAGCCATCTTCCAAACTGAAATCGTCCCAGTGCGTTATTAAGCCGGACACGATCGTAGCCGCCGCCATCGCTACAGTCGCTTTTGCCAACTGTGCATGCGTACCATTTACGTCGCGCGGCGGCTGGGTGGCCGGATTGCAGTTGTGTTCACACCCTTCCCCCGGTGCCGTAATCATAGTCAAACCTGCCAAGGCAATTGTCGCCAACCCCAAATATTCATGAACTTTTTTTCCCGTAATCAGCTTGGGCTCAAACTCCGCTGCCGGAGTCACGGCTGCCGTACTGTTTTTAGCTTGGCTGATGGCCGCGTCATTTTCTGCCACCAGAAAAGACTTTGCGTCGGCACTGTAGTACTTGCTGTCAGGCAGCGTAAGATCCAACATACTTTCTACTGCACCCGCGCTACCTGCCAATGCGGCCAAACATAGCGCAACGGCAAATTGTCTCAGTCTTACATCAACGGTCATTGCTTTCTCCTTGGTTTTGACCTGCGTTAACTCAATGCCCGGAACTGCTGGACGAGATATTTTTCTTTTTTCCGGTGAGCATCGCTCGCACCAGATTTTCTTTGTGCTGAAAGCTACCCACCGCAACACCCAGCAAGTGCAATGGGATTATCACCAGTGCAATGTCAATCAACCAGCCGTGCAAATGGCGCACCGCATAACTTGCTTCATCATCAAAAACATCTGCCAGAAACAGCAACGGGCCTTCAAAATCGATCACTGCGAGCGTCACCAATCCGGTCAGGAAGATCAGGACCAGCAAGGCCAGCAAGGCGAACACCATCAACGCTCCCGCCGGATTGTGTCCGAAATAATGACGGGGATTATTGTGCATCATAGAACGCAGGTAGGCGAGCGTTTCTTGCGGTGAAAAGATGAACGAGCTAAAGCGTGCGTATTGATTTCCGGCAAAGCCCCAAATCACACGCGCCAGCAACAACACGCACAGAAAGTATCCAATCAGAGTATGTAAAAAGCCGAGATGGAATTCGGCAGTTAAATAGGCACAAGTAAAACTCAATACCAAAGTCCAGTGAAACAGCCTGGTCGGCACATCCCACACCCTTACAATTTCAATATTATTCATAAAGTTACATTAATTTAAATAGAACCTTAAAAACAGCTCACACCCTGCACGTGGGATATATTCACACGCAATCAGAATAAATGGATAGGACTTGGATGTCAACACCTAGTTGAAAACACAATGGCTTTGACGACACCACGCCGCCCTTCAACTAATTAACACGCCCTATCTCCACAACTCCAAAGATGCCTTATTGACTACTCAAAATATTTTTAGTTCCTGAAAACACGTTGTTACATAAATTACGCGCACCGCAGCTTCCTCTCGCGTAAAATCGCATGTGTTTGTTTTCGCCATCTACGGCGATGATTCGCCTTTTGATTGTTGATCTTTGCTCACTGCCGCACAACTCACTGCCCTGTTTGCTCCCGATGGCGCGCTTTCCGCTCACATCGAGAATTTTCGCGCGCGTCCGCAGCAGGTGGAACTGGCGCAGGCCATCGCGGAGGCAATCAACGCCAATGGCCAACTGATCGCCGAAGCCGGCACCGGCACCGGCAAGACCTTCGCCTATCTGGTGCCCGCATTGCTGGCCGGCGGCAAGGTGGTCATCTCCACCGGCACGAAAAATCTGCAAGACCAGTTATTCCAGCGCGACTTGCCTACCGTGCGCGACGCGCTGAAGGTCCCCGTTAGCATCGCGCTGCTCAAGGGCCGCTCCAATTATGTGTGCCATTACCATCTGGAACGCGCCCAAACCGAAGGCATGTTTAAGACGCGCGACGATATCCGCCACTTGGGCCGGATAGTCAATTATGCCAAAGTGACGCAATCCGGCGACAAGAGCGGTCTCGCCGACGTGCCGGAGAATGCGCCGATCTGGATGCAGGTGACGTCCACGCGGGAAAATTGTCTGGGACAGGACTGCCCGCAGCACAAGGAATGTTTCGTGTTAAAAGCGCGCAAAGAAGCGATGGATGCCGACGTGGTGGTGGTCAACCATCACCTGTTCTTCGCCGATGTGATGTTGCGCGACGAGGGCGTGGCCGAGTTGTTGCCCGCCTGCAATACGGTCATTTTCGACGAGGCACACCAGCTGCCGGAAACAGCCAGTCTGTTTTTCGGCGAGAGCACGTCCACCTCGCAACTGCTCGACCTCGCGCGCGACAGTCAACTGGAAGCGCTCACCAGCGCGAAAGATTTTGCGCCTTTACCGCTGGCCTGCGATGCACTCGAAAAAGCGGCGCGCGATCTGCGTCTGGTATTCAAAAAAAACGAAGGTCGCATGCCCGCCCAGGCCACGCTGGAACTGCCCGGCTGGACAGACGCGCTTACCACCTTGAACAAGCAACTCGGCGCACTCAACGAACTGCTGGAAAAACAGGCCGAACGCAGCGAGGGACTGGAAAACTGCCGGCAACGCGCACAAGCATTGGCAGCACAGCTCAAGCAGTGGCAGGACGGCGATGTGGCGGACAAAGTGCGCTGGCTGGAAGTGTTCCACCAATCGGTACAGCTCAACACCACCCCGCTCTCCATCGCGGAAATATTTGCCAAGCAGATCAGCAGCCATCCGCGCGCCTGGATATTTACTTCCGCCACCCTGGCGGTGAAACAGAATTTCGGCCACTACCAGGCCGAGATGGGCTTGCTGGCAGCGCGTACCGCCTGCTGGGACAGTCCGTTCAATTATCAGGAACAGGCGCTGCTGTACGTGCCGCAAGACATGCCGGAGCCCAACAGCGTGGGCTATACCGATGCCGTGGTGCAGGCCGCACTGCCCTTGATCGAAGCCAGCAAAGGACGCGCATTTTTGCTGTTTACCAGTTTGCGCGCCATGCAACGTGCTTTTGAAATCTTGCAGGCCGAGTTCGACCGCAAGAATTTAAAATATCCGCTGATGATCCAGGGCGAAGGTTCGCGCAACGAGTTGTTAAGCAAATTCCGCGAGCACGGCAACGCGGTATTGCTGGGCAGCCAATCGTTCTGGGAAGGCGTCGATGTGCGCGNNGGCGAAGCGCTGTCGCTGGTCATCATCGACAAGCTGCCCTTCGCCCACCCGGACGATCCGGTGCTGGCGGCGCGCATCGCGCAGATCACCAAACAGGGCCGCAACGCCTTTATGGAATATCAGTTGCCGCGCACCGTGATCAATCTCAAACAGGGGGCCGGACGTTTGATCCGCGACGAAAGCGATCGCGGCGTGCTGATGATCTGCGATCCCCGCCTCATTTCCAAACACTACGGCAAACGCATCTGGCAAAGCCTGCCGCCCTTCAAGCGCACACGCGACGCGAACGAAGCCATCGCTTTCTTTGCCAAGTAAAATCACAAAATTGAACGATGCCCCTTCTACAGCGATTGAGGCTCCTCGACAGGAATAAGCAGAACGGCAACTACGGTTTTGGGATTATTTAGTCTCTTACCAGTTAAATGATGTCAAAACGTGACAAGAATTTTTTGTAGGTCGGGTTTCAACCCGACAAAACGCGTTGAATATAGCAATGGCTGTCGGGTTACCCCGCTGGGGTTCTTGCACCCTTTGGGTGAAACCCGAGCTACGAAAACCACCCTTTTGGTTCCGCCTTGTCCGGCTTAGGCAACACCAGTGTATTGAGAGATACGCCCTCGGTCTTGGCTCGGAAAGCCAGCTTGGCGTGGATGGACTTTGGCACGCGGGCGACAAACTTGCCGGAGGCGCTGAGCGCAGTTACATCGCTGGGGCTGAATGATGGCGCGGGAAGATACTCAGCAAATATTGACTGGCTATGCAGCGACGTGATGTTCCGGCTCCACCGAGAGCTTCATGCCGACAGCTTTCAAAACAGCAAGAAGAGTTTTCAATGTTGGATTTCCTTTGGCAGAAAGTGTTCGATATAGCGTTTCACGGCTGATTCCAGCCTCAGCCGCAACAACCCCAAGCCCGCCATACGCTTCCGCAACGGTACGAAGAGCAAGGAGACCCGCTGCACGGTCATCCGGATTGTCGAGCGACTCCATTGCGGCCTTCAGGTATTCGACCGCCAACTCACGATCTGCGCGCAACTCTGCCACTTCTCGATCATAGTGAGATACCACCGCTTTCAGTTTCTTGCTCATCCCTGCCTCCGTTTCCAATCTGCCCAATAATCCTTTGCGGTCTTAATGTCAAAAGGCTGCGATTTCTTTGAACCTCCGCACAACAAGATCACCACGGTCTGACCGTGACGACCAAAGTACACCCGATATCCAGCGCCTATATGCTCTCGCAATTCTTGAACTCCATCTCCTACCGGATCACAATCGCCAAAGTTTCCTGCTTCTAACCGTTTTAATCGAATACGTATCTTGGCTTGAGCCTGTTTATCTCGAAGAGACTGAAGCCAATCAGTCAAAGGCTCTTTGCCATCATCGGTCTGGTATCGGAATACTTCAGTCATGAAAACAATGTAGCTTAAAAGCTACTAATTGACAAGTGGGCGAATTGAATATGAGGCGAATAAGTGGGCTCAATGTTTGTAGCTATATGCTATGCCTGATGCTGCCGCCCCAGCCCTTCGGCGATAAAGGTCAACACCAGTGTATTGAGAGATACGCCCTCGGTCTTGGCTCGGGAAGCCAGCTTGGCGTGGATGGACTTTGGCACGCGGGCGACAAACTTGCCGGAGGCGTTGGGTGCGGTTACATCGCCTGGGCTGAATGATGGAGCGGGAATATCCCGCCCCATGTCATGCAATGCGGATACCACCGCGACAAAAGCATCGCGACCGTTTTTTACCGCCTTGGCTTCGGTTTCGCCATCGGACATGCAGCCGGGAATATCTGGAAAAGTGATCAGAAAACCGCCCCCCTCTTCAGCAGATAGGGGACTAATGATGTGCGTGTATGCCTCGAATGGATATGGCGGAACAATGCGGGGAATGTTTTTGACTTGATCGCTCATGTTTGAGACTCCTTAACCTTATCGACTAGCGCTACGAACTGACGCACATACACCGGCTTGATGGGACGATGCGCCGGAACACTCACAATGTCAGTCACTACCGAATGCGAGAACACATGATGACTACCGCCCTCGCACCGAACAGACATGCCGACCTTGCGTGCCACCGTCTGAAGCTGCTCAATGCGCCAATCCAGCGGGTTGCGGCGCATGGCTTCGAGCAGTTTTGTGGCTGTGTTCATGCTGCGCATAGTATTGCCAGTGAGATCACTTGTCAATCTGCTGGTGCGTTCCCATAGCTGTTGACACACTCACCAACTTTTCGCGATAATACTTAGCAAGCTAACCATTAGCCTGCAAACTAAATGACAAAATCGCTGAACGAACAATTCTCGGAGTCAGTATTTCTGATCACCCATGCCTGGCGTAACGAGCTCGACAGACGGCTGCGTCCGCTGGGGTTCTCGCATTCGCGCTGGTTGATGCTGTTGCATCTTTCGCGCAACGACGGCTGCACCCATAGCGAGTTAGCCCAGAGTATGGGTATTGAGCCTGCCACCTTGGTCAAGTTGGTCGATCACATGGAGCAGGAAGGATTGCTCAAACGCTGCGCCAGCGAGACTGACCGCAGGGTCAAGCATCTGCGTTTATCCGAAGCGGGGAAAGTGGTCGTTGAAGAAATACGCTCTTATGCCGGCGATCTGCGCAAGGAAGTTTTGTCAGGACTAAGCCAATCGGAAATTCAAACCGCCCTCGATGTTCTAAATAACATTCGCGGCAAACTTGGAGCACTCGCATGAAACGTGTTATCGCAAATAAAAAAATCATCATCACCGCACTGGTGTTAATCATCTTGCTTGGCGGCTTCGCCTACGCACATTTTTCAGGAAACTCGCGCAGCACCGAAAATGCCTACATCAGCGCGGATGTGGTGAGTGTGGCATCATTGGTTTCTGGCCGCGTCAAAACGGTCTATATCAAAGACAATCAGTTCGTGCACACGGGAGATGCGTTATTCGATATTGATACCGCACCATTTGCTATTGCCTTAACCCGCGCCCAGGCGGATTTAGCGTTGGCACAACAAAGCGCACGCCAGGATAATGCCGAGATTAACGTGGCGCGCGCTCAAATTTCACAAACCGAAAGCGATCTTGCCAATGCGAAAGCCACCTATGCCCGCAATAAAGAATTGGTCGCGCAGAATTTTCTCACCCAGCAAGCCGTAGACGATACTCAGGCGCGCGTACAAACCTTGCAGGCATCGCTGGATCAGGCTCGTGCCAAATTGAGCAAAGCGCTCTCCGCACCCGAGAAAACTGAAGAACGCGGCGATGTGTTAAAAGCGCGAGCAGCCATTGCACAAGCCCAGCTCGATCTGGAACACACTCACATGAGCGCAACGCAGGATGGGCAAATCAGCAACCTCACCCTTACCGCCGGTTCCATGGTCGGTATAGGTGTGCCGCTTTTCGCGCTTATCGCGGAGAATAGTTTTCATATCGATGCCAACTTCAAAGAGACCGAGCTGGTCGGCATCCATCCCGGACAGGATGTGGATATCCAGATCGACATGTATCCCGGACAGCATTTCAAAGGCACAGTGGAAAGTCTGAGCGGTGGTACTGGCACGGCTTTCTCGTTGCTGCCGCCGCAAAATGCCACCGGCAACTGGGTAAAAATCGCACAGCGCGTGCCGGTGCGCATCAAGTTCGCCCCGACCGATGCCGAGCATCCCTTGCGCATCGGCGCAACCGCGACCGTCAGCGTGCAATTAAAATAACCGCCGCATGAACAGCAAGCCCATATTGGTCGCGATTGCCGTCATGGCGGCAACCATCATGCAAGTGTTGGACACCACCATCATCAACGTGGCGCTGCCCAACATGGCCGGACAACTCGATGCCACGCCGGACAACATCAGTTGGGTGCTCACCTCGTATTTGATCGCCTCCGCCATCTTCATGCCGCTCACCGGCTATTTCACCGACCGTCTCGGGCAAAAGCGTTTTCTGCTAATCTGTATTGCCGGTTTCGTCGTTACCTCCGCGCTGTGCGGCATGGCAACCAGCCTCACCCAGATGGTGTTATTCCGTTTTTTGCAGGGCGTATTTGGCGCATCACTGGTACCACTGTCGCAATCGATCATGCTGCAAGCCTATCCCGGTGAACAGCGCGGCAAAGCCATGGCAATCTGGGGGATGGGTGTCATGGTTGCACCGATTCTGGGCCCCACACTGGGCGGCTGGCTCACCGACGTGGTCAGTTGGCGCTGGACGTTCTACATCAACTTACCCGTTGGTATTGCCTCACTGATTCTCGCTTTACGCCACGTACCGGATAGTGCAGTAAAAGCACGGCGCATGGACTGGTTTGGATTCACTTCGCTTGCTATCGGCATCGGTGCCATTCAACTGGTACTGGATCGCGGCAATCAGGATGACTGGTTCAGTTCGCAGACGTTGATCTTTGCCACTATCATCTCTGTATGTTCCCTGCTCTTTTTCTTCATCTATACCATCACCGGAAAACATCATCCGCTGTTTGATCTGCGTATATTCAAAGACCGCAATTTTCTGGTTGCCAGCCTCATCATGACCACCATCGGTATCGGTTTCTTCGGCGGCATGGTGCTGCAATCGCTTTACCTGCAAAACTTTCTCGGCTATCCCACGTTTGATGCCGGGCTATACATGGCACCACGCGGCCTGGCTTCGTTACTCATCATGATCATAGTGGGTAAGTTTTCCGGTAAGGTTCAACCGCGCAACTTCGTGCTGGTCGGCATTTTTTGCAGCATCGCTGGCAACTACCTGATGACCCGTTTCACCGGCGATGTCACTGCGAGCGAGTTGATCGTGCCAATGATCTTTCAGGGCTTCGGCATGGGCCTGATTTTCGTGCCCATTTCAACACTGGCATTTACCACCCTGCCCAAAACAATTGCTGCAGAAGCCGCCGGTATTTACAGCCTGATCCGCACTTTCGGTTCTGCGCTGGGCATCTCCATCATCGCCACTTATTTTTCGCGCAGTACACAGGAAAATTGGGCTTTAATGCGTGGCGAGATCACGCCGTATAGCGAGACACTACATCAGTATCTCGCGCCGCTCCATCTGGGTACTCAAGATACGCAAGGCATTGCGCTTGCCGCCAGAGCCGTCATGTACCAGTCTCAGAGCATCGCCTACATCGACAGCTTCTGGTTTTCCACACTCAACTTTGTATTTATGTTACCGCTGCTGCTATTAGTACGCACACCGGCAAAAGGTGCCCCGGCTCCAACACATGTCGTCGCGGACTAAATCATCGGGTATAAATTGCTTCATCGTGAACAAGCTCGCCCAAACGGGTAAAATGCGGCTACATTAAAGCTTGTACCTAACCTAGAGGTTATTCGCTATGTCCCATAATCTGTTCAACACCCGCCAAACATTCGAGTTAGCCAGCGGCAAGCAATCCACGCTGTATTCACTGCCCGCGCTGGAAGCGGCGGGTATCGGCAACATCTCGCGTCTGCCCGTTTCCATCCGCATCGTACTGGAATCAGTGTTGCGCAATTGCGACGGAAAAAAGGTAACCGAAGCGCATGTGCGCCAACTGGCGAACTGGCAACCGAACGCGATGCGCACCGAAGAAATTCCATTCGTCGTGGCACGCATCGTGTTGCAAGACTTTACCGGCGTGCCGCTGCTCGCCGACCTCGCCGCCATGCGCGATGCCGCTGCGGCGATGGGCAAAGATCCAAAAATCATTGAGCCGCTGGTGCCGGTAAATCTGGTGGTGGATCACTCGATACAGATCGATTATTTCAACCGTCCCGACGCGTTAAAGCTCAACATGGAATTGGAATTCGAACGCAACGCCGAACGCTACCGCTTTATGAAATGGGGCATGCAAGCCTTCGATACTTTCAAAGTCGTGCCACCCGGCATCGGTATCGTGCATCAAGTTAATCTGGAATATCTGGCGCGCGGTGTGCTGCAAAAAAACGGCGTGACTTATCCAGACACCTTGGTGGGTACAGACAGCCACACCACCATGATCAACGGCATTGGCGTGGTCGGCTGGGGCGTGGGCGGCATTGAGGC
>PLYB01000089.1 GCA_003151655.1 Gallionellaceae bacterium | reverse complement strand
AAGTGCGCCCTGCCGGGCGCACAAAGAAAAAAACCGGCAGTTTTACCTGCCGGCCGAGTCAACCTTAAACTTGTTGCTATTCTTGTATTAATTTTTATTGTCTTAACGCAACAGAGTCAGCACACTGTTAGGTGATTGGTTCGCCTGAGCCAACATCGCCGTACCTGCTTGTTGCAGAATTTGCGCGCGGGTCAAGCTGGCGGTTTCTGCAGCGTAATCGGTGTCCATGATGCGGCTGCGTGCGGCAGTCTGGTTTTCCGAGGCGATCTGCAAGTTGTTGATCACCGACTCGAAGCGTGACTGTACCGAACCGAACAGGGCGCGGGCCGATGAAACGTTGGCAATGTCCACATCCAGCTTGGCGATTTCTGCCTGAGCGGAAGCCGACGAGTCTCCCAGCGACACCGAGGTCGGGGCGATGGCAGCAGGCGTGGATACAGTAAAACTGTCAACTCCTGCAGTACTATTCGCACCGATTTGGAATACCTGATTCACCGGTTGCGACAGCAGGTTAATGTTATTGAACGAAGTTGCACTAATAACACGTTGATTTTCAGCATTGAGCTGGGTGAACTCGGCATTGATCGAAGCGATGTCGGAGCCGGAAGTCGCATTGGCACCTTGTACCGCCAGTTCACGCATCCGCGCCATATTGCTTTGAATGGAACCCAACGCGCCTTCGGCGGTTTGCGCGAGCGAGATACCGTCGCTGGCGTTGCGCACGGACTGGTTCAAGCCGCGAATCTGGCTTTCCATGCGGGAGGCAATCGCCATGCCCGCTGCGTCGTCCTTGGCGCTGTTGACACGCATGCCCGAAGACAAGCGCTGTAAAGAGGTATGTAGAGCACCCTGAGATGAGTTCAAGTTACGCTGTGCGTTCAGTGACGCCAAGTTGGTATTGATTGTTGAAGGCATTTTGATTCTCCTTTTGACTCGATTTGTACATCCGGCTTTTGTGCCGTTTACTTCGGTTCGCCTTTGTTAGCAGGAACATTAACCGTCGCTAGTACTGTTATCGGAGTTTTTGGGGGAAACTTTAGTTCTGCTTAAGTTATTGCAATAAATTAGGGGGCCGGCGGTTCTAAGGTCTAAATATACAGCTCAATAGCGAAGGGGAAGAGTAAGCCCTCGCGCCCTTAATGGGAGATGAGAACTCACCCTTCATTCAGCACCCACGACGCGGTTCTTACCGGTAGTCTTGGCAATGTACATGGCCTTATCGGCGCGCCCGATAACGTCTTCCTGATCTTCTTCGCTACCGCGCAAAGCGACCCCTGCGCTGAAAGTCACCAGAATGCGGTCGTTATTATTCAGAAAATACTTTTTAGTCATTTCACGCTGCAAGCGCTCAACCGCCTCAATCCCTTCTTTCAGCGGCGTATCGGGTAAAACGATAACGAACTCTTCGCCGCCATAACGAGCCACATTGTCGGAGGGACGCAGACTCTCCTTGATTACCTGCGCCAGATGAACCAAGGCTTGATCTCCGGCCTGATGCCCAAGCGTATCGTTCAACTTTTTAAAGTTGTCGATGTCGAGCAGAGCAACACATAATGGAGATTGGCTACGATTAGCACGAACCAGCTCTTTTTCAAATATATCGTCCATGCCGCGACGGTTGAGAATTCCCGTAAGCTGGTCGGTATGTATCTGGTCACTGACCTGCTCCAGCTCATTTTCCAGTTGTCTGATGCGGGCCTCCGCCTCATCTGCCTGCTTGCGGGTAAACAGCAACTCTTCGTGCGAACGCAACGCGCTATCTTGAATAATGCGCGTGTCATGCATGATGTCTTCCAATATATGCCCAAGATCGGCGAGATTGCTTGCCCCGCCGATTTTCTGACCATAACCTTCTATTTTTGTGTGGTACTGGCCAGTCGTCTCGCTGAATGCACCAAGCCGGTCGATAAAGGTGGTCATCAACCCTTTTAAAGTAGACTTTGCATCGCTCAAGCTTTTTTGCAGCAAGCCTTGTTTAATGATGGCATCGCGCAAATTTCGTTCCGCATCGGCGATGACGCGCTTATCGATCGGATTTTCAATAATCTGTTGCAGCGTCACGATCTGACCGTGCAACCATTGGTCGTCTGCAACCAGCTCCCCTACATTTTCCACTAACAGGCGCAGCAGACGTACCAAGCCTTCCTGAATCTTGTTCTTGTCGCCGCCGCGCAGTTCTAACTTGAGCCAGAAGTGCCGCAATTTAGACGTAAGCGCGGGGATCTGACTATTTTCGGTTGTGCGAATAAGCTGTGCCAATTCTGTTATTTCGGTGGTGAGTTCGGGCTGGGCGGTTATCGAATTTTCGACCGCCTGCGCCAGTAATTCACGTAATTGCGCGATGAGCTGCTGATGCGCTTGCGCGACACCGCTGTCACCGTGTGGCACAGCTTTCACTTTTGCAGCGGCAGCTGCGCCTGCGCTGGTCGGCACCTCGGCATTTGTTTCGGGAAGTTGAGCTGGCGCGTCTATATTGACCGTGCTTGCTGTTGACCAGGAACGCATCAACCCTTGCAGCTTGTCGAATAACACATCCGGCTTGGTGCCAAAACGGTTCAGCACCGTTTCCAAGCCATCTTTTTTACGTGTGACGGTAATACCTTTGTGTGTGGTATCCAGTTGACGCAACATATCTTGAATAAGCGCCGACCACGAGAGATTAAGCTTGGGAGCCTCGGCAGCAGCGCCAGGCATCGGGGCACCGGTGATCTCTTGATACGCCTTGGTATAATTTTCCGGGGTAGGAGGGAGCTTTCGCGATGCCAGTTCAATAAGCGTTTCGCGCGCCGCTTCCGAAGGAGTAAGTTCTTTTTTCATTTGGTCTTTCCAGGCGGAGTAACTCTAAGCTTTAGCAATACCTATTAAATCTGAAAAAGAAATAATGAGGCTTCAGACACTTCTATAGATAATATCCAGCATCGTGAATTATTCTATCAAATGATTGCTGATAGCATAATGTATCGCTTCTGCGTTAGTTTTAAGATTCATCTTTTCCAGTAAGCGGGCACGATACACGCTGACAGTTTTTGCACTGAGCGACATGATCTTGGCCATCTCGCTCAATTTCTTGCCTGATGCCATTAAGCAGAGTGTTTGATATTCGCGGTCTGACAGAGTCTGGTGACGTAATTCCTGGTAGCCCTGGGAAAGTCCATTGGCAAGCTGCTCTGCGAGCTCGCCGCTGATATATTTTTTACCACTGGCCACCGTACGGATGGCGTTGACTAATTGCGAGGGCGCGCTCTGCTTGTTGAGATACCCCGCCGCACCGGCTTTCATAGAGCGCACTGCATATTGATCTTCGGCATGCATGCTCAACATCAGCACGGGTACATCCGGGTTGATGAGTTTCAGTTGTTTAAGAACATCAATGCCGTTTTTGTCGGGAAGACTAATATCGAGCAAGATCATGTCGAAAGCAGATTTCTGCGCCATTTGAATGGCTTGCATTCCGGTTTCGGCTTCGCCTGTGACACGCATATCGGCAGTGTCGTCCAAAATTTGTTTCAACCCTTTGCGAATGAGCGTGTGATCGTCAGCTATGAGCACATTTATCATTGTCTAGCTCCGTTACGCATATTTAGTTAGAACAGGGGTTGTTGGGGTTGCAGTAGTGTATCACCTGGCGGCGCATCAAGTGGTATGTGTGGAACAACGACAGAGACGGTTGTGCCCTGTCCGGGTGCGCTGGTAAAGCTGACCTGCCCGCCAAAATGCGCTACGCGCTCCTGAATTCCGCGCAGGCCGAATGATCTGGGTTTGAGTCGTGCGTCCTGACTGAAACCCCGCCCATTGTCACTAATGGTCAATTCGATAGATTGCGGACTATTCTGTATCATTATCCGCACTTCACTGGCTTGCGCATGTTTCATGATATTAGTCAGCGATTCCTGAAAAATGCGGAACAACGCGATCGAGGCATCGGGATGAAGATCGATTTCCAATTCTTCATCGTTGTGTGAAAGCAGGCATTTAATACCCGTGCGCTGCTCGAATTCTCCAGCCTCCATTTCGATGGCCGCAACAATCCCAAAACTGTCGAGATAGCCCGGGCGCAAACTGTGCGCCAAATTGCGCGCAGCCGTCATGGCTTTATCCACCATATTTTCTATAGTGGTAGTTTTGTCGGTTAATATTTTTTTGCTCTTGGGAAGACGCTCTTTCATCCAGGCCAAGTCCATTTTGATCGCGGTCAGCAGCCCGCCGATTTCATCGTGTACCTCACGGGCAATGCGCAATCGTTCCTGTTCTTTGGCATCCTGTATGTGTGAAGAAAATTCGCGTAGCTGCTGCTGGGAACGCATCAGTTCAAGTTCATCAAGCTTGGTCTGAGTCACGTTGACTACGAGACCTTCCCACTCCACTTGACCGTCCGGTCTGGTTTGCGGGGATGAACCCAGGGTCAGCCATTTCAATTCACCGTCGGCTAAAGTAACGCGCCCCTCCCAGCTCCAGAAAGAAAGATTCTTAGCCGAAAGCAACATGCTCTCGGTAAATGCCTGACTGTCTTCCGGATGAATTAATTTCAGGAAAAGATTAATGTCTGCTCTGAGGTCGTCGGGTGAAATACCCAGTAGCGCCTGACTTCCCTCGCCGATGTAGGAGAAGGAAAAGGAATTATTTGAACCCAGCAATAACTGAAACGCCATACACGGAAGGTTGGCTATGAAGTTATCCAGACGCAAAGGCTTAGGCGAAGTTTCGACCACGGTCAGTTGTTATGTGATGCTATCGTTAACACGTTAGGTTGCATAAGCTGAGATTACTACAGACTGGTCGACTTGGGCAATTCTGAATGCATGTAGTTGATGGTTTATTTATTAATTCCCATCGGGGGCAGAGGAAGGGGGCGGGTGAAGATGAAAGCGCGCATTGATCTCATCAGGCTGAAAAATCCGGTGCACACGTTTCGGATATCATTGGACTATTTCACAATCCTAAGTTTCGGCTTTCCTTGCGGAGCGGGACCGTCAGGCGGCTCATCTGTTGAATTGGATTTGGCCGGTATTGGCACACTGATTGTCGGTGAGGAATCCTGTCCCTGAAAAACCAACCCCTGACCATTTTCTTTGGCAAATATTCCAATCACCGCTGCGACTGGAACCATGATTTGATGCGACACCCCACCGAAACGCCCGCTACAGCTGATGTCCTCATTCCCCATTTGCAGGTTTCTGACCGCATCAACACTGATATTCAGAACGATCTTCCCATCCTTAACGTAGCCCATCGGCACCTGCGTGTACTCATCCACCTGGACACCCAAATACGGTGTCAGCCCATTATCTGCACACCAATCGTAGATTGCGCGAATCAAATAGGGCTTGGTGGATAAGTCACTCACTTACGCATCGCTTTTTCAGACGGGGTCATCGCCTCGCTGTAAGCCGGGCGGGAAAACAATCGTTCAGCGTATTTCATCAACGGGGTAGCATCTTTATCGAGCTGAATACCGTAGTGATCCAAGCGCCACAGCAAAGGAGCAATTGCCACATCGAGCATGGAAAACTCATCGCCCAACATATACTTTTGCTTGGTGAACACGGGAGCAATCTGGGTCAGATTTTCACGCACTGCGATTCTAGCCTTCTCCACCGTCTTCGCCACACCGCTTTCCAAACCTTCAATATGGCAGAACAACTCTTGTTCAAAACGATGCAAGAACAAACGTGCCCGTGCGCGCATCACCGGATCGGCCGGCATTAATTGCGGGTGGGGGAAACGTTCGTCAATGTATTCGTTGATGA
>PLYB01000101.1 GCA_003151655.1 Gallionellaceae bacterium | reverse complement strand
CGGGGGATTACCTTATTTATTTATCTGCCGGAAACAGAATTGCAACGCTTTCGCTCGGCGAGCAAATTTACGGTCAGCCTGAATGCAGTGCCGGAACAGTCTTATCAAGGGACGTTGCGCGAATTGGCCGCAGCAGCAGACCCAGCCACGCGCACCTATGCCACACGCATCGCCATCAACAACGCGAACGCCGCCATGCAACTAGGCATGAGCGCCACAGTAGAGGTGCAAGCTAAAGATAATCCGGGCAATCGGGTTATTCGCCTGCCGCTGACCGCCGTGGTCAGCCGCGACAGCCATCCCATGGTGTGGAAAGTCGAGGCTGCTGGCAGCGTACATGCAGCCCCTATTTCCATCGACGGCATGGAAGGCAATACCGTGCGCATTGCCTCCGGGCTGAATCGCGGCGATGTTGTGGTAACCGCAGGAGCTAATCTTTTGCATGAGGGCGAAAAGGTCAAGCTGCTGCCATGAGCGAGCGATTCAATCTGACTGCGCTCGCCCTGCGGCAACGCGAACTGAGCTGGTTCTTTATTGCCGTGGTGGCCATCGCCGGGATACTTTCTTATTCCAAACTCGGCCAGCGCGAAGACCCGGACTTTACTTTTCGTGGCATGTCTATTCGCGTCCTGTGGCCGGGTGCGACCACGCAGCAGGTGGATGAGCAGATCACCGCACGTATCGTGCAAAAATTACAGGAAGTACCTTATTACCGGCGAACCTTCAGCTATTCGCGTAGCGGCGAAACCGTCATCATCCCGCAACTGCTGGACACAGCACCACGCGAGCAAGTGCCCCAGTTGTGGTATCAGGTGCGAAAAAAAATTAGCGACATGCAGCACGCCCTGCCAGCAGGCTCAAGTGCACCGTCATTCAATGACGAGTTCGGCGATGTATTCGGTTCCATCTATGCGCTTAGCGGTGACGGTTTCAGTCTGGAAGAGTTGCGTCGTTACGCGGAAATGGCACAGCAGCAATTGATCAAACTGCCCGACGTGGCGAAGGTCGATCTGGTCGGCGTACAGCAGGAACAAATCACCGTTGCCATTTCCACCCAGCATCTGGCTTCCCTAGGCATTCCAGCTTTGGCAATCGCGCAGGCGATCCAGTCACAGAACATCGTGCAGGACGCAGGAAGGTTGCATGCCGCCGATTTCTCGGTGCCGCTACGTGTGCGCGGAAATCTCGAATCGGTGGATGAACTGAAAAGCCTGCCTCTGCGCGTGAATGAACGCACGCTGCGACTGGGCGACATCGCCGAGGTGACGCGCGGTTATATTGATCCGCCGGAAACCACCATGCGCTATGCGGGCAAGCCCGCCATCGGTCTGGCGATTTCGATGAAGCCGCGCGGCGATGTGCTGCGGCTGGGCGATGACCTCAACCGTGCAATGAATACGCTGCACGGCCAACTGCCGGTCGGTGTTTCATTCGCCCGCGTTTCCAACCAACCCGCCGTGGTGAAAGAGGCCGTGGGCGAATTCATGAGCTCGTTTCTGGAAGCGGTCGCCATCGTATTGCTGGTCAGCTTCGCCAGCCTGGGCTTGCGCGCCGGAATGGTGGTGGCAGTCACCATCCCCCTAGTCATCGCCGCAACTTTTTTCATCATGCATCTTTTCAACATCGACTTGCACCGCATCTCGACCGGTGCGCTGATTATCGCGCTCGGTCTGCTGGTTGACGACGCGATGATCGTGGTGGAGATGATGGCGCGCAAGCTGGAGGAGGGCTATGACCGGATGCGTGCCGCCAGTTTCGCCTACACGGCGACAGTATTTCCCATGCTCACCGGCACACTGGTCACCGCTACCGGCTTCCTGCCCATCGGCACGGCACAATCGTCCACAGGGGAATACACTTTTGCCATGTTCGCCGTGGTCGGCATCGCGCTTATCGTGTCGTGGGTTGCCGCGATTTTTGTTACGCCGCTGGCGGGTTTCTATCTGTTGAAAAGCCATGCAGGACAAAAACGCGAAATTTTCGATACGCCGTTTTACCGCAGGCTGCGGCACACCATCGAATGGTGTTTACATCACCGCAAGACCGTGCTGATGGGCACCCTGCTTGTTTTTATTCTGGGCTGCATCGGCATGAGCTTTACCGAGAAGCAATTTTTCCCCTCCTCCAATCGCGTGGAGCTGATACTCGATGTCTGGTTGCCCGAAGGTTCCAGCATTCGCAGCACCGAACGCGAAGCGGCACGGGTCGAAGAAATACTCGCCAGGGAAAGTGACATTACCAGCTATGTTACTTATGTCGGCTACGGCTCACCGCGCTTTTTCCTGTCGCTCGACCAGCAATTATTTCGCCCTAATTTTGCCCAAATCGTCGTGCTGGCCAATGACATACCGGCGCGCGACCGCATGCAGAAGAAAATGCAGCAAATTTTCGCCACGGATTTTCCCGGCGTGCGGGCACGCGCCAATCCTGTGCCGCTCGGGCCTCCTGTTTCCTACCCGGTGGAGTTTCGCGTGCTGGGTAGCGATCTGGTGACGGTCAAGCGATTGGGCGAACAAGTCGCAAAGATTATGCGCAGCGACGAGCGCCTGCGCGATGTTCACCCGGACTGGGGCGTGCAAACACCGATGTTGCGCGTGGATGTAGATCAGGATCGCGCGCGCGCGGCAGGCGTTACTTCGGCAGATATCGCACTCACTGTACGTACAGCAACAGATGGTCTGACCACCGGACAGTTCCGCGAAAATGATCGGCTGATAGACATCGTGCTGCGCTCCCCTGCTTCCGAACGTCGGCAACTGGCGCAAGTGGGTGCGCTACAAGTTCCCTCAGTACGAAGCGGCAGCATTCCTTTGCGTCAGGTCGCACAAATCTCCTACGTGCTGGAAGACCCCATCATCTGGCGCAAAGACCGCGATGTTTACCTGAGCGTGTACGCCGACGTTGCCGCCGGAGTACAAGCCGTCGATGCGGGCATGGCGGTCAATGCAAAGCTGGAAGCGCTGCGCGCCAAACTGCCGGACGGATACCAGATCGAAGCCTGCGGCGATCTGGGTGAAAACTCCGGCGCACAGGATGCTATCAACGCGGGCGTGCCGCTGATGATAGCTGCCATTCTCGGCTTCCTGATGATCCAAATGAAATCGCTGTCGCGCACTTTCATGGTGCTGCTGACTGCCCCGCTGGGCATTATCGGCATCGCCATGGCTCTGCTGGTATTCCACAAACCGTTCGGCTTCGTCGCCATGCTCGGCACCATCGCGCTGGGCGGCATGATCATGCGCAACACCGTCATCCTGATCGACCAGATTCGCCAGGATCGGGAAGCGGGACTATCCGATTGGGATGCGATACGCGAATCAACGGTGCGGCGCTTCCGTCCCATCATGCTTACTTCTGCCGCCGCGATCCTGGCGATGATCCCGCTGACGCATAGCGTGCTATGGGGTCCGATGGCCTATGCCATCATGGGCGGACTGCTGGTTGCCACGCTGCTCACCATTCTGTTCATCCCGGCGCTGTATGCCGCCTGGTTGCGCTTGCCGAAACCTGACGGCATTATCGCTTAATGCGAGTATAGAAACATGTGCGTACTTCAAGTCCTGTTGCCGTCGAAATTATGAAAATTTTACTCATCGATCATCACGAGTTGTTTCGCGCAGGACTGAGCCATGTATTGCGAAAGCTTCCCACCGGGATAGGCGAACTATTTGAGGCGGATGATTGGGAAGCAGGATTGCGGCGCGTGGAGCAACACCCCGATCTGGATTTGGTATTGCTGGAACTGAATGCTCACGGTTGTAACGGGGCGAACTCCGTCAAATATTTCCGCGAGCGTTATCCGCGTATTCCGCTTGTAGTGGTGTCAGGTGAGGAAGATTTCCATGTCATCCATAAAGTATTGAACTATGGCGCAAGCGGATTTGTTGGCAAGAGTGCGCCGGAGACCACATTACTGAGCGCGTTGAAACAGGTGTTTGCGGGTGATATTTATGTGCCGAAGCAGATGTTGCAGCATCTCTCGGGTATTGAGAACTATCGTTTAACCAAACGGCAAACGCAAATATTAGAGTGTCTTGCTGAAGGACTCAGTAACAAGGCGATTTCTGAAAGACTTAATCTTTCAGAAGGGACAGTGAAGGTGCATTTAGCGGCGGTGTATCAAGCTTTGCGAGTAAGAAGCCGCACGGAAGCAGTACAAGTTGCCAGCCATCATGGTTTGCTCGACACATCTGACTGCTAAACTAACCGGCCATTCGAGCAGACTGTCAAAAAATTGCCCGCCAAGTCGCGCGGGGTTGTTTATTTAGTGGTTGGAAGCATGCATCGGATTGTTTTATAACTAGGAGAAAATATGTCTTTCCATAAAATACTGTGGGATTGTTCCAAAAAAGACGCGAACAAGGAAAATAGGGATCAAGCTCTTGCTGAACTAAAGGCACTTATTGACGCAGGGGAAGATCCCACGGTCGTTCCCAAAGACTACCCAGATGTTTTTGGCTTGGTGACGTTGAAAAATCTTGATGCAATTAAATTTGCTTATGGCTTGGGGCTGGCTTCCATTGGAGCCGCAATTAAACACTATCACACTGATAAGAAGTTGCGAGATAACCCCAACAAAGTCTTAGGAAAGCGCTCACGCCGCTACGAGTAAGGTAGACGACAGCAGACGGCAGTAATGACACAAGCTAGGAGTCGACTTGGCTTTATTACTGCCGCTTTTCATGGTTTTAACGCTACGCAGCCGATTCTTGCTTATCTTCGAGGCAAACTGCCTCCTGTTCTGTTGCATCTAACAAGCACATCGCCACCAAAACAAGCCGTTTTCGCCAATTCAACGATTATTCAACGCTCGCCATTTAACCTTCTAAGCGATTAAGACAGGCTCGTATCGAGCGTGCCAACAAGTTTCGCATTGCTACGATGGATTCGCCCATCAAGCGCTGACAGATTTATTGATATTAGGTGAGGTTGCTATGACTGTTTTATCTGAACGTAAAGAACGCCCAACAATATTGGCGGTAGACGACACTCCTGCCAATCTGACGCTGGTTGCCAATGTATTGAAGGATGATTACGAGATTAATTTAGCCAACAATGGTGCCAAGGCGCTTGAACTTGCTTTGTCCGTTGTGCCGGACTTGATTCTGCTCGACGTGATGATGCCGGAAATCGATGGCTTCGAGGTATGCCGACGGCTTAAAGCCAATTCGATCACCAGCGAAATTCCCGTGATCTTTTTGACCGCAAAAACGCAAGTCGAGGATGAGGAGTTGGGGTTTTCGTTGGGGGCGGTCGACTTTATTCACAAGCCGATCAGTCCGCCGATCATCATTGCGCGGGTCAGAACGCATCTCAAAATAAAATTCATGCAGGATTATTTGCGGCGCGAAAACGCCAAGTTGCAGGGCGAGGCAAAGCTGCATTCGTCGGAGTTGGATCAATTGCGGGATTACATGTGGGCTTCCCCGTTTGCCAAGCGTTAGCATCACCGCGCGCGTGGCTTTCATATCGTACTCATGTCGTGAATAATGGAATGGTTTTGTGAAACTTAAGCAGTTCTCCTTGTGGTTTTCCTTGGTGGTGATATTTGCGTTGAGCGCCAATGCCCTGTTCCTGCTGATGATCAAGCGGGGGTACGACAGCGTGGTGTCCGTGCAGGAACACCGTCAACGCGCGATGTCGCTGAGCAACGAGTTACGCCAGGAAACCGAACAACTGACCAGCCTCGTGCGGGAATACACCAGCACCGCCCAGACACGCTATTTGACGTATTACTACGATATTCTGGCAATCCGTCAGGGCGATAAACCCCAGCCGGAAAATTATGTGCCCGGCACCTATTGGGACATGGCGATTGCCGGCGAGATTCAACCCCGCTTTCCACTGAATGGCGAGCGGCATTCACTTGCGGAGCGCATGAAGTCGCTGGAGTTCAGTAAAGAGGAATTTGATGCGCTCGGCAAGGTGACCCAGGCGACCGAGGCGATGAAGCAGACCGAGCAGATTGCCTTCGCTGCCACTCAGGGGCTTTACGACCCGCTAACCCACGATTTTGTTTCAGATGGCAAGCCCCACCTGGACTTCGCCAGCCAACAGGTTCACAGCCAGGAATACAACCAGCTCAAATCCAATCTTGCCAAATCCGTGATCGCGCTGGTTTCCATGGTGGATGAGCGCACCAACACGGCGGTGACGGAGGCGGCGAACGACCTGCAGCGCTGGATATTCCTGACTCTCGGCAGCATGGCGCTCACCATTGTGATGGTGCTGGCTGCATTGCAGGTGATACGCCGTCGTGTTCTGCGTCCGATTGAAACACTATCGAAGGCCGCCGGGCGACTGGCGCTGGGTGACTACTCCACCCGTACCAGAGTCGGTAGCGGAGGAGATGCGCCGGTCGCGACTTCCAGTTCTTCGGTGCATTACGGCAGCGAACGCGGAGTTGAGGAATTGATGTCGCTCGGCACAACTTTCGACAGCATGGCCGAATCCATCGAGCAAGACATCACGTTGCGCCAGATGGCGCAACAGGAACTGGAAGCGGCACATCACATGGTCAACAGCAGCATTCAATACGCTGCCCGCATTCAGCGCGCGATCCTTCCACCGGAGGAATATTTCAGAGGTATGGTTCCCGACCATTTTGTTTTATGGGCACCACGGGATGTGGTCGGCGGTGATATTTACTGGTGCAAGTCGTGGGGCGACGGATGCCTGATTGTTCTCGGTGACTGCACGGGACACGGCGTTCCCGGCGCATTCATGACCATGCTTTCATCCGGAGCTCTGGACAGGGCGATCCGGGATGTTTCTCCCGGCAAGGTCGATGAACTCATACAACACATGCACCGGATTTTGCAGCACACGCTCAATCAGGACAGCGAGCACGGCCAATCGGATGACGGAATTGAAATGGGCGCGTGCTATTTGAATGCCGACAAATCGAGAATTTTTTTTGCGGGTGCCCGCTTCGATTTGTATGTTCTCGAAAATGGTGAGGTGAACATCATCAAGGGCAGCAAATCAGGCATGGGTTACCGGGGCATTTCCTATGATCAGCAGTTTGAAATTCAGGAAATAACGACCGGCAAAAACATGACTTTTTATCTGGCTTCAGACGGTGTGGTTGATCAGGTTGGTGCCGAAACCGGATGGGGTGTCGGGCGAAAGCGTTTGATGCAATGGATGGTAGAGGCGGGGCCTTTGCCGCTGCCTGAGCAGAAGAGCGAAATTTACAAGAAATTTTTGGCGTATCAGGGAAGTGCAAAAAGACGTGACGATGTTTCAGTGATCGGTTTCAGAGTTTGACCGGGAATGCTCAATGCGCGAGCGGAATTGTTCCTTCCTTCGCGCCGGGGATGTTGTGGCAACGGATTATTGGGGTTTTATAGAAAGGAGTGCCTATGAAAGTGAATGATTTTTTTTCTTACCGCGAAGAACTTACCCGTAACGGGATTTTTCTGACGTTCAACGGCGTATTGGTTCATAGCTTTATGGTCAAGTTGGCCGAAATGCTGAAATCAAAAATGTCCCTGTTCAACGTGGACAAAAATGTGGAGATGAAGATATTTGCCACGGTGATCGAACAGGCCCAGAACATTATTTTTTATTCGGCGGAAAGGGTGCCGGTGCCCTTCATGGAAAACGAAATGATGGGGGTTGGGACGATCACGGTCGGCATGGAAGACAGTCATTATTTTGTGATTTGCGGAAATATGATGCCCAGCGCAAATGTTGAAAAACTGCGCAACAAGCTGACGACCATTCAGGAGATGAGCCAGGATGAATTGAAACAGTTTTACAAGGAGCAGCGACGCCTTACACCGGATAGCGACAGCAAAGGGGCCGGGCTTGGTTTCATTGAAATGGCGCGCAAGGCGAGTCGAACCATTGAGTTCGATTTTCACAAGCTGGATGACAAGAACTCATTCTTCACTCTTAAAGCCACAATTTAACGTGAAACCCGCGTAGCGATTCGTTCGCCCTTTCTCCCGCGTGCGGGGGAAAGTTGGATAGGGGGAACGGGCATCACGAGTTTCATTTTTTTGGGCGGCACTTTTGCTTTGCCCGTTAGGCATATGGATATGGAAAATAACATGGAAAACTTGATCATAGAAAAAACCGAAGCAACGCCTGAAATACGTTTTGATTATGCCTCCGGCATCCTGGAATTACGCGGCGAGTCCTATCCGGAGAATACGGCAGAATTTTATGCGCCGGTATTTGAATGGCTGCGAAAATTCCTGGACAGCGGCAACGAACTCGCCGTGACTGTAAACATGGAGATTATCTATTTCAACTCCAGCTCATCGAAAGCCCTGATGAATTTATTTGATCTGCTAAATGAGGCCGCTACCGTCGGAAGAAAAATAGCCGTCAACTGGATATATGCCGCTGGTAACGAAAGTGCGCTGGAGTATGGAGAGGAGTTCAAAGAAGACCTCAATTTTATCGAGTTTAACTTGGTCGAAAAAAGTGTCTGATGATCTTCTTTTCGCTGCGGAAGAGGCCGTTATCACCGAGGGTGAGAACTTCCTTTCCATTCCGCGCGACGAGCCAGCGTTGATCGAGGCGCACACTCGCCTGTTAAAAGATTACAAAAAATTGTTCAGTCAGACCCGGCGTCTGATGCGGATGCATGATCGCCACCAGGCGGAGCTCTCCAAAAAAGCGCAGGAACTGGAGGCGGCCAACCTGAAGGCCGATGAGGCCACTAAAGCCAAGTCGATGTTCCTTGCCAACATGAGCCACGAAATTCGCACACCGATGAACGCCATCATCGGCATGGCCTATCTGACCCTCAAGACCGAGCTCAATCCGCGTCAGCTCGATTACGTCAACAAGATTCACAACGCGGGCAAGTCGCTGCTCGGCATCATCAACGACATTCTGGATTTTTCCAAGGTGGAGGCAGGCAAGCTCGATCTGGAGTTGGTGCGTTTCCGTTTGGAAGACGTAGTCGGCAATTCGCTGGCGATGCTGCGCCAGAAAGCGCATGAAAACGAAATCGAATTGCTGCTGGATCTGTCCGAACCGGCCCTGCTCGACAAGAGCAGCGCGCTGATGGGTGACTCTCTGCGCCTGGGACAGATCATCACCAACCTGCTATCCAATTCCGTCAAGTTTACCCACCAAGGGCACGTCAAGGTTACCGTGCGCATTGAAGAACGCTACGACGATGCCCTCAAGCTACGCTTCGCGGTGAGTGATACCGGTATCGGCATGACGGAGGAGCAGGTCGGCAGGCTGTTCCAAGAATTTACCCAAGCCGACGGTTCAACCACGCGCAAATATGGCGGTACCGGCCTCGGACTCACCATCAGCAAGAAGCTGGTCGAATTGATGGGCGGAAAAATCTGGGTCGAGAGCAAAGCCGGTGTAGGTACCACTTTCCTGTTCAACGCCGTGTTCCCGCTGGTGCCTGCTGCGGAGATTCAGACCACCCCGCTGACGGGGGTCGATCAACTGCGCGTACTAGTCGTGGATGACCGGCACGAAGCGCGTACCGTACTCAGTGAATTGCTGGGGGCTTTGCGCGTGGGTACGACGCGTCGCCCACTCGGTGTGGCGACAGTGTCCTCCGGCGAAGAAGCGCTGGCCGCAATCGAGCAAGCGGAGCGGGAGGACAACCCCTTTAATTTGCTGCTGCTGGACTGGGTCATGCCGGGCATGGATGGAGCGCAGGTGCTCAAGCGCTTGCAAGCCCTGCCTCTGCGCCAGCCGCTGGTGCCCGTTATCGTCTCGGCCTACGATTCCGACAATATGCATGATGTCGCACAAAAACTGGGCGCTTCCCATTTTTTGAGCAAACCGGTGCTGCCCGATACCCTGCGCAGTCTGCTGCGCAAGCTGACTGGCGGCGACGCGCTGGAGGCGAGTGAAAATGACCACCAGTCCGAGACGCACAGTCTCGACGGCATGCGCATCCTGCTGGTCGAGGACAATCCGATCAACCAGCAATTGGCCGTCGAATTGCTGGAGTCCAGAGGAGCTCAAGTTGATGTGGCTAATCACGGCGAAGAGGCGTTGGCTTGCTTGAATAAACAGGCCGATGAGCACTATACCGTGGTGCTGATGGACTTGCAGATGCCGGTGATGGACGGCTACGAGGCCACCCGTCGCCTGCGTGCAGATCCGCGCTATTTCCGCCTACCCGTCGTTGCCATGACAGCGCACGCCATGGCGGAAGAGCGCGAACGCTGCAAGGCGCTGGGCATGAATGCGCATGTCACCAAGCCCATTGCGCCGGATGAATTTTTTGCTGTCGTGGCGAGCTTCCGGCCTCGGGGTGAAGTGATGCCCGTATCGATCAAGCCCAATGTGGCAACGACCAAACAAAGCAATGCCCCCGTGCTACCGGAAATTGACGGGCTGAACGCCGTCTCCGGTGTGCAACGCGCAGCGGGAATGACCGCGTTATACCTCAAGTTGTTGCGCCAGTTTACGCTCGACTTCGCCGATGCCGGGCAGCAGCTTGCACAGATGATAGCGGCCAGCCAATGGCAAGAGGCGGAACGCTATGCCCACACACTCAAGGGACTGGCGGGAACTCTCGGCGCAGAAGCGCTACAAGATCAGGCGGGATTGCTGGAAAAAGCACTCGGACAAAAACAAGCAGATTGTCCAGCTGTGTTGGCAGCGATGACAGCGCTACTGCTGCCGTTAATACTTGCCCTGCACAGCTATTTTGGCATCTCGTCCGATACCACAGAATTACCGCAAACAAGCGAAGCTCAGGCAAATCAAACACCCTCCCCGCGCCCTGTCTGGCTGGACGAACTGGAAACCTTGTTGGCGAAAGGCAATTTCACAGCGACGGATATATGGCAAAACAAGCAATCCGAACTGGGCGGCGTTATCGATACCTACACCAGAAAAAAGATCGGCACGGCATTGGATAACTTTGACTTTGATACAGCCTTAGCCCTTGTGCGCGGCAGTAAATCATCGGCGTAATAATATAATGACCAACGCTCAACTTCCTTCGATTCTGGCAGTGGACGATACGCCCGCCAACCTCAGCCTGCTCGCCAACCTGTTGTGCGACAAGTATCAGGTACGCGTGGCCAACAACGGCCAAAAGGCGCTGGACTTGGCTTTTGCAGAGCCGCCGGATCTGATCTTACTGGATGTAATGATGCCGGAGATGGACGGCCACGAAGTCATGCGCCGCTTGAAAACCGACCCGCGTACGGCACGTGTGCCGGTGATGTTTCTCACTGCCAAAAACAGCATGGAAGACGAAGAATTCGGCTTGTCGCTGGGCGCAGTGGATTTCGTCCACAAACCGATCAGCCCTCCCATCGTGCTGGCGCGTATCAACACCCAGTTGCAGATCAAATCATGGCTGGATTTTTTGCAAAATCAAAACACCTGGCTACAACAGGAAGTCGAACGCCGCCTTGCCGCAGTAACCCGGCTGCAGGACGCATCCATTTGGGTAATGGTTTCTCTTGCCGAGTTTCGCGACGAATGCACTGGCAACCATATCCGCCGCACGCAGGAATACGTGCGGATACTGGCGGAAGAAATATCGCACCTGCCCCAGTACGCCGAATTACTGACACCCGAATACATCGAGCTGATCGCCAAGACTGCGCCGCTGCATGACATCGGCAAGATTGCTATTCCCGACCATATCCTGCTCAAGCCGGGCAAGCTGAGCGATGAAGAATTCATCGTCATGAAGACCCACGCCCAGCGCGGCGACGACATGCTGGCACGCGCGGGAACACTCATGGGTGAAGAAGGCGCGTACTTCGAAATGGCACGCCAGATCGCCCGTTTTCACCACGAAAAATGGGATGGCAGCGGCTACCCGGACAGATTGGCCGGTGTCGCGATTCCTTTGCCTGCCCGACTGATGGCGGTAGCCGATGTCTACGACGCACTGATTGCGCGCCGTCCCTACAAAGAACCGATGACTCACGCTCAGGCAGCCGGAATACTGGAAAAAGGCAGCGGGCAACATTTCGATCCCGACGTGATCGCGGCATTTCAGGGAATACAGGATCGCTTTCGGGTCATCGCCGCGAACTGGAATGACCAATGATTTTTTTACCGATGTTTATTAACCAAGGAGAAATACGATGAGGAGTAAATCATGAACAGTAAAACCATGAAGACTTGCCTCGCCCTATCCGGGGCGATCATGGCAAGTCTGATCAGCATAACGGCATCTGCGGTGGAGACTTCGCTCTCCGGCTTCGGCACGCTGGGCTATGCGCAGTCCAACCAGTCCTATAATTACGAACGGTTCGTCAACAACAACGGAACCACAAAAAGAGATAGTGTTTTCGGTGTGCAGGCCGACATCAAGTTTACCGATGAGCTCGGCGCAACCGTTCAGGGCAAGTTCGCCCCCTCCCTGAGCAGCGACACGGGATGGGCCAGCACCTTGAGCTGGGCATTTGCTTCCTGGCGTCCATCCAATGATTGGCTCGTTCGTCTGGGCAAGCAGCGCGTAGGACTTTACCTTTACAGCGAAAGTCAGGATGTGGGAGAAACATATGACTTCGCCCACCTGCCAACCGAGATGTACAGCATCTCCCCTTCCAGCGATTACGTCGGTGCCTCTGTGTCCAAAACTTGGAACCCAAGCATTGGCGAAGTGACGCTGGATGCCTACTCGGGCACCATATCTACCAACTGGCGGATTTACCAGCGTGACAACGTTCAAATTCCGGGTTCATCCATGCAACCGGGTGCCAATTTCAAAAATATTAGCGTGAATAGCAGCGGATTTGCACTGACTTGGCTACGGGACGAAGATAAATACCGCGCCAGTGTACAGACACAAACAACCGCGATAGATCCCTCCTCGCCGGCCTATTATTCCCAGCTTACGGGTGCCCAAATTAACTCTTCTTTGACTGNNACTGGCGCAACTAGCGGAACGGCGTACTCTGTGTTGCCGCAAGCCTATATCGGAAGTGTAAATAGCGTGGTCTTCACTCTGGGTACAGAAATTCATCTGCCGCAAGACTTCAGATTGATTGGAGAATATGGTCGCAGAGAAATCACCAATGGCTTGAGCGGGGTCGATACCAATGGCGGATACTTGGCACTGCTCAAAGATATAGATGCATGGACACCTTATGTTTCCTATGCGCAGATTCAATCCCGTTCCGATGCACTCAGCCTTTATCAGGCAATGAATAGCAACGCAGGACTAACCGACCTGACCTTTGGGACTGTCCCGCAAGTTACAGGGGCGGTGAATGCAATCAACGCTGCCCAACGAGTGCTGGCCGACGGCTTGCTGGTTTATGATCAAAACACGATCGCGTTGGGAACTTCTTACCGAATCTCCCCCACGCAGAAAATCAAGGCGGAATGGGCGCGAACGCATGTAGGGATAGCGTCAAGCTTCGTCGATGCGCCTTCCGGTGGCAATGTCAGCAATCAAGATATTGATGTGCTGTCATTTTCTTACAACTTTGTATTTTAAGGGGGGACGATCATGAAAACGACATTTAAAGTTGTATCACTGACCGCTTCTCTGCTGTTCGCCCAAGCCCATGCAGGTGAAATTGTAGTGATCGGAAACAGTAATGTTCCGAAGATGGACTCGGTGACAATTCAAAAGGTTTACACCGGAAAAGTCATTTCTGTTTCAGGCATCAACATCACGCCGGTCGGAATCAAATCCGGCACGACTGCACGTAATCTTTTCTTGCAGGGGTTTCTTAATCAGGATGAGGAAAAGTATACGGCCTACTGGACGGTGCGACGCTATATTGGCAAGGGCGCTCCACCGGCAGAATTGGCAAATGATGCCGATGTTATCAAGTACGTGCAATCCACACCGGGTGCAGTCGGTTACATTGACGAGGCTGATCTGAAACCGGGCATGAATGTAATCGCGCGTAGCAAAGGTGGCTCGCAGTCCGGGCTGGACAGTATTGCGGATATCATCGGTTATGCCCAATTCAGATCGGGTGAAGTCGGCAACATTGACATCACTGAACTGATGGGGATGAAAGTGATCGCCAGCAAGTAAGGTAGTGTTTTAAAAATAGCAATATGAAGCGAAATCGATAAGTCAGCATTCTGCTTCAGCTTCAACGATAAGGCCAGCATAATGCTGGCCTTATCGTTTGCGGAACAGCCATTTAAAACTCCCGGAGCCTTCAGCAAACATCCCTGCATCCGTTTTTGGGATAAAATCAGCCACTCGAAATATGCTGGCACCGGATTAATGATGATGCATCGCAAAAACAAAAATAATATTCTTCACGAGCAATGAAGCTACGCATATACTTCTCCGCCACTTGGCATGACAGCACTTCACTCTGCCCTTGGGCACTGTGCGATGATGCGGGCATCGTATTGCAATCGGGGAATTCTTCTCTTGCCGCGCTACCCAAGGCTGACGAATATATCGCCATCATTTCCTCCACGCGCTTAATGAGCGTGAACGTGCAAATGCCCTCACAATCGCGGCGACGCTGGGAAGCGGCGTTGCCATTTGTAGCCGAGGAATACACATTGACCGACCCGGAAGATAATCATGTCGTACCGGGTGCTGTGCAAAAGTCCGGCCTGCGCTCATTGTTTATTGTTGAGAAGCAATGGCTGCAAAGCATCGTCTCTGCCTGCCTCTCCACGAATATCACCCTGCGCCGGGCTGTACCGGAAATGCTGCTACCGGCTTTTCTTCCCGACACGTGGGTAATCGTGTGGGATGGTAATAAAGGTTTTATGCGTACCGGTTCCACATCCGGCATTGCGTTGGATCATGGAGACGAAACACACCCGCCGCTTGCACTGACGCTGAGTTTAAATGCTGCTCTGCCTTTGCCCCCGAAAGATATTCTGATCCGCTTATCCGCAGACGCATCGCAGCATGAATTGCCGCAGTGGCCAAGTCTAATGGAGAAACTATCGCGTGGAGAACGATGGGATTGGCGCAGTGAGCCGATTCCAAACGACACCCTGAATTTACTTTGTGGAACGCTCGCACCTAAAACAAAATTGCATGAATGGCTACCGAAATTTAAACCTGTCGCATTGATCCTGCTCGCGGCACTTTTCATTGAAACCTTGGGGACAAACATCGAATGGGCTTTGCTCAACCACCAGAAAACAGTTGTCACTCAGGAGATGGAGCGCACCTTCCGCAAGTCATTCGGGGAAGCCAGTGTCATCGTCAATCCGCCGTTGCAGATGCAGCGCAACATTGCCGCGTTGCGCCACTCCGCCGGACTACCCGATGATGCCGATTTTATTTCCCTGCTCGACCAGGCATCCAGCCCACTTTCTTCGTTACCGGCTGGAAGTGTGAGCGGCCTGCATTACGAATCCGGCAGGCTTGATATCGATCTAAAACTGCGCAACGAAGCCGAAGTTATCGCGCTGAAACAACGCTTGCAGAGTAAAGGCTTGAGTATCCGTCCGGGAGATATTCGCAATACAGGAAACGGCGTTGAAACACGCTTGGCGATTTTAGCCGGAGGAGTGTCATGAAAACACGCTGGCAAGAATTGCGTTCCAAACATTGGAACAACCGACCGGCTAAAGAAAAACAGATAATCGCTTGGGCGAACGCTCTGCTGCTTCCTGTCGTATTTTATTACCTGTTATGGCAACCCGCGCATAGCGCCGTTGCCAAGCTGCACGATACGCTCCCGGTGTTGCAGGCGCAGGCTGTAAGACTACAAGATCAGGCGACAGAAGTAGATGCGCTGCACCATCGCCCGCAAGTGGCTGCGCTAGATGCACAGGCTATCAAATCAAGCATTGAAGAATCCGCTACGCGCCATCAATTGCGCGCGTCGATCACGACTTTGGATACACAAGAACCCAACGCGGCACGTATCGGCATCGACGCAATTTATTTCGCAGTCTGGCTAAGCTGGTTGCGTGAGCTTGAACAGGAACAACATATCCGCGCAGACGCGATCTCAATCAGCGCGCTGCCGCAGGCCGGAATGGTAAAAGTCAGCGCCACTCTAAGCAATGGAAATATCCAGTAACCGTTTATGAGCAAACGGACTTGGGCGCTACTGCTCGTCACTTATACAATCGTCCTGATCATTACGGCTCCGGCCAGCATACTCAGCCAAGTTCTCCTGTTTGCCAGCGATGGTCGAATCGAACTTGCCAACACGCAAGAGACCATTTGGCACGGCGCAGCTAATCCTGTGTTACATCAACGCAGCGGCGGCTTGATTACACTGAGCGCGCTACACTGGAACATTGCGCCTCTGGCACTTTTGACTGGAAAACTGAGTATCCAACTGAATTGGGACAACGAGCAAGTTGCGCTGCCCATGACTGTAATCGCATCAATCGATCAAGTTGAATTGCAACACAGCTACATCCCTTTGCCTGCCATCTTGCTGGATGAAGCGTCAGATTTTTTAAAACCCGCCGCGCTACGCGGACAAGTCATATTCAAAAGCGATTCTTTATTCATTACCAGACAAGGATTACAAGGCACAGCGACAGCCGACTGGTTGAATGCAAGCTCGTTGCTCAGCAGCATCTCCCCCTTGGGCAATTACCATTTCATTTTTTCCAGCACCCCCGCCGGAGTGGACATCACATTAAGTACAACTTCGGGCTCGTTGCTTTTGGCAGGACAGGGGCATCTCTCAGCATCGACAGGGCTGAGTTTCAAAGGCACCGCTCAAGCGTCCAACGGAAAAAATGAAGCGTTGCGAGAATTGCTGAGTCACCTCGGGCCACAGGAAAGCCCCGGCATTAGCACCTTCTCACTCGTGCCGCTGCGCTCCCATTGATTCATGCCATGAAAAAGCCCTTGTCTAAATTTTAGACAAGGGCTTTTTTTCATTCCAACTCCGCAATCAAATCATCTGATGGCGGAGCTTTCACTTTTTACTCGGCAACAGGTGCAGGAGCTTCGGCTTGTGGCAGCAGCGCCTTCATGCTCAAACGCATACGACCCTTTTCATCCGCTTCCAACACCTTCACTTTAACGATCTGGCCTTCTTTCAAATGGTCGGACACATTCGCGATGCGCTCATTGGAGATTTGCGAAATATGCAGCAAACCATCTTTACCCGGAAGGATGTTAATGATCGCACCGAAGTCCAACAGCTTGACCACCGGGCCTTCGTAAGTCTTACCCACTTCGACTTCGGCCACGATGTCTTCGATACGTTTCTTGGCCAATTCGCCCGCCTCACCGCTGACGCAGGAGATGGTGATATTGCCTTCGTCGTCGATGTCGATGGTCGTACCGGTTTCTTCGGTCAATGCGCGTATCACCGCACCGCCCTTGCCGATCACGTCGCGAATCTTTTCCGGATTGATCTTCATCTTGAGCATGCGCGGAGCATGTTCGGAAACTTCCGGACGTACCGACGGCATCGCTTGTTTCATGATGCCGAGAATATGTACACGGCCTTCACGAGCCTGGCTCAAAGCAACCTTCATGATCTCTTTGGTGATACCGTTGATCTTGATGTCCATTTGCAGGGCAGTGATACCATTCTCGGAACCCGCCACCTTAAAGTCCATATCACCCAGATGATCTTCATCACCCAGAATGTCGGTCAACACGGCAAAACGATTGCCGTCTTTGATCAAACCCATCGCGATACCGGCAACGTGAGTTTTAACGGGTACGCCAGCATCCATCAATGCCAGACAACCGCCGCACACCGAGGCCATCGAGCTGGAGCCGTTTGACTCAGTAATCTCAGACACCACACGCATGGCATAACCGAACTCTTCTTCAGTTGGCAGTGCAGCTACCAGCGCGCGCTTAGCCAAACGACCATGTCCGATTTCGCGACGCTTGGGTGTGCCTACACGGCCAGTTTCGCCGGTCGAGTAAGGAGGAAAGTTGTAATGCAGCATGAAGCGATCGGAAAACTCGCCTTGTAGTGCATCAATCTTTTGCGAATCGCGCATGCTGCCCAGCGTTGCCACAACCAGTGCTTGCGTTTCGCCACGAGTGAACAATGCCGAACCGTGGGTACGCGGCAATACGCCGGTGCGAATAGTAATCGGACGCACAGTGCGCGTATCGCGACCATCGATACGTGGCTCGCCACTGAGAATTTGACCGCGCACGATCTTCGCTTCCAATGCGCCGAACAATTCGCCCAGCAGATTTTTGGACGCATCCGGAAATTGCGCTGTCAGTGCTTCAAACACGCGGCTGCGAATACCATTCACTTGCACAGTACGCTCTTGTTTTTGACGTACAGCATACGCAGCTTGCAGGTCTTTCTCTGCCAGCTCGGCCAGCTTCGCGATTAATGATTCATCCTTGGCAGCCGGTTCCCAGTCCCATGCATCTTTGCCAACAGCATCGGCCATTTCGTTAATGGCATTGATGACGGCTTGCATCTGCTCATGGCCGAACACCACCGCGCCCAACATCACTTCTTCGGAAAGTTCCTGCGCTTCGGATTCAACCATCAATACCGCTTGCGCTGTACCCGCAACGACCAGATCCATCTGTGAAGTTTTCAACTCGTCCGCAGTTGGATTCAATACGTATTGACCGTTCAGGTAACCCACGCGTGCGGCACCGATGGGGCCGTCAAAAGGAATACCTGATATTGCCAACGCTGCCGAGGCACCGATCACTGCGGGAATATCGGAGTCAATCTGGCTATCGGACGACACTACAGTCGCTACGATTTGTACTTCGTTATAAAAACTTTCAGGAAACAAGGGACGCAACGGACGATCTATCAGACGCGAGGTCAAAATTTCTTTTTCGCTTGGACGGCCTTCACGTTTAAAGAACCCGCCCGGAATCTTCCCCGCAGCATAAGTACGTTCCTGATAATCAACGGTCAATGGGAAAAAATCTTGCTCAGCCTTCGCATTCTTTGCGCCGACGACGGTAACTAACACTACAGTATCATCCAGGCTAACCAACACGGCACCCGTTGCTTGGCGAGCTACTTCACCTGTTTCTATGGTCAGTTGATGTTTGCCGTAACTAATCGTTTTCTTATAGTGACTCAAGGTAGACCTCTCTCGTGATGACATGGCGCAACTACGCCGGATGAATTAAAAACGACAACAAAAACGACGCGGGCCGCATCTGCGACCCGCTGTCATATATTACTTGCGCAACTCTAAGCGCTTGATGAGCTCACGATACCCGACCTCGTTTTTGCTCTTAAAATAATCGAGCAACTTACGACGACGGCTAACCAGACGCAATAAGCCACGGCGTGAGTGATGGTCTTTGTTGTGTTCTTTAAAATGATCTGTCAGGTAATTGATACGAGCAGTAATCAATGCAACTTGAACCTCAGGGGAACCTGTGTCGCCCTTTGCCCGTTGATAATCGGCAACGATTTGCGATTTTTGTGCCGTGGTAATAGACATTTACTTCCTCTCCAATAAAAAAGTGCGACATTTTACCCTTTAATGGGCTAGCTGCTCAAGTTAATTTAATATCCTAAATCAATAACCTCTGATTTTAATGCTGCGGCACTCCGGGCCACGCTGGCCAAAAGCCTGCTGGGAGCCAAGCGGGTGCCCAGCAACTCGCCCACTCCGACGAATTTTCCTGATGAATACAAGCGTATCTTGCCATCCGGCAAACCCAGGTTTTTCCCCAAGCGCTGCCCTTGCGCCATGCGCTGCAATTCGGTGGCATCCAGCTCTAATGCCGGGAAGTCTTGCAGCATGCAGTCTAAGGGCAGCATGACAGCATCCCGTTGTTGCTCGTCCATCGCCGCTAACTGTGGCAAGCTATATGCATCCTCAAGATTGAAATGGGCAATCGCGGTGCGGCGCAAAGCGATGAGGTGGCCGCCGCAGCCCAAGGCCAGGCCAATATCTTCGCCCAGCGTGCGCACGTAGGTTCCTTTGCTGCAACGCACCACGATGTCGAGTTCGTTTTCTTCAAGACGCTCCATACGCAAGTCGTGGATGAACACATCGCGCAATGCGCGTTCGACTGTTTCGCCGTTGCGGATATATTCATACAGCGGCTTGCCCTGGTGTTTGAGGGCGCTATGCATGGGAGGGAGCTGCTGGATTGCGCCACAAAAACGTTGCAGTACTTCTCGTACTTGCTCTTCGCTTACACTGACCAGACGGGAAGCAATGACTTCACCTTCGGCATCGCCGGTAGTGGTAGTTTGTCCCAGTCGGATCGTCGTGCGGTAGGTTTTGTCTGCCTCCAGCAAGCCCATGGAAAACTTGGTCGCTTCACCAAAGCAGACAGGCAACAGTCCGCTGGCCAGCGGATCAAGTGTGCCGGTATGGCCCGCTTTTTCCGCCTGAAATAAACGGCGGACTTTTTGCAGTGCGTTATTGGAGCTTAATTCGAGCGGTTTGTCGAACAGAACAACGCCATCCAGCGGACGCCAAGTAGTACGAACCATAGCTGCTACTCTTTTGGTAGCAATGCGTCGCTGGCAACCGCTTGGTCTATGAGTTGTGACAGATGAGAGCCGCGCTCGATGGATTCGTCATAAACAAAATGCAGCTGCGGAATGATGCGCAGCTTCATGGCGTGAGCCAATTTGCTGCGCAAAAAACCTGCCGCACGATCCAAGCCTTCCTGCAACTGCTTGTTGGTGCCATCCAAGGTAGTGTAAAACACCTTGGCATGGGAATAATCGCTAGTGACTTCCACGCCCGTGATCGTCACCTTCTGCACACGCGGATCCTTGACCTCCAGCCGCAGCAAATCAGCCAAGTCGCGCTGAATTTGTTCGGCAATGCGATCTGTTCTGGCGTAATCTTTAGCCATTACAACGCGCGTGCAACCTCAACGATTTCGAACACTTCAAGCTGGTCGCCCACTTCCAGATCGTTGAAGCCGCGCAAAGACAAACCGCATTCGAAGTTCGACTTCACTTCTTTCACATCGTCCTTGAAACGCTTGAGCGAGTCCAGTTCGCCGGTGTGGATAACCACGTTGTTGCGCAGCACGCGTACTTGCGAACCGCGCTTGACGATACCTTCGGTGACGTAGCAACCCGCAATCGTACCGACCTTGGAAATGGTGAACACTTGACGAATCTCCACCATGCCGATGACGCTTTCTTTCTTGTCCGGCGTCAACATGCCCGACAAGGCAGCCTTGATCTCATCCACCATCGCGTAAATGATGTTGTAGTAGCGTATATCAACACCGGAAGACTCGGCCAAACGACGCGCAGTCGCATCGGCGCGTGAGTTGAAACCAATAATGATCGCCTTGGAGGCAAGTGCCAAGTTGACATCGGACTCTGTGATGCCGCCGACCGCACTGTGGATCACATTAACCTTAACTTCTGAGGTGGAAAGTTTGTCCAGTGAACTTGCAATTGCTTCGCAAGAACCTTGTACATCGGCCTTGACGATCAGTGTCAGGGTGCGCACTTCGCCTTCGGACATCTGCTCGAACATATTTTCCAGCTTGGCCGCCTGTTGCTTTGCCAGCTTCACGTCGCGGAACTTACCTTGACGGAACAAAGCGATTTCACGCGCCTTCTTTTCATCCGCCATCACAATGAAATCAGCGCCTGCAATCGGCACTTCCGACAGCCCCTGAATTTCGACCGGAATAGAAGGGCCAGCCTGATGGATCGACTTGCCATTCTCATCCAACATGGCACGTACACGTCCAAACACGGCACCGACCAACACGGCATCGCCGCGCTTCAACGTACCGGACTGCACCAGCATGGTTGCGACCGCCCCCTTGCCTTTGTCCAAACGCGCTTCGATGACGATACCCTTGGCAGCAGCCTCTTTCGGTGCTTTTAACTCCAGCACTTCGGCTTGCAGCAAAATACCTTCCAGCAAAGTGTCGATACCCTGCCCGCTCTTGGCGGAAACTTCCACGAACATCGCATCGCCACCCCAATCTTCCGGCACCACGCCTTCGGCAACCAACTCCTGACGCACGCGTTCGGAATTTGCATCCGGCTTGTCGATCTTGGTGATCGCCACCACGATAGGCACGCCCGCCGCCTTGGCATGGTGAATGGCTTCTTTGGTTTGCGGCATCACGCCATCATCGGC
>PLYB01000069.1 GCA_003151655.1 Gallionellaceae bacterium | reverse complement strand
CATCTACCGCACCGATTACTGTCTCATTGTTCATCTAGGGCCTCTTAAGTATATTACCGTTTTCTAATTTACCACCACATACTACGCCAACATTTATGCCGTAACAATAAACATAATTGGTGGGTTAACGGTGTTACGGAATCTAGCAAAAGGTGTGCCTACGAAGTAACACTTTCGCATCACGGTGATGTTTTAGTCAGCCAACCCAAACGCAACGAATACCTTCTGACTCACGACTCGATGAAACTTGAACAGTCTTGTACAGTATTTAAGAGCACAGACTCGATTTAGAAAAATTCATACCCCACACGGGCCAGAAGTGTTCTGGACGGAGCGCCGGAATTAATACCAAAAACCTCGCCAATGCTATATTCCAGTTCATTACCCCCATCTGTTCTGAGTTCCCCGGAAAATATCGGTCCAATTTGGTAAGCGTTGTCACTGGGACGATAATAGGCTTCGAGGCCTGGAGAATAGGTAGCCTTGTCCGAATGAAAATTGTAGTTAATGCTATAGGCCGAGCGAATTGCAATTGCACTACTCGCCCCGCCACCTGTCTGTTTTCCGAAAATTAGATTTAATCGCTGGTCGACATGCCCGGACATCTTTTCCAGTAACGGTCCAAATTCGGCAATACTTGATATTCCCGGTTGGGTACTATCAACGTATGATGCCAGAAAGCCAACGTCAGCCCAGTATTCACCCTGCGCGCCAAGTTGGAACGTATTCTCAAACTCATAACCTGAAGAATAAATTGATCCCCCCGCAGCACGATTGAATTCTCCGATATATATCTCGGGCTTCCACCAGCTGGTTACCGCATGCGCGATGGAAATGTTATAGCCGCCAGCACCGTTGAGATCACTCCGCCCATCCTGATAGCCGAACCCTCTCATTTCAACTTCACGTTGCCCTTGAACTACATGCGGTGAATAAACGATGAAGTCGTTATCTGCATAGACAGCGTTTGCGCCAAAAACAGAGAGGACTGCAAATGTCGCAAAAAGAGACAGGATTAATTTTTTAGCTATCTGCCCCATATAGTTCTTAACCTTGCGTATTTAGTCGTCCACTTCGATTCCCACCGTAGATTCGCATCAGGATTAGCATGGTCAGAAATGTCGCTATGTAGAAAACGACCTCAATACCTGATGGACGGGCAATGTACCCCACCAAAATATGCAGCAACTGACCAAGCAGACTATTCTGGCTCAAGATATTTGAAGTGTTCCATAGACCGCTACCCAAAGTGGGCAGAATTCCAATCTGATTGAGAAAGCCTGCTGCCTGTGCAGACAGACCGGCGGCAAGAAGCAAGATCATCCAACTTGTGATTGAAAAAAAGTAGCGGGTTGGAATACGCAATATTCCGATGTACAAAAGCAGGCCGGACAGAACGCCGACTAGCACACCGCCGATACCGCCAAGAAGCATATTCATGCTTTGTTCGCCGCTGGTGGAGACCGCCCAAAGAAATAGTACCGCTTCTGAACCCTCGCGCATCACTGCCACGAGCGTAATAACCAGCAAGGCTGCCATCGGACGTTGGCCGGACTGAACATCTGTACCGAGCGCCTTAACCTCTGCTGAAAATTGTTGAGCATGTGCACTCATCCAGACGTTATGCCATGTCAACATCACTACCGCACTCAGCAGGATGACTGCATTAAGAATAGCTTGCCCTTCACCGGAAAAAACGGAAGAAGCAACATTCGCCAGCGTCGCCACGATGGATGCCCCAAGCAATCCCAGCCCGATACCTGCGCCAACCCACCATCCGCGCCCCGCAACACCACGGCTAGCGCCGAGAACAATTGCAATAATAAGCGAGGCTTCCAATACTTCCCGAAACATAATTACTGCGGTTGCAAACATACTCAGTGCCCTTTGTTGGATGCAGGATTCACCACAATAGAACCCTTCATTTCATGGTTAAAATCATTAAAAAACTGGTAAGTTCCCGGCTCCAAAGGGCCAACGTAGATTACGATTTCACCATGTCCCGGCACGATGACTTCACGGGAAAGATCAGAGCTTTCAAACTCAGCCGGCATGCCATCCTGATTGCGAATTACCAGCTTAGCCTTCTGTCCCGCCATAATGATTAGTTCATTCGGTTGAAAGCGCTGATCCTTAATGTTCAACGCATAATCGGTATCTGCTGCGAAAGTAGCCAGCGGGAACAGCAGCAAGCAAAACAGAATAATTTTCATGGCAGTCTTTGTCGTTTAACTTTGCGAATGATAATCATTCTCATTATTGTTTGCAATTTGTTTGTGATAGAATTTTCAAATTAAGTAGATGTTAAGGAAATTGCATGAGCCAATCGCTGGATCTGAAAAGTGCAGGTCTGAAATCAACGCTGCCTCGACTTAAGGTATTGAGTCTGTTTGAAAGCGGCAATGAGTGCCATTTAAGCGCGGAAGATGTTTACAAAAAACTGCTTGCGGGCGGAGAGGACATTGGTCTGGCCACGGTTTACCGGGTACTGACCCAGTTCGAGCAGGCTGGGTTACTTATCAGGCACCACTTCCAAGGCGACAAGTCGGTATTCGAGCTCAATCAGGGAAAGCACCATGATCACATCGTCTGTCTGCAATGCGGAGTGGTCGAGGAGTTCTATGACGCGACCATCGAGTCGCGCCAGAAAAAAGCCGCCGCTGACCGGGGCTTCGCCATGCATGATCATTCGCTCTACATCTACGCGGATTGCACCAAACTGAAATGCCCGAATAATCCGTTTAAAAAGTCTCTTCCCTGAGAATATTTTTCTGTTACACACACAAGATATAGCGGCTATCCGGTGCGGGTTTCACAACTACTTTTTCGCATGCGCTGGACGAAAGACTGCACATTGTTGCGCATCAGCTTCCAGATACTCGCCACCGATCAGGTCGATGCAATAAGGTACTGCGGGAAAAACAGCGTTCAAGCAATCGTCGATAGCTGAAGGCTTGCCAGGCAGATTAATGATCAGGCTCTTGCCGCGTATACCTGCGGTCTGGCGCGACAAAATCGCGGTGGGTACGAATTTCAGCGAGGCGGTGCGCATCAGTTCGCCAAAACCGGGCATCATCTTTTCGCACACTGCTTCGGTCGCCTCCGGCGTCACATCGCGCAGAGCGGGGCCGGTGCCGCCGGTAGTAACAATCAAACTACACCCGACTACATCGCTCAACTCGATAAGCGTTTCTTCGATCAGCGATTGCTCATCGGGAATCACGCGCGCTACCGCCTCCCACGGACTGGTTAATACACGCGTGAACCATGCGTGCATGGCGGGACCACCCTTGTCTTCATATTCACCGCGACTGGCGCGGTCTGAAATAGTGAGGATGCCGATTTTTGCTGTAGTCATACTATGCTCCCGTTGTCTTGCTCGAATTCTGTGCCATTCAATATTTGCACCATCGCTTGATCGCCTGCTGCCAACCCCTTGCTCTCGTTTGGCACGATTAACAGCGCATCCGCTCGCGCCATCGACAGCAACACACCGCTGCTTTGCGATCCTGTCGGTGTCGCCAAATAACCATCAGCATCGCGGCTCAACACCACACGCACAAATTCCACATGCCCCGGGCGATGCGCCACAGCTTGCGCCAAACGCACCGGCAGCGTGCGCCGAAAAAGACGGGCATAGCCCATCATATTGCGCAAAGCCGGGGCAACCAATTGTTCAAAACACACCATGCTGGATACAGGATTACCGGGTAGACAAAACACTTTGCTCGCCGCCGTAGTGCCGAACGCGACCGGATGTCCGGGGCGCATGTGCACGCGCCAGAAATGCATTTGTACACCGAGTTGTTCCAGCGTAGGTCGCACGAAATCATGCACACCGACCGAGGTGCCGCCGGAAACCAGCAGCACATCGTACTGCAAGCCCTGTTGCAATTTTTCACGCAGATCGTCCGGGGTGTCGCGCGCGATACCGAGCAGCGTGGGTTGTATACCCAGCGCCTGCACTTGCGCCATCAAGGCATAGCTATTGGCATCCGGTATCTTGTTCGCATCGAACGCATCGTGCAGCCCTTCCAGTTCGTCGCCGCTGGAAAGAATAGCGACACGCGGGCGGCGCTGTACCGTTACCTCGGCGGCTTTGACCATAGCGAGAATCCCCAGAGTACCGGGATTGATCTCCGTGCCAGCAGTCAGCACCACTTCATCGGTGCGTAAATTTTCGCCACGACGACGAATGTCTTTGCCCGTTTGGGCGGACACATTGATTTGTACTTTGTCCGCAGCAACAGCTTGCGTATCTTCGACACGAATCACGGTATCCGTTCCCTGCGGGACGGGCGCTCCGGTCATGATGCGAGCGCACTGTCTGGCTTGCACGGTCAGCATGGGCAAGTCACCTGCCTTGATGTCGGCAACGATCAAAAGTTGCGCAGGGACTATGTTCAGATCGGCGGCACGCACCGCATAACCATCCATCGCCGAAATGTCGCAAGGCGGATGATCGCGATTCGAGCGCACCTCTTGCGCCAGCACCCGCTCCAGTGATTGCAGCAGATCAATCTGTTCCGTGCCCGACGGCATGGCATGTTGCAGCACACAGCTTTGCGCCTCGTTTAATGGCAGTGAATTCTTCATTTAATTCCTTAACGTAAAACTCGCGTAGCGATTCGATTGCCCCCTCCACCTCCGGGGGAGGGTTGGGGAGGGGGAAACGGGCATCACAAGTTTCATTTTTCGGAGTGGCACAATTGCCATGCCCGTTCAGCAAGCGTCACATCCTGCGGCGTATCCAAATCAAAAAAACTGCGTAACTGCGGATCGAACTGTACTAATTCATCAGCAGCCACATAGCGCACATCCAAATTCTTCATCATCCCGAGCAGGCTTTTGTTTCCTGTCACCAGACCTTGCTGCAACACCGACAAACAACTGCGTGCATAGAATGCAGCCAGCGGTTGCGCATGTTCATCTACCACAGGAATAACGGCCTGATGCTCACCTCGAAAACTTGCCAATTGTGCAATCAGCGCTGGCACAATAAATGGCATATCGCACGCCACCACAAAAACCCACGGTGTAGTGATCGTCTCCAAGGCACTGATCAAACCGACCAGAGGCCCGCCGTCCGCTTGCGTATCGCAAATTTGCGGCAGCGATACATCCCCACGCGGCTGGCGTACACTGATTAATGTCTGCGCGAACAACGGTTGCACGCGGGCGATCACACTTTGCAACAAGGCCTCACCGTTAACAAGCAACGAAGCTTTGTCTCGCCCCATGCGCGTTGAATCACCGCCCGCGAGAATAATAGCGGTGCAATCTGCAATCATCCCAGCACCTGCGCCAGAATAAATTTGGCGATGCCCTCAACATCATCCAATGCGAAATACGGCAGATGCGGATGCGCTGTCGCCACATCCGTCACTATTGCGATCAAGCCGTCACTACATCGAGGAGTTGTGGAACACGCGGCACGCACTACCTCAATCTTGGGACAAACCGCATCCGAAAAACTTTCCGCCAGCACCAAATCCGCATCGCTGAAATAGCATTGCGCCAATAGCACCGGATCGTGCGGCTCGGAATAGTCCGCTACCAATTGCAGCGCCTGCGGCGTGACCAGCATGCTTGCCACAGCTCCCGCCTGTTTGAAACGCCAGCTATCTTTGCCCGGCGTATCGAGCGGCACTTGATGATGCGTATGCTTGATGGTCGCGACCTTCAGCCCTGCCGCATTCAGCACAGGCAACAGCTTCTCGATCAGCGTGGTTTTGCCACTACCTGATTGACCGACGATGGAGATCAATTTCGAGGACATACAGTTAATCAGTATTTTCCTTGTGTCTTATTAATGTAATTCGATAACTGTTCAGCTTCTTTATTCATTCGTATCAGGTTGGCATGGGTGTTGCGAAACAAAGCGCTCATCACTTTATAAATGAGACGCGGATTATCATCAATCAGTGTCTCGAAGGCATCCGGCTCAAGGGTATAGACTTTGGCATCGCCTTTGGCAACCAGTGTCGCCTTGCGCGGCGTGCGGTCAATGAAAGCACGAGTTCCCGCACACTCCCCTTTGTTCATGGTGTAGAGCACTGTCCCTTTACCTTCCATATCTCTGAACAAATCGAGCTTGCCATCGATCAGAATGTACAAGGTACTATTGGCATCGCCCTCTTTGGAAAGCAATTCACCATCTTTCAAATATTTAACTCCCATCACACTGCCGAGGATGCGGCATTCGACTTCGGTCAAGTCTTTGCCCATAGCGGTATTACACATTGGCTCAACATCAATTTTAGTGCTCATGCTGGTGTTCTCCCTGATAAATTTAGTATTGGTCTGGACGAGAATAAAACTTGATCTTTCTGTATTAATATCAATGGTGCAATAAATATTTCGTTACTGCCTACGGATGTGGCGTAACCCATGACTCTCCCTGCGGCGTAGTTTCTTTTTTCCAGATCGGCACGCACTGTTTCAATTCGTCTATCAGCCAGTGACAGGCATTCAGCGCGGGGGCACGGTGTTCGGCTGCGGTGACGATCAGCACGATGTTGTCGCCTGCGGTGACACTGCCGATACGGTGCACGATGCATGCATCCAGCAGTCCGAACTTTTCTATCGCGCTGTTGCGCAGGCGTTGCAGTTCGGCTAGTGCCATAGCGGGATAGGTGTCAAAGTCGATGCGACTGACATCGCGTCCTTCGGAAAAGTCGCGCGCACAACCGACGAAGGTAGCGATACCGCCTATGCGCTTCGAGCTGGATTTAAGTGCGGCGATCTCAGCGTCAACAGAGAAGTCTTCGGTTTGAAGGCGAACAGCATCCTGCATATCAACCTCCACTGAACTTCGCCATGAAGGCGATTTCGTCGCCGTCGTTCAAGGGCAACTGCATGTCCTTGACTTGCGTTTGGTTGACGGCGGTGAAGCTCACGATGTCGAATGCCTGCGGGTCGCTCACGCTCAGTGCAGTGACGACATCCTGAAGTTTCATGCCTTGTATAAATTCAAACTGTTTTTCGCGCGTCTGCACGCGTTCTGCCACCGGGCCAAAAAAAAGAACTCGTATCACGCCGCACCTCTGCGCCAGATGCCGCTTTTGCCGCCGTGTTTTTCTTCCAGCTGTATCTGCTCGATGCGCATGCCTCGGTCCATCGCTTTGCACATGTCATACACGGTGAGCAGTGCGGTGCTGGCGGCGCACAAGGCTTCCATCTCCACGCCGGTCTGCCCCACACATTTGGTAGTAGCAATAACGCGCAAGCCGACGCAACCGCTGGCATCCGCTTCGTTGATCTCGTCAAAAGCGACCTCTACTCCCGAGAGAGGTAAGCTGTGGCACATCGGAATCATCTCGGCGGTGCGTTTCGCGGCCATCACCGCCGCCACATCGGCGACTGCCAAGACGTTGCCCTTGGCGATCGTACCGGCGCGGATACGTTCAAGTGTGGCTGGCTGCATACGGATCACGCCGCTGGCGATTGCCATGCGTTGCGTATCAGGTTTGTCCGAGACATCCACCATGCGGGCACGCCCGTTCTCGGAAAAATGCGTTAATTCATCCATCTCTATTCCCATCTTCTCAGCAAGGAGGCATAACACTTAAGGCTCATTGCAATCGTGCGTTGTGCCAGTACAATACGGATGCTGACGTTAACAGATTTACCCTTCATTTGGCGCAAAAATCGCAAACCATGACTACTCTGCAAGATCGCTTTGGACGCAAAATCGAATACCTGCGCTTGTCGGTAACGGATCGTTGCGACCTGCGCTGCTCGTATTGCATTCCCCAAGGTTTCCACGGCTTTGAAACGCCTGAACATTGGCTTACTTTCGACGAAATCGAACGCGTGGTTGCTGCATTCGCCCGGCTCGGTGTGGCGCGCATCCGCCTGACCGGTGGCGAACCGCTGACGCGCCCGCGTATCGCCGATTTGGCAAAGCGTCTATGCGCCCTGCCCGGCGTGAACGACCTTTCGCTTTCCACCAATGCCACCCTGCTCGCACGTCATGCTGCCGATTTACACGCAGCCGGTGTCTCGCGCCTGAATGTAAGCCTAGATTCGCTCGACGCACCGCGTCTGGCGTGCATCACCGGACGCGACTGTCTGCCGCAGATACTTGATGGCCTGACCGCCGCCAAACAAGCCGGATTCTCGCCCATCAAAATCAACATGGTGGTTCTCGGCGGCGAGAACGAACACGAAGTCGAGAGTATGGTCGAGTTCTGCATGGCGCAAGGTTTTATCCTGCGCCTGATCGAAACCATGCCGATGGGCGACAGCGGACGCAACGCCAGCTATGTCAATCTGCAATCAGTGCGGCAACGTTTGCAACAGCGCTTCAGCCTGATTGATGGCGTAGTATCCGGCGGTGGCCCGGCACGTTATCTGCGCTCCGTCGATGGCTCATTTTCACTGGGCTTCATCACGCCGATCTCGCAACATTTTTGCGATACCTGCAACCGCGTGCGTCTCTCCGCTGACGGCATGCTGTATTTATGTCTGGGGCAAGAAGACACGCTCGACCTGCGCGATTTATTGCGTTCCGGCATCGACGATGCCGATTTGGAATCTTCGATCCGTGCAGCCATTGCCAGAAAACCTGAACGTCACGAATTTAAAGAGCAGCCAGACAAAATCGTGCGCATCATGACGCAAACGGGCGGATGACAGGATTGCCCCATCTCCGCATGTAACATTCACGTAGGGGCGTATGGCAATACGCCCTCCGTTCATACACGCAAATTTTGGGGCATACATCGAATGGCGTATTGCCATACGCCCCTACGTGATGCGGCATTTTCATTGGGCTGGTTTTATGCTTGCGGATGAAACCACGCCAGCTTTTCTCTCAGCGTAACGACACCACCAACAATAATAAGCGTAGGCGCTTGCGGTTTCTCGCGCTCGGCGATACCGGGTAATGTCACCAGCGTTCCGGTGATGACGCGTTGGTTCGGCGTTGTTCCCTGCTGCACAATAGCGATGGGAGTCGTATCCGGCATGCCGTGTTCCACCAGCTTGGCACACAAGATGTCGAGGCCATGCAGCCCCATGTACACCACCACGGTTTGCTTGGGTCGCGCGAGTTGCTCCCAGTCGAGATTCATCGTGCCGTCTTTGAGATGGCCGGTGACGAACACGCAAGACTGTGCATGATCGCGATGAGTTAACGGAATACCCGCATAAGAAGCCACGCCGGAAGCCGCCGTAATGCCGGGCACGACTTGGAACGGAATGCCTTCTGCCGCCAGCGTCTCGATCTCTTCGCCGCCGCGCCCGAAGATGAACGGGTCGCCGCCCTTGAGGCGCAGCACGCGCTTGCCTTGTTTGGCCAAGCGCACCAATAGCTCGTTAATCTCTTCCTGTTTTAGCGTGTGGTCGTTGCGTTTCTTGCCGACGAAAATACGTTCCGCGTCGCGTCGCGTCATCTCGACGATGGGTTTGGAAACGAGGTTGTCATACACCACCACATCAGCCTTTTGCATCAAACGCAAGGCGCGGAAGGTAAGCAGATCGGGATCACCGGGCCCGGCACCGACCAGATATACTTCGCCGCGCTGGATATTGTCCTCGTTTGCCAGCATTTGTTGCAGCATCGCTTCGGCGCTAGCCTCATCTCCGGTCATCACTTTTTCTGCGACGACTCCTTCCAGTGCGTTCTCCCAGAAAATGCGGCGCTTGGCAGGATTGCTGACACGTTGCTTTACGCTCTCGCGGAAGCGTTCGGCGAATACGGCCAGACGACTATAGCTCTGTGGAATAAGCGTCTCCAGTGTGCCGCGCAGCATGCGCGTAAGCACCGGTGAAGCACCACCGCTGGAGAACGCCACCATTATCGGCGAACGATCCAGAATGGCCGGCATGATGAATGAACACAGTTCGGGGGCATCTACCACGTTCACTGGAATGTTGCGCGCCTGCGCCAGTTCGGAGACTTGTTTGTTTACGTTACGGTCGTTGGTCGCAGCGATGACGAGAATTACATCGTCGAGATGCCTGGACTCAAAACGCGCAACGATACTTTCGACACCGTGCTGTTTTACCAATTCAGGAGCTATTTCCGGCGCGACCACGCGTACCTTCGCGCCCGCATCCAGCATCCCCCTCGCCTTCCTCGCGGCTACATTGCCGCCACCGACCACCAGGCACAGCTTACCTTTAACATTAAGGAATACGGGTAAAAAATCCATTTACTGTATGGCCTTCAGGATCAATGGCACCAGTGCCTCCGGCAATTTGATCTTGCCGGCTAGGGCAAACTCATGCGCGCTCGACGACATCTTGTTCCAGGTTTTCTTGATGATGATGATCCATTTTGCTTCGTCATAGTCGGCGTGCTGTCCGGCGAAATGCAGCATGTAGTGCTCGATGAACACCAAATCCACGATGTCTTCCATCATCTGCGTTTCCGGATTGGTTTTCAGGTCTTTTTTACTGATGATGGTTTTTACGCGCGCGATCATCTCTTCGTCGTAGCCCGCTTCCTTCATCAGATTCCCTGCGGTCTCCGCATGGAATTTGTACAGCGTGGTGCGCCACAACATATAGCCCGGCTTGTCCATGGCGTAGTTGCTGCGTGGTATTTTCCAGCGCTGGATGTGCTGCGCGCGTACGGCAAGCTTCACCGCTTCCGATGCTTCGGGGGCGAAACGCTCCTGCATCTCGGTCATGCGTTGCGCATAGAGCAATTCTTTCGGGTATTCCTTGCCGTCGAAAACTTCCTTGTTCGTATCTTCAGAGTTGGCCTTGTCAAAGGCGGCGATAGCGGCTTGATACAGATTATTGTTCATAGTACTTTCTCGTTAAGTAGGGTTGATGATTGCTCCTTGCAACGGCGCACAAAAGCGACGAAGCGGGTAGCCCAATAGCAACTGCCAATGGTACGCAGATGAGTATAGGAAGCCAATAAGTTATGCACGATGAGTCCGTCCCGGTCTCCATCAATGCCATAACCGCGCTCGACATGGTAAGCGAAGCCGCTGTCCGGCGGAAGGTTCTCCAGACTGGAATAGTGAAACTCGTGCGCAAGAATCAAAGATTGATTTTCTCGATTGCCCTTTCTCCCTCCGGGGGAAAGTTGGATAGGGGGAGATTCCGCAAGAGGCCGTGGGCGGGGCCACGGATGCGCCTCATCTTCCTTGAGATGCACATAACCGCGACCTATTGGTTTGTCATGCATCTTCACATCACCAGCAATCGCTCCGACCATTTGATAAGCGCGCCCCTGATAATCGATGCTACGCGACAGATACATCAAGCCGCCGCATTCGGCATATGCCGGCATGCCGCCTTCAATCGCCTGTTTGATGTCGGCGCGCAGGGAAACGTTTGCTTCCAATTCGGCGGCACACATCTCGGGAAAACCACCGCCGATATAAAGCCCATCCACTTCCGGCAACTGCGCATCGCGCAAAGCATCGAACGGCACCAACTCTGCCCCGGCGGCTTCAATCGCATCGAGATCGTCGGCATAGTAAAAACCGAATGAACGGTCGCGTGCAATACCGATGCGCACCTTTTCGCCGCACGGCAACGGGCTGACTTTGGCAGGAAATTGTAGAACGTTTTTCACGTTTGTCCTCTCTCCCTCTGGGAGAGAGTTAGAGTGAGGGCTGTTTTGCGGAATATCCAAAGCTGGCTTTTGCGACAGTGCAAGCAATTTATCCAGATCAACCTGCTCCGCGACGGCCTCGCCAATTTGTTTGATTTTAGCGGTCGCCACATGCGATTCGTTACTGGGCATCAGGCCGAGATGACGCTCGATGATACTGAGACGTTCATCGTGATGGATCGCGCCGATAACCGGCACATCGGTGTAATGCTCGAT
>PLYB01000071.1 GCA_003151655.1 Gallionellaceae bacterium | reverse complement strand
CTACCAACTGAGCTAAAGCGGCGATGAAAAACTGGTGCGAATTTCGGTATTTATTCCAAGACTCGCGATTGAAGGAGTGATGTGACACCAACAAAGCGGCGCTATTATACATAGGCTCCCGGGTTTTTCAAAATTCATCGCAACAAAAATTTAAAGACTCACGCAAAGGCGGACAGCTATGAAATAATCTGGTCATTGTGAAAATGACCGCTTCCACTGAAAATCTAACTGACCTTGTCTCCGGCGAAAGCGCGACCATCCTCGCCATTCACACTGACGACGCTTTGCGTCAACGCTTGATGGCACTGGGATTCCGCGTCGGCAAACATGTCGAGCTGATACGCAAAGCGAGTTTTTCCGGCCCGCTACAAGTTCGCATCGGCACCACTGACATCCTATTGCGCAAGAACGAAGCGTCCAAAATCGCGGTGGAAAAAATATGAAGCGGGTTGCGCTGTTAGGCATGCCCAACACAGGCAAATCGACCTTATTCAACCGCATGACGGGAGGATCGGCGCGCGTGGGCAACTGGCCCGGCATCACCGTGGAGTTGCTCAGCGGTAAGATTTTGCTCGGTAGCGACATGGTCGAAATTATCGACCTGCCGGGCATCTATGACATTCACGGTTTTTCCGAAGACGAGCAAGTGGTGCGCCACTTCCTGCATGACAACGTGCCCGACCTTGCCATCATCGTGCTCAACGCCACGCAGATTGAACGCCAACTGAGTTTATTGCTACAGCTCAAGCAATACCATTTAAATATGGTGGTATTGCTAAACATGGCAGATGAAGCAAAGAAATTCGGCATCACCATTGACGCATCTAAAATGTCGGCATCGCTCGGTATTCCGATTTTCCTAATGAGCGCAAAATACGGCAACGGTTATCACGAGGCGCTGCAAGCCGTTACCAAAGCTCTGCGCTACAACACGCCGGGCATGGCCGAAGAGTTGCGCTCACAGCTCGAACAAGACGCGCACATCGAAAGCGAGATGGCGCGAGTTCTGCAACATGCCGTGCAAGTTCCGATGCGACTGCCGGATAATCTCACCGATCAACTTGACCGTATCTTGTTGCATCCGTGGTTAGGCTTGCCGATTTTCTTCGGCATTATGTATATATTGTTCCAGGGTATTTTCTTTTTCGGGCAACCGTTGCAAACAGGCGTGGGAGATTTATTTAACTGGTTGCGCGAGGCAGCACTTGCACCGCTGGTGAGCGGCCTCCCCATACTCTTACAAGGCTTGTTACTGGACGGCATTTACAACGGCGTTGCCACCGTTGCCGCCTTCATCCCCATCATCATTCTGTTTTTTCTATTCATGGCGATCGTGGAAGATACCGGCTATCTCTCGCGCGCCGCCTTTTTGATGGATGCGCTGATGGCCAGATTGGGATTGGACGGACGCAGCTTCGTCATGCTGCTGATGGGNNGGGCACGCGCGTGATGCGCTCGCGCTCATTGCGCCTGCTCAGCATGTTGGTGATTCCCTTCTCACTCTGCTCGGCGCGTCTGCAAGTATTTGTGTTCATCACCGCCGCGCTATTTGCACCCAAGTCTGCCGCGCTGGTGGTGTTCAGTTTGTATCTATTCAGTTTCGCCGCCGCCATTCTCACCGCGCTGATCTTCAAACGCTATTTCACCAACAGCGAACCCTTCGTGCTTGAGCTGCCGCCCTATCGCTTTCCCACGCTACGCCAAATGGTGCTGCGCGGCTGGCATGAGGTTTACCACTTCGTTCATCGCGCCAGCAAATTCATCATCATCGGCGTAGTATTCGTCTGGCTGCTCACCCACTTCCCTACCTCCGCAGTGCCTGCGGGGCCGGACACCTGGGCAGGCCAGATCGGCAGTTGGCTGCATCCCGTGTTTAAACCCATCGGCATCACCGCCGAACTCACCATCGCCCTGATCTTCGGCTTCGTCGCCAAAGAGATCGTCATCGGCTCACTCGCCGTCATCTACGGACTAAGCGGCCATGCCCTGAGCGGAGAATTAGCGGTGCAATTAGATTGGGTACAAGCCTACAGTTTCATGCTGTTCACCCTGATCTACACCCCCTGCCTATCCACCATCGCCACCTTGCGCAGCGAATCCAAGAACAACAGCTTTATGTGGCTATCACTAATCTGGTCTTTGGCTTTTGCATGGGTGGTGAGCTTTGTGTTCTATCAGGGCGCGAGGGCGTTGGGATATTAGAGCAATCTTCCAGCACGACGAGTTACTTACGATGGCGGAAAACGAAGTTGAGAAAAATTGCGGCCATTGAGAATCGCTTTGCGTTCTAATGCGGAGGCCGATTCCAGCCAGCCCTTTTGTTCCAAAAACGTTAGAAATGCGCGCGTACTCACTTTGCGACAATTCTCCGGTAATACAAAACCAGCACGGGCGATCTTGTGATCTTCAAATAAGAACACGCCTACGGGCGGCGGACTACTCAAAACGAGATTGGTCATAGCCTCTTGCACTGCCAGTTCGCCAAGATTCGATTTTTTCGGCGTAATACCACCGACAGCCTGAGCCTGTTGGTAATGTTTGTATATTTTGGTAGGCAGAATTTGCAGCTTGTTCTCATCAGCCCATGCGCCTATAGCTAGGCTAGTCGGCGTCTGATTGCGTGTAACCTCGTGCAGCACCATATCAACGATTTGTACTGACCATCCGGGTTTGAACAACACATCAAGTGCATCCGCATAAGCCAGCGTAATCAGCGGGCCCGCATCGGGCAATAGCAGGATCGGCGTGTTGACCTTCATGCGCTTACCCAATTAACGTGAAACTCGCGTAGCGATTCGTTTGCCCCCTCTCCCACCGGGGGAGGCTTGGGGAGGGGGAGAGCGCAGCGAGGGGGCGCGGGCATGACGAGTTTCATTTTTTGGGGCGACACAATTGCCATGCCCGTTAGGATGCTAATGCATGGAGACTGTCTACCATGCTTTGCGTCTGGGCTTCAGGCAATCTAGGCAATGGCAAATGAGCTTGCGCCATCACGAGGAACAAATCTTCATCGCTATCGATCCCCAATGTGCTCATCGCCACATTACTGTCGATACGGCCCAACGAAAAATCCAGAAGAGTCTTGAAATTTTGATTCCCGGACACCTCGGCAGCCTCAAATGTTTCCACCAGATAACGCAACTCGGCATTAAATAAGGCATTGACTGAAGTATCTGATTTTGCAGCGATGATCTTGGCGCGCTTGAGCAGTTCGCGATCTACTGCACCGGTGAAGTTAACGGTTTCAGCCATGATAAGCCTTTCCAATGAATTAACACATAAACAAGTGTAACACATATTTATGTGTTAATGAATTCACGTACATTGGGGTATTAACGGCAACCAACAAAAGCAGATTAGTCGATAACCTACCGCAATCACGGCATCGAGGTTATAGAAACGAGTGGCATATGCCTTGCCATCGGTGGCAGTTGTTTCCAAAATGGAAATAACTGAATCCTCTACCAGTTCCCCTGTAGTGAAAATATTCTTCCAGTGTTTATTCACGGCAGGGATTTTCACCCCGAGCAACTCCGCCATCGTCTTCTGGGGCAGCCAGAAATTATTGTTGGCAAACCAGACATCCACCGTAACCTTGCCGTCCCCGGTGGTGTAGAGAATGACTGGGCTGGTCGCACGGGTGGTCAGTTCGCTCATGCTTCGCTCTCCCCGTGCCCATCAGTAGCTTCATCAAAAGCGTACCCTGCGCCGCATTCACGGATGCAGCACGTCCGGCAATAGCGTTCACATGTCGGTTCATCTCGGCTTTTGCTCTTCGCCGGGTTTTACACGCACACTCTTACCGTTGCGAAAGACGATAAGTTCAGTATTCGTGCTGCTTGCCACTTGCATTGCCCGTTTTGCAGCGCGCTGAATTGCAGCCCACGAACCCGCCAAATCAGGGTCTTTTGCGAGTTCTATTTTTTTCTGGTTCATGGTTTTTCTCCCCAATTAATCTGCACTGGCTCATCGCCCGCATTGTCATACATGGCCCAAGTATCCACCACATCACGATATACCCGTTCAAAATTCAGCAACCCCGCGTCAAAACGCCTACGGATAACGTCACTCGGCACATCATGCCCACCTTGGCGCACACGCTCAGCCACGCGGTCTACCGCCATTTGCGGATTCGGCAACGACAGAAAAAACAGCGTGACGTGATAACCGGCCTCACGCCAACGGCGAATGCGGCGCGCATAAACCACACCTGAAAGCGTCGTCTCGAAGGCAAAACTTTCGCCACGCCGTTCAAGCTCCGTAATACTTTCCAGCATAATACGTGCAGCCTTCACCGCCGCCACATCAGGCGCAAACGGCGACAATCCCGCCGCAATCAAATCCGCATTCACGAACTGCGGACATCCCGCCTCATTGGGCAAAAACTCACGTGCAAAAGTTGTTTTCCCCGCCCCATTCGGCCCGGCGATGATGATAATTTTCTTCATGTAAGAATCCTATGAGGAAGGTAACTTGTCAACCTCAGAACGGCTTCTTGGGCAACTATCCGGAATTTCCGGATAGTTGAATCAGTGCTTAATTCCTCATCTGCATAAATATTGCGGATATGCTCGCTGATAGTGCGGACATTTTTCTGATAGAGATCGGAAAGCTGCTTTTGGGTAAGCCACAAAGCACCGTCAATCAGCCGCACCTGAATACGGGTTTGCGCATCCTCGGTTTGATAGAGCAGGAATTCACCAGATGCCGGAGGCTCGCCCATTATGCTGCTCCCTTTGACTTCAATCCTCTTGACCATGCCTGCCCCGTTTCTTATTCCCTCGAATTCGGGGGAATTAACAGCACGCATTCTACACCGCACCACCAATCACAACTCATTTGCCACCCCGTGTGGCACATGCTCCGTCGCCCAGCGCCGAAAATGCGTGCCACGATGCGAGCGAACCCGGTAATCCACATGCAGGATCATATTCAGAATGTAATGATCGGTTATTCTATTTTTTCACAGCGGAATGTATCAAAAAGGTTATGCTATTACCTCAATTATTTCATTCAGATGGTATGGGAACTAACATCGACAGTTTCATAGCCAATGCTCCAACTTGGAATACGTTTTTCTCGGAATGCTGCAATCTACCTGAGAGCAGCCCTAGAGGGACACCATCTAAGGGAAATGTGTTTGAGCGACTCACTATGCTCTACCTTCAGACCAATCCAGAATATCAAACCAAACTGAAAAATGTATGGTTAACCAATGAAAATCTTCCCGCCGCGATACGCATTAAGTTGGGAATGCCCACAAAGGATGAGGGGATTGATCTTGTTGCTGAAACGTATGATGGTGAATATTGGGCGATTCAGTCAAAGTTTAGATCAAACAGTAAGAAAGCTTTAACTGTTACGGAACTTTCTACATTTACCAACCTGACATTCAACCACTGCAAAAACTTTACACTTGCACTAGTTGTTCATACTTGCTCAAAACCCGTTAAGAAAAAAAACCTTCTTGGCAAAACTTCCGAAATTGGATTGGATCGATGGCTAGAGCTTAAAGATGAAGATTGGCAGCGAATTCAGCAAGCGACAGAAGGCAAAGTTCAGCCTCCCCAAAAGCGTCTTGTAAGGGATCACCAGAAGCGTGCAATAGAAGCCGCCAAAACACATTTTCTTGATGGCATGGCTAGTCGTGGCAAGCTCATCATGCCATGCGGAACCGGTAAGAGCCTTACTGCTTACTGGATAGCTAAAGAACTTGGAGTGAATACAATTTTAGTTGCTGTTCCCAGTCTCTACCTTATAAAAGCAGGAATTGAAGACTGGACAAGAGAATCAGTTGCCGACGGTGAGATTCCTGATTGGTTGGTCGTATGTAGTGATGAAACAACAGGCAAGGTTAGTCAGGATGAATTTGTTGGAAGTGTTTATGAGTTGGGCATTGATGCCACTACCAATTTAGATCGAATTTCTCACTTTCTAAGGAAGCCCACCTCAGGAAGAAAGATTGTTTTCTGCACATATCAAAGCGGAGTAGTGCTGGCAAAGGCAACGCAAGAAGCAGACGTAATATTCGATTTAGGGATTTTTGATGAAGCACACCGAACAGTCGGAAATCCTGACAAAGCGTTTTCACATTTGATTTCAGATAAGAACATCCGAATTCATAAGCGTCTGTTTATGACAGCTACTGAACGAATAGCGCGAGGCGCAACTGATGTGGTTTTATCGATGGATGATAGCAAAACCTATGGTGATTGTTTCTTTCAGTTAACTTTCAAGCAAGCAATAGAAGCCACTCCTCCAATTATCTGCGATTACAAGATATTGACTATTGCGGTAAGTGATTTGGAAGTGAGATCGCTCATTGATGAAAACCGATATCTATCTGCGGATCCCCAGCATAAAGAGCAAGAAGCAGTGCTTCTTGCTGCGGGTATTGCGCTGCAACGTGCTTTTGCCGATTACAAAATTAGTCATGCCATCTCCTTCCACAGAAGCATTAAAGCGGCTGAAGAGTTTAAGCTGCTTCAAGAAAATTTAGTTCAAACACAGAAGTATGATAGCCGACCTGAATGTTTCCATATTTCAAGCAAGAAAACCGTTGGTGAACGCGCGGAACTCATCAAGAGCTACCGCAATGAACCACTGGCTATTATGACGAATGCACGGTGTTTGCAAGAGGGTGTAGACATTCCAGCAGTCGATTGCGTTATGTTTGCTGATCCTAAACAGAGTGTTGTTGATATTGTTCAGGCGGCTGGTCGTGCAATGCGGTTAAATCCTGCCAATGCGAAGACACATGGGTTTATTGTGATTCCTATTGTTGTGCCTTCCGATATGGATTTCGCACAGTTTGCTGAGAGTACTGAATTCAGCCAAGTGGCAAGGGTTGTGACTGCGCTATCCACGCAAGATGAACGTATCGCTGAAGAATTCCGTGTCATTGAAAATCGTCCTCGCGGAAGCGGTAGGATCGTTGAAATTACTGGAGCTGTTCCGACAGGCCTTAAAATTGATTTCAGCGAATTTGCGGACAAGATACGACTCAAACTTTGGGAACGAGTTGGTCGCGTTAATTGGCGTTCATTTGTCGAGGCTAGAGAATATATTCAATCTATAGAATTAAAGTCCATAACCGAATGGAAGGCTTTTGTAGAAAAAGGGAAACTTCCGCCTGATATCCCTTTGGCCCCAGACCATGTATATAAACATGCAGGCTGGACTGGCTGGGGTAACTGGCTGGGATCTGGTCGAATTGCAACTTTTGACAGAGAGTATCAGCCTTTTGAGAAAGCAAGAAATTTCGTTCGTTCCCTTGGCTTAAAGACTGGATTGGAATGGAAGAACTTTTACCAGAGCGGCAAGTGTCCACTGGATATACCTTTTAAGCCTGATCGTGTTTATCTGACTCAAGGCTGGGGCGGTATGGGCGACTGGCTTGGCACTGGCAGAATCGCTTTCTCTAAAATGATTTACAGAAGTTTTGAAGATGCTCGAGAATTTGCAAGGAGACTGAAATTATCTTCGAGAAATGAATGGGATGAGTATTGCCAGAAAGTGGGTCTTCCTTCCGATATTCCTTTACGACCAGAAGGAACTTATCGAGATCAGGGCTGGAAAGGAATGGGAGACTGGCTTGGGTCAGGTAACATTGCCCCCATTAACATGCAGTTTCGAGATTTTTCCAAAGCTAAAGAATTTGCTCGTGCCTTAAATCTAAATACATATTATGACTGGAGAGATTATTGCGACTCCGGCCAACTTCCTATAGATATTCCAAAATCGCCTGATCACAAATACAAAGAAAGTGGCTGGGTATCATGGGGAGATTGGCTGGGGACTGGCAGCATTGCTTCATTCAATAGGATATACAGACCATTTTATGAAGCAAGAGAGTTTGCGCGAAGCTTAAACTTTTCCTACAAGAAAGATTGGATTGATTTCTCCAAAAGAAAAGAATTTCCTGAAGACTTACCCAAAAACCCACATCAAAGCTACAAAGAATTGGGTTGGAATGGATGGGGAAATTGGCTAGGAACGGGTAGGAAAAGAATGAAGCCTGACGACTATCGGGAGTATCTTCTAGCAAGAGGGTTTGTTCGTTCACTTGGTCTAAAATCTGGAAGTCATTGGAATGAATTCTGTCGCCAAGGATTGTGTCCCGCAGATATTCCCAATAATCCAGCAAGAGTTTACAAGAACAAAGGTTGGAAAGGTATGGGTGATTGGATCGGCACAGATCAGCCTGCATATAAAAATAGAGTTTACAAATCATTTTTTGAGGCTCGCAGTTATGTTCATCAGCTTACTCTAAAAAATGGTGATGAATGGAAAGTGTTTTGTAAAAGTGGAAAACTTCCGAACGACATTCCCGCTACTCCAAGTCAGGTTTATCAGGACTCTGGCTGGTCGGGTATGGGGGATTGGCTTGGGACTGGTCGCATTGCCACACAGGCAATGAACTACAAAATTTATGAGGATGCACGAAAGTATATTCATAGCCTCAAAATAAAAACTTCGACCGAATGGGAACTCTATGCAAAAAGTGGTAATCGCCCTACTGACATCCCCTCAAGACCTTCAAAGGTATACAAAAATAAAGGTTGGGAAAACTGGGGAGCTTGGCTTGGAACAGGGAGCTTGCATCCTCGAGATATAGATTATTTGTCTTTCTCGAAAGCCCGAGAAACTGTCCATAAATTGAAGATAAAATCTACAAAAGATTGGAATGAATATTCTAAAGAAGGAAAGCTACAAACCAATATCCCTTCAAATCCTCAAAAGAAATACGCTAAGTCTGGATGGTTAAACTGGTCAGATTGGCTAGGAACATAAATTGTTGCTGGATCAATGGTTGTTAGTCTCGATCAATTCTGCAAATTGTGAATGGCAGGGCAAGCTCTTTCCCCTTTTGCAAAGGGGAGGTTAGCTGAATCCATTGGGCGGTTTCATTAGGCTTTGCCCAAGACACTCACCCGCGCCGCCCCCTCTTCCATCTGCCCGATCACACACGCCGCCGCAAATCCATCGGCATGAAATGCCGCCAGCACTTCAGCCACTGCGCTAGGCGCACAGGCCACCAATAAGCCGCCGCTGGTTTGCGGGTCGCACAATAATTTTCTTTGCCACTCGGGAAAGTCCCTGGGCAAATTCACTTCCGCACCGTAGCTCGACCAGTTACGCTCTGCCGCGCCCGTGGCATAGCCTTGTTGCGCCAACTGTAAGGCGGTCGGTAAAATGGGGAGCTGCGTGTAATGAATCGTCGCGCCCAGTTTTGAGCCACGGCACATTTCCAACAAATGTCCCAGCAGTGCGAAACCGGTCACGTCGGTCATGGCATGCACCTCTGTCAGCCCGCCCAGCTTTGCGCCGACGCAATTGAGTTGCGTGGTGGTATCGACCATTTCGCGATAACCTGCATCGCTTAACTCGCCTTTTTTCATGGCGGCGCTGAGAATACCCACGCCGAGCGGCTTGCCCAGGATCAGCACGTCGCCTGTTTGCGCACGATCATTACGCTTGATATGGTCGGGGTGGGCGATACCCACGGCGACGAGGCCGTAGATAGGCTCCGGTGCGTCAATGGAGTGCCCGCCCGCGAGCGGGATGCCTGCCGCCTCGCATACGGCAACACCACCGGCTAAAATGTCGCGAATAGTATCCAGCGGCAGTTTGTCGATGGGCATGCCGACCACCGCCAAAGCCAGTATCGGCGTGGCACCCATGGCATATACATCGGAAAGTGCGTTGGTGGCGGCGATGCGCCCGAAATCGCGGGCATCGTCCACGATGGGCATAAAAAAATCGGTGGTGACCACCACAGCCTGCAAATCGTTCAGGCGATATACTGCAGCATCATCGCTGCTTTCGGTTCCCACCATCAGGTTCGGGTAAGATGGCGGGCGCGGCATGGCTGCGAGCATTTGCGCCAGCACCGCAGGCGCGATTTTGCAGCCGCAGCCGCCACCGTGAGAATATTGAGTCAGTTTGATTGGCGATGCCATTTTTGAAAAAACCTTATGCGTAAAATTCAGTTAGCTAACGTATCACAACTTTTCGATTACGACGACATCATTGATGTGCGTTCACCTGCTGAATTTGCGGACGATCATATTCCGGGCGCTATCAGCGCGCCCGTGTTAAACAATGAACAAAGGGCGCGCGTCGGCACTTTGTACACGCAGGTTTCGCCTTTCGAGGCGCAACGCTTGGGTGCGGCGCTGATCGCACGCAACATCGCAGCGCATCTGGAAACGCTGTTCCATGAACGCCCGCGTGAATGGAAGCCGCTTATCTATTGCTGGCGCGGCGGCCAACGTAGCGGCGCGATGGCGCACATCTTTGCGCAAGTCGGGTGGCGCGTTGGGCGATTGGAGGGCGGCTATAAAACCTATCGCCGCCATGTCATCGACGAATTAGATGCACTTCCCTCCCGCTTTGAGTTTCGCGTGGTATGCGGCGCAACCGGCTCCGGCAAAAGTCGCTTGCTGCATGCTCTGCAAGCACAAGGCGCGCAAGTATTGGATATGGAAGAACTGGCGCAGCATCGCGGTTCACTGCTCGGCAACTTGCCCGACCAGAGTCAACCCGCACAAAAGATGTTTGAAACCCGGCTGTGGGATGACTTACGCCGTTTTGATGCGGAACTCCCCGTCTTCGTCGAGGCCGAAAGCCGCAAGATCGGACTCGTAGCCATCCCCACCAACTTGCTCGAACGCATACGCCAAGCCGAGTGCATCGCTATCGAAGCCGCCATGCCCGCACGGGTAAAGTTACTTATGGAGGATTACGCGCACTTTTTAAAGGATGCTGATTTGCTCAAACGCACATTGGCTCCATTGCTGGAGCTGCACGGACACAAGGTTATTGAGCAATGGCATGAACTGGCGCTGCGCGGTGAATGGCCCGCGCTGGTTGAAGACTTGCTAAGTCGCCACTACGACCCAGCTTATCTGCGCTCAACTGCAAACAACTTTCCGCACCTGCAAGCAGCACGGCAATTGCAATTGACTGCGCTGGATGAAGCCGGGTTATTGATCGCGGCGCAGACACTCATGGCATAAATCAAAATAATCCATTAGAACGTAGGTCGGGCTTCAGCCCGACCTACAACCCCTTGATTTTGTGATACCCCAACGGCTAATAAACAATCCGGGATAAATCCAAAAATGACCCGCCTCCCCCATTCCCTTATCAGGGGGAGCAAATCAGGGGAGGAGCAAAACAAGTCCGCATCAAAAATTACTATTGCTGTTTTTTTGTGCCGCAGGTGTTCATGCCCAGCACCGTATACAACGGACAAAAACCTACTGCCCCGGTTAACAGAGGGACGACACCTATCCATCCCCACACACCTACCGTGCCCGTAGCCGCGAGCCCGATCAACACCAAACCAACAATTACGCGCAATACACGATCAATTCCACCAGAGTTGCATTTCATGTTTATCTCCTTCGTTTAAGTTGATGCTACGTTGAAAATCTATATCTCGTCATTCGCGCCGGACTAACTGTACTTAAGCCACCTCACTTGTTACGAACTCAATATTGGCACCCTCTTGAATTAACTGCTTTACCGCGCAATGGCTGATTTCATCCAAAATTCGCTGGCGTTGAACAAGCGTTATCTGCTCGGGAAAACGCACGGTGGTAGCTATACGTTTCGGGATTAGCGTATTACCCGTTCGCACAACCGGCTTGCAGCCGATCTCAATTCCCTCGGCACTGATATCCAATGCCTTGCATGCCTTGCGCGCATACACTCCCGCACATCCTGCTATGGCAGCATAAGTCGCTTCCAAGGGGTTCGGCTGGCTGCCATCCAGCCCGTAGGTAATGGTGTGTCCCTTATATCGAACATTAAGCAGGTTGCTATTATCAAGCGATAGCTGATACATAAGAAAGACCTCCCGCAATATTATTATATTCTAATATACCATATAATTTGCAGTTATGGGTATCAAATATACTCTGCGCCAGTTGCCCGGTATCATCGGCATTGTCAATGTCCGTGAAGGCAGAATCAGACTATTTTTCTTGACACATTAACAATAAGTATATTAGCATATACTTAATTTCTTCGCAGGATCGATTTTTTAGCGTCACATCACAAAAGGAGATATGCCATGAGCGGAATAGCACAATCGTTTGGAATGGGAACCATTATTGGCATCGTCCTATTTTTCGTTCTCGCACGATACGGAATGATTGACCGATTGATACATTGGATAGATAGACGATAGGGCTAGTCCGATTGCTCGGCGTAAGCTCGCAAGCGGTCGCGGGCGGTACGCTACAGAATTCGCATTACCCTGCCGTACAAAACACGTCGCGCATCATGCTAACCAGCTTGAGTGTGCGAGGATCGCCGATACGGTAGAACACCCGGTTGGCCTCCTTGCGCGTCGCCAGTACCCCTTTGTCGCGCAAAATGGCGAGGTGCTGGGAAATGTTACTTTGTGAAGTACCGACATAATCAACGATTTCCTGCACGCTCAACTCATTCCCGGCCAATACGCACAGTACTTTTAAGCGCAAAGGATGGGCAATGGCCTTGATTGCCATTGATGCCTGCATAATGTCTTCGTCTCTGTCTATTAGTTTTCCTGTCATTTTTATTCCCTATCCTTCGTTCACCGGGGTCATACGACACCCCGAAATCAGCTAAAATGCGCAGACCGTAGTTTGCATAGCATTGCCTAAATTAGCAACCACTTATATTTTAATACGCAAACGCCCCAATCAGTCTAGCGTGAAGGTTAAGCCACCATGAAAATCACTCCCGTACTTCTGCTTATTTTAGATGGATTCGGTTATCGCGCAGACACCGACTACAATGCGGTGGCGCTTGCGCGCAAGCCCAATTTTGACAAGTTGTGGAATACCCACCCGCACACGCTGATCCATGCCTCAGAACTTCAGGTTGGCCTGCCGCGCGGTCAAATGGGAAACTCTGAAGTCGGGCATCTCAACATCGGTGCCGGGCGCGTGGTCTATCAAGACCTGACCAAAGTGGATGTCGCTATTGAAGACGGCAGCTTTTACACCAATCCAGCCTTATCAGCAGCTGTGGAGGTGGCAAAAAAACAAGATTCGACCTTGCACATTCTGGGCTTGCTTTCTCCCGGCGGCGTACACAGCCACGAGTTGCATATCCACGCCATGCTGGAATTGGCGGCACGTGCCGGTCTGAAAAAGATCGACGTGCATGCTTTTCTGGATGGGCGCGATACCCCTCCGCGCAGCGCCGCGCAATCTCTAAAATTATTGCAGGATAAATGCGATGAGCTCGGCGTTGGCCGCATCGCCACTATCTGTGGCCGTTTCTTCGCGATGGACAGGGATAATCGCTGGGAACGCGTGCAGGTTGCTTACGACATGCTCACGCAAGGCAAGACACCGTTCGCCGCAACCACCGCAGCAGAGGGGTTGGAACTGGCCTACGCGCGCGACGAAAATGATGAATTCGTGCAGGCCACCATAATCGGTGAACCGTCCGCCATGCAGGATGGCGACGTGGTGGTATTTATGAATTTCCGCGCCGACCGTGCCCGCGAAATAACCCGCGCCCTGACCGACGACAAGTTCGACGGCTTCGTGCGTACACGCCGCCCCAAACTTGCCAATTACACTACGCTGAGCAGTTACGGCGAAGAATTCAATTTCCCGACCGCATTTGCTCCAACCTCCATTCATAACGGCCTAGGCGAGTATCTGGGCAAGCTGGGATTGCATCAGTTACGCATTGCCGAAACAGAAAAATATGCTCACGTCACTTATTTTATGAACGGCGGCATTGAACAGCCCAATCCCGGTGAAGACCGCATCCTCGTGCCTTCGCCAAAAGTGGCGACTTACGATCTGCAACCGGAGATGAGCGCGTTTGAAGTGACCGATAAATTGGAAGCCGCCATCCGCAGCAAAAAATATCAGGCCATTCTGTGCAACTATGCCAACGGCGATATGGTCGGGCACAGCGGCATCATGGACGCGGCGGTCAAAGCGATCGAAACGCTGGATGTTTGCATAGGTCGCGTGGTGAATGCCATGCTGGAAAGCGGCGGCGAGGTACTTATCACCGCCGACCACGGCAACGCGGAACAGATGATTGATCGCACCACGCATCAGGCGCATACCGCGCACACGCTCAATCTGGTGCCGTTCCTCTACATCGGGCGCAAGGCGAACATCGCCGCCACCGGCGCATTGCAAGATGTCGCCCCGACGCTACTTGCCATGATGGGCTTGCCGCAACCGCAAGAGATGACGGGTAAATCACTCATCGAGATTTTGTGATTTTTTTGGTTCGTATTCTGCTCGCCGTCGCTTGTCTGGTAACAGGCAGCCCGGCGCACGCATCACAGCAGGAAGAGCTGGACAATTTACGCAAGCGTATCGGCGCACTGCAGCAGAGTTTCGAAAAAACCAATGAATTTAAATCCGAGGCCGCCGATGCACTGCGCGAATCAGAACGCAACATCAGCACCAGCAATCGCAAACTGAACGAACTTACCCAGCAGCAAAATTTGGCCAACCGCGCTTTGGAACAACTTCACCTGCAATCCGCGCAATTGGAAAAAAACATGGGGAGCGAGCAGGCGCTGCTCAGCAGGCTGCTCTACCAGCAATACCTCGGAGGGAAACAGGAATATCTAAAACTGTTGCTCAACAATCGGGATCCGAATCAAGTCGCTCGCGAATTACAGTATTACGACTACATCGCCCGCAACCGCGCTACCCTGCTCAATTCCTTGCGCGGCAAACTGGTCAAAATCCGCACTGTTGCCGTGCAAGCTCAGGAAAAAAGCAATGAAATCGCCGCATTGCAAAGTGAAGAAAAATCACAACGGCAACTTTTGGAAAATGAAAAACGTTTACGTCAGCAAACGCTGGATAAATTCGCCAAGCAACTCAAGCAACAACGCCGCGAAATCGGACGTTTGCAGCACGACGAAACCCGCCTGTCGCAATTGGTCGAAAAAATTGCAAAAATGTTATCGCAGCCTGCAAACTCAAAACAGGCACCAAACGAAAAACTTCCCGACAACAGCTTCGACGGCAAGCCGTTTGCCAATCTTAAAGGCAAGCTGGCAATTCCGGTAAGAGGTAATATTAGCAACAAATTTGGCACCCCCCGTCCCGATAGTACCGTGTTATGGAAAGGGTTATTTGTACGCGCTGCGGCCAAGCAAGCCGTTAAGTCCGTGGCGGCAGGACGGGTCGTATTTGCCGACTGGCTGCGCGGCTTCGGCAATTTGCTGATCATTGATCACGGCAACGGTTACATGAGTCTGTATGGCAACAATGAAACCTTATTCAAGCAGGTCGGCGACACACTGCATGGCGGGGATACCATTGCAACAGTAGGCAATAGCGGCGGCAATGACGAATCCGGTTTATACTTTGAACTGCGGCATGAGGGAATTCCGTTCGACCCCACAAAATGGATATCCCGCTGACATGAAATTCGCGTAGCGATTCGTTCGCTTCCTCCCCACTTGTGGGAGAGGATTGAGGGGAGGGGCGCGCAGCGGTGCAAAAGAATTAATTTACGAAAGGTCTCACATGCGTAGTCGTATCGAAAAATTCGGGTTGGTCGCTATCGGCCTTATTGCCGGCGTATTCATCAGTCTACACTTTGCGGCGGTTGCCGAAAAAGACACGCTCGCCCCGTTACCGGTTGAGGAGTTACGCGCATTTTCCGAGGTTTTCGGCCGTATCAAGAGTGACTATGTTGAGCCGGTAAGCGACAAGAAGCTGATCACCGAGGCCATCAATGGCATGTTAAGCGGGCTTGATCCGCATTCTGCCTATCTCGATGCGGAAGGCTTTAAAGAGTTGCAAGTGGGGACACAGGGTGAATTCGGCGGTCTGGGCATCGAAGTCGGCATGGAAGAAGGCTTGGTCAAAGTTATTTCGCCGATTGAAGATACCCCCGCTTATCACGCCGGAGTCAAAAGCGGCGACCTGATCATCAAGCTTGACGATACTCTGGTTAAAGGATTGTCGCTAAACGATGCGGTCAAACGCATGCGCGGCAAACCCGGCAGCAAGATTGTGCTCACGATTGTGCGCAAGGGTGAGTTGAACCCGCTGGTCATTTCAGTGGCACGCGCAGTCATCAAAGTACAAAGTGTCAAATCCAAATTGGTCGAGCCGGGATATGTTTTTGTCCGTGTCACCCAGTTTCAGGAGCATACCGGTGAAAATCTGGCCACCGCTCTCAATACTCTATTCAAGCAAAGCGAAGGCAACCTCAAGGGGATCGTACTTGATCTGCGCAACGATCCGGGTGGCCTGCTCACCGCTGCGGTCGGGGTTTCTGCCGCATTCCTACCGAAAGACGCTTTAGTGGTCTACACCGAAGGTCGCACCGAAGATGCGAAAATGCGCCTGACTGCGAGCGCTGAAAATTACTTGCGCGGCAATGGCACGCATGATTACTTAAACAACCTGCCAGAGGTCTACAAAAATCTTCCGATGGTCGTATTGGTGAACGGCGGCTCAGCCTCCGCTTCCGAGATTGTTGCCGGTGCTTTGCAAGACCACAAACGCGCAGTCATCATGGGCACACAGTCGTTTGGCAAAGGCTCGGTACAAACCATTCTGCCGCTTGGCAACAATACGGCGATCAAGCTCACCACGGCAAGATACTACACTCCCGGTGGGCGTTCGATTCAAGCAAAAGGTATTGTGCCCGACATTCAGGTGGATGATCCGGCAACTGCGGCGCTGGATAGCGCGTTCCGCTTGCGCGAGGCTGATCTTGATCGTCACTTGAGCAATGATCGCCAGACCAATGACAAATCCGATGATGTCCCAAGCAAGCCGACACCTAAAGCGTCGAAAAAGCCCGCTGAAAGTGATGCCAACAAACCCGAGTTTTCTGAATTTGGCGCTAAAAATGATTACCAACTGAACCAGGCTTTAAATCTGCTGAAAGGCATGAATATTTTGCACGGGAAGTAAACCATGAATCCATTTGAACTTCTAAAAACACGGGAACTGTTTTTTGCGGAGGAGCCTGCCCGCCAGGTAGAGCAGGCATATCTGCTGCTAAGTAGCATGGAGAACTTGAAAGTTGGACGGGGCAGTCACGCAAACAGCCTGATTATTCACTATAGCTTGGAACACTATACCCACGAAGGCTTGGAGAATGCGCTAACTAAAGAAGGTTTTCATTTCAAAGAAAGCCTTTTGGACAAGGTGCATAAACATATGGTCCATTACTGCGAGGATGTCCAATATCACAACCTGAGTACGCCGGAACATCCCACCAAGAAAAACGAGTCAGAAGTTTTTGCCCAAGTGTACGAGCATCATCAACATGGCAATCATGACGACACGCCCAAAGACCAGCGCGAATACAAATAACATCTAGCGCATGGACGATCAGCAGCTACTCCGTTACAGTCGCCACATCTTGTTGCCGGAAATCGGCATCGAAGGTCAGCAAAAACTAAACGCTTCTCACACACTCATTATCGGCGCCGGAGGACTGGGCTCGCCTGCCGCGATGTACCTGGCCTCCAGCGGAGTTGGCACGATTACGCTGTGCGACAACGACCATGTTGATCTCACCAACTTGCAGCGCCAGATACTGCATCGCACCGCAAGTATCGGCCAAAGCAAAGTCAGCTCCGCACAACACACTCTGGCTGAAATCAATCCCGAGGTGCGCGTGATTGCGCTGAATGAACGAATCGCCGATGAACGCTTGCTCGAACTGGTAGCACTTGCCGATATCGTGCTTGATTGCAGTGACAACTTCGCCACCCGCTATGCTTTGAATCGCGCCTGCGTGCAGTTAAACAAGCCACTGGTATCCGGCGCGGCCACCCGCTTCTCCGGACAAATCAGCGTATTCGATTTTCGCCTCAAGGAGTCCCCCTGCTACAACTGCCTTTACCCGGAAGAATCAGAAGGCGAAGAAATGCGTTGCTCGGTGATGGGCGTATTTGCTCCACTGGTTGGCATCATCGGCAGCCTGCAAGCCAGCGAAGCCTTAAAGCTAATGCTTGGCATTAACACCACACTTTGCGGAAAAGTGCTGTTGCTGGACACTCTCGGCATGGAAACACGCGCCATCAAACTGAGCCGCGACTTAACCTGTTCCGTATGTAGTCATCGCTAGTATAGTGTTGCACACTATCTGGAACTTATGCGTACAGTCTGAACGGCATTGTAGGTCGGGTTTCAACCCGACATGTCGGGCTAAAGCCCGGCCTACAAGAGAACGAAGCACTACACTAGCCGCCGAGCATCCCTCGGTATTCCGTCTTCCCAGAGGTCAATATTAGGAGATTTCATTATGAAAATAATTGCGCATTTCATCCTCTTAGCCGTTCTTTTTTCAACACCCCTTGCTTCACAAGCGGCAGAGCCCGCGCTTATCTATTGGAACTCGGAGGCTGGCAAGATATTGCGTGCCCGCATCCCGGCGAATGCGGATTATTGGCAACTCAGCCCATGGTTTGCCGAGCAGATTAATCAAACCTATTGCGCTGTCGCCAGCGCCATCACCGTGCTCAATTCGATGCCGATAAAAAAACCGGTTGATCCGGTTTACGCCCCCAATGCCTACTTCACCCAAAGCAATTATTTCACCCCGGAAGTGGTCAAGGTTATCAGTCCGCAAACCGTACTGGCGCAGGGAATGACCCGCGATGAAATGGTACAAACACTGCTACGCCAAGGTGTCAAAGCGACATCTATTGCCGGTGACAGCATAGACGATAAAGCGTTGCGAGCGCTGTTGCAAAAGGCACTGCTTGATGACGGACAATTCGTGATGGTTAATTATTTGCGCACGGCGGTGGGACAGGAAGGCGGTGGCCATTGGTCGGTATTGGCGGCCTATGATGCCCAGTCCGACAGCGTGCTGATTCTCGATGTGGCTAAATATATGTATGCCCCGGTGTGGGTCAGGATTAGCACTCTGCAAAAAGCGATTGCCACCGTAGACTCAACCAGCAACAAAGCAAGAGGCTTGGTTGTCGTGTCGCAATGAGTGGCCTATGTATTTATCCATCAGTTTTAAGGAGAACACCATGTTGTTTAAACGCCGCCCTGCTAACTTTTTAAACTTTCCTTCCCTGCTTGTCGTAATTGGGCTGGCATGGAGTGTGAACGGAAATGCCGCAGCGCAGATAGACGAAAGCAAGTTATACCAACAGGTGGCTGCCAGCCCGATACGCACAGATGATGATCGACAAGCGGACGCAGCCCGCAAACCGGTAGAATTCTTGCAGTTCGCCAATGTGCGCCCCGGAATGTTAGTGCTGGATATTGCCACAGGCAGAGGATATACCACGCAACTGCTTGCGTTGGCAGTAGGAAATAACGGCACCGTCTGGGCGCAAGCGGATAAACCCCGAGCTGAATTAAGCAAACGATTGTCCGACCACCCCCAGCCGAATATCCGCCCGGTTGTACGACCGTATGATGACCCGGTACCCGATGACGCACCCAAACTGGATTTGATTACGCTCATTTTAAATTACCACGATATCGCCTATCTGCCGGTTGATCGCACCAAGCTGAACCAGCGTTTGTTCAGTGCGCTGAAACCCGGCGGGCATCTGGTTGTGATTGATCACTCCGCAAAAAAGGGCGAAGGTATTACCGTGGCGAAATCTCTCCATCGCATCGAAGAAGCGGTTGTTTTGGATGAGCTCCAGCAAGCCGGTTTTCAACTCGAACAAGAAGGCGATTTTCTGCATAATCCCGCCGATCCGCGCGAGCAAGCTTTCTTCAACATGAAAATGCCGACAGACAGCTTTGCCTTACGCTTCGTCAAACCCTAGGGAGTCGCTACATTTCGTCCATGAGTAAATTAACCTTAGACCGTATCCTGCAATCGCAGGGATTTGGCGCACGCAAGTGGTGCCGTGAACTGGTCGAAGCGGGAGACGTGAGCATCGAGGGTGCCGCCGTTCACGACTACCGCACGACATTCGAGACATCCGCTCTTGTCTTCAGCGTTTACGACGAAGAGTGGCTGTATCGCGAGCACGTGTATATCGCGTTGAATAAACCAACCGACTACGAATNNCCAGCCATCATCCCGGTGTGCTCAGTCTGCTGCCCGAACAGTTTTCACATCGCGACGTGCAGCCCGTGGGACGCCTCGATCACGACACCACTGGCCTGCTGCTGATGTCCGATGACGGCGCGTTCATCCACGCGCAGTCCTCGCCCAAAAGCCACATCCCCAAAGTGTACGTCGCCAGCACCCACGATCCGGTGACACCCGAGCTGGTGACGAAATTATTGGGCGGAGTGAAACTAAACGACGAACCTGCTCCGCTCGCCGCACTGGTGTGCAACAGGCTCGATGAACACCAACTGGAGATCGTGCTGGAGCAAGGCAA
>PLYB01000108.1 GCA_003151655.1 Gallionellaceae bacterium | reverse complement strand
TCTTGCGCGACGATGGCGATGTCGCACTTGCCTTGTTGCAACCAGAGACGCACTTGCATGGCGGCGGCACGGGCTTCTTGTTCGAGACTGGTGGCAGCGAAGAATCTTAGCTTGTCGCCGAGCGGCGGGATGCTCTGACTGAGGAGAGAGGAAGATTGATCGAGTAAGGAACCTTCCCTCACCCCAACCCTCTCCNNGGAGAGGGGCTGGGGGTGAGGGCTGTTGAAACGAAGCTAAAACTCTCGGCCAGCATCTCCCTCAAATCACAGACCACCACTTCTGCATGCTCAGCATACTGTTCAAGAAAACGTTGCTCCAGCGAATTCCAATCCGAGGTACGCAGTACCAACAATGGTTGCGCTGCCTGTGCCGCCAACTTCGCCAAGCGCTGCTGATAGGCACGGGCAGCATCCATTTCTTTGCCGCTTTGCATGGCGTGCCACAACTCGAACACCAGCCGCGCTTCCAGTTGCAAGCTGCTGTTCTGGCGCGCCTGATAGGCTTGCTGCACCGCAGCGGCGAAGACTTCCGCATCACCCGGCAACTCGTTAAGCGCATGGGTCAGCTCGTCGAACAAGACCAGTAATTCCTGCGTCATGCTCCACAGGTCGGCTTGTTCGAACCATTGGTTATCACGCAACAGTTGATAGAGCACAGCACTACGCTGGCTATCCGTCACGGCAGGCGCTTCAAGCGCAATACTTTGTGCCCACTCGTTCAAAGTCACCATCTGCGGCAGCAACAAAGCGGGCCGTTGCGCCACACGCATCAATGCCTGCGCCAGCGGTTGTGCCACATGAAAGTTGGGGAGTAAAACAATGGTGCCGCGCAAATCGGGAATGGCGGCAGCATGCGCATTCAAAATGCGCCGGGCAATACGTTCAAAGAAGTCGGCTGCGACGTTCACCGCTGCAATAGATGTAATTTGTCTTTCACTTTTAGCCAATCATCCGCATCGGCAGGAGCCTCTTTTTTCGCGATAATCGGCTTCCATAATTTGGCAAGCTCGGCATTCAGCGCGATGAATTGCTGCTGGTCTGCCGGCACATCATCCGCTGCATAGATCGCGTTCGCCGGACATTCTGCCACGCACAAGGAGCAGTCGATACACTCATCCGGATCGATCACCAGAAAGTTTTCGCCCTCGCGAAAACAGTCCACCGGACACACATCCACGCAGTCGGTGTATTTGCAGCGGATACAGTTTTCTGCAACGATATAGGTCATTTGATACCTCCAGCAATCAGCTCGACAGACCTCGCAACCAATGCTTATAAAGCTGCGCGGCCACACGATGCAACTCGGGCAGTTTTTCCCGCATCTGCGCCTGCATCTCTCGGGCGGATTGTACAGCCGGACTGCCGGTGCTGGCAGCAAGTTCTTCCGCGCCGGCTTCACACCAGTCGCGAATCATTGCTTCGTCCATCTCGACATGGCATTGCAATGCGAGATGTTTGCCGATGGCATAGGCCTGATTGGCGCAGTGCGCACTGGATAACAGATGCACCGCCCCTTGCGGCAGACTGAATGTTTCGCCGTGCCAGTGAAACGAATCGAACGAACGAATATCGCCAAACCATGTCCGCGCCGTATCGTTATCGGATACCTCGACCTTGCCCCAGCCTATCTCTTTCACCGGATTTTTGCTTACCACGCCGTCCAGTGCCCTGGAGATAAGTTGACCGCCGAGACAGTGTCCAAGTAATGGGACATCATGGGCAAATGCATCGCGAATCAGCGGCAGCACGAACAATATCCAGGGCAAGTCATCATTCACACTCATCGGCCCGCCCATAAACACCAGACCGGAATAATCCTGAGCGCGCAGCGGAACACGATCACCTTCGTCGATGCGTATTAATACCCACGGAATGGCGTGCTCATTGAGAAATTCGGCAAAGTAGCCTGCACCTTCGGTGGGGGCGTGGCGGAAGACGGCGACGGGTTTCATAATGAATTTTTCTTATGCAGACTTTGATTTATCCCTTTCAATCAGCGCATACGCCGAGTGATTGTGAATGGACTCGAAATTTTCCGACTCGACGATGTAGGCCTCGATGCGCTCGTCCGCATTCAGCGCGGCCGCCACATCGCGCACCATGTCTTCAACGAACTTGGGATTGTCGTAGGCGCGTTCGGTGACGAATTTTTCATCCGGGCGTTTCAACAATCCGTATAGCTCACTGGATGCCTGCTCCTCGCCGAAGCGTACCAGATCTTCAATCCACACCGAGCTTTTAGTGCGCACGGTGAGGGTGACATGCGAACGCTGATTATGCGCGCCTCGCTCGGAAATTTCTTTCGAGCATGGGCACAAACTGGTCACCGGAATTAACACCCGCATGGTGAAATGATATTGCCCGTCGACGATCTCGCCGATGAAGGTGACATCGTAATCGAGCAGGCTTTGCACACCCGACACCGGGGCTGTTTTGTTGACGAAATAGGGAAAGGACATTTCGATATAACCGGACTTTGCTTCCAGCTTTTCCACCATCTCGCGCAGAATACTCTCGAACGATTCGACTGAAATCTCGCGCCCGTGCTGATTCAATATCTGCACAAAACGCGACATGTGCGTGCCTTTGAAATTATGCGGCAGATGCACGTACATATTAAAAGTCGCGATAGTGTGCTGCACGCCTACACTCTTGTCTTTGACTACCACAGGGTGGCGGATGCTTTTTATACCAACTTTATTGATCGCCAAGTGGCGAGTATCCGCACTGTTTTGCACGTCTGGGATGGGAGAGTTCATCATGGACTTTCAGAAGATTATTAATCGCAATTATAGTCTTTATCCGACAATTTTAGTCAAGTGATTTGGTCTTGCCAAATAGCTGTACATTATCGCGCCCGCACCCTTTGGCCCAATACATGGCAATGTCGGCATTCTTGGATAGCTCGGAATAATCTTTGCCGTGCTCGGGATAAAGTGCAATGCCGATACTGCTTGAGATCGTCAATCGTTGTTGCATAACCTCGAAAGGTTGACTCAACGCGACACGCATTTTTTCCGCCACCACGAAGGCATGGTGCGCATCCTCCACCGTGCGCAGCAACACGATGAACTCATCGCCGCCGATACGCGCTACCGTGTCCGATTCCCGCACGCACTCCAGCATTCGGGCTGCCGCCAGCTTCAACAATTGGTCGCCGACATCATGGCCGAGTGTATCGTTGATCTGCTTAAATTCATCAAGATCAAGGAACATCAAGGCGCAATGACCATTGTCGCGCTTCGCTGCAATCAGCGCCTGTTGCAAACGATCATTGAGCAACATCCGGTTGGGCAGGCCGGTGAGCATATCGTGCATCGCCATGTGCTGAATTTTTTCCTGCGCTGCTTTACGCTCGGAAATATCGCGTGTCACACCATGAATCTCGATCTGGCCGGTTTCCTTGTTGCGGTAGTACTGGGCAATCGCCTCGGTCCATATTAAAGTGCCGTCCTTGCATGGCTGCTGCAACTCCTCGACATACACTTTGTCCGGCTCTGTACCCGACATAAAATCGGCCATGTTGCGCTGTATCTGTTGTTTCAAGGCAGCGCCATATTCCAGAGTCAACGCGGCATCAATCGGTTCGCGCATCACCTGCTCCGGCGTGTATCCGCGCAAGCGCTCGACCGAGGGACTAACATAGCGAAAGCGCAACGTTACGGGATCCAGAATCCAAACGACATCGCGCATATTTTCCACCAACAGGCGGTAGTGCTGTTCACTTTGGCTCAATGCCTGTTGCGTAGCACCCAATTTCAACAGACTGCTTTGCAACTTGCGATTCGTTTGCAAAATATAAAGGGCAACCAATGCAATGATGCCGATCAGCGCCAGCGCAATGAGCAGCCCGCGATAGAACCAGGTCAAATCCGGCTCGCTTGCATCATATAAAAAATTTCCCAGCGGAAAGTCACTCGGCAGCAAACCGATGTCCGCATAGGTATCGGCGATATGCCGCCAGCGATCCGGATTCATATAACCGATTTCGATCAAATTCGGCTGCAACAAAGGAATCATCTGATCGGACTCGAAATACAAATAATCACGCGAATGTTGCTGGGTATATTTTGCCAGGATCAGGTCGATCACCTCACTGCGATGTTCCTTGGCGTACTGCCAGCCGCGCAAACTGGCTGCACGAAAAGCTTTGACCTGCTCCGGGTGCTCGTGCAATTCTTTTTCCGAGGTGAATAAGTTGTCACCGTAAAAGTCGATTCCCGCAGAACGCGGACTGAAGGTTTGATAAGGATAGTGCGCCTGCTTGAAGTAATAGGGTTCATTTGAAACATAGCCGGAGATGGCTTCGGTATCGCCTTTCATCAGACCATTGGCATCAAAGCTGTGTGGAATCTGCTGAATGCGATCCAGAGGAACACCTGCTTTTTTCAGGTACGCAACCAGCTCGTCCGATTGGGGTTCAAGCATGATGCGCTTGCCGATCAAATCACGCAGATGTTGAACCTGGGGAGCTGCATAAATCTCATAAGGTGATTGCTGAAACACCACCGCCAGCGCCACCACCGGCTTGCCTGCGGCGCGCTCTAACAGCAGACCGCTGGTACCCACTCCATACTGCGCCTTGCCATCCACCACCTCGCGCACCGGATTAGTCGCGGGCGAAGCTTCCACTATATTCACCTGCAAACCGGCATCGCGGTAGTAGCCCTGCTCTAGTGCAGCGTAATATCCGGCGAACTGAAAGGCATGTGTCCACTTGAGTTGTAGCGTGACATGTTCAAGAGCGAAGGCGGGGCTCGATGCCAACAGCACGAAGATCGACAACCATCGTAAATAGAGTTGTGTCATGTCACCACATTTTCGTAGGGGCGTATGGCATACGCCCTCAGATGCGTCCAAATTGTGTAATGGATTTCAATAATCCGGCAGCATCCAAACCGCAATCCGCCAACAATTGTTTGTGCTCGCCCTGTTCAATAAAATGGTCGGGCAAGCCGAGATGCAACACGCGCACGGCAATACCGTGCTGCGCCAAACATTCGGCCACCGCACTACCCGCGCCCCCCTGAATCACGTTTTCTTCCACGGTCACCAGCAAGGAATGTTCGCGCGCCAACTGCAATACCAATTCTTCATCCAGCGGTTTTACGAAGCGCATATTCGCCACCGTGGCATCGAGCTGCTCCGCAGCATCCAGCACGGGAGCCAGCATAGAGCCGAAGGCAAGCATGGCGACTTGCTTACCTTGACGACGCACTTCGCCTTTGCCTACCGGCAGGGACTTCAGCTCTGCGGCTACAGCGACTCCCGTTCCGGTGCCGCGCGGATAACGCACGGCTGTCGGCGTATTCAGGCGATAGGCGGTAGTCAGCATCTGGCGACATTCGTTCTCGTCGGCGGGAGTCATCACGGTCATGTTCGGAATACAGCGCAGGAAGCTCAGATCAAAACTGCCCGCGTGCGTTGCGCCATCCGCCCCCACCAAACCGCCACGGTCTATCGCCAACATCACCGGCAGATTTTGAATGGCTATGTCGTGGATGAGCTGATCGTAAGCGCGTTGCAAAAAAGTGGAGTAGATCGCCACCACCGGTTTGTAACCGTCGCAGGCCAAACCCGCCGCAAAAGTGAGTGCATGCTGCTCGGCGATACCCACGTCGAAGTAGCGCTGCGGAAATTTCTGCGCAAACTCGACCATGCCGGAACCTTCGCACATCGCGGGAGTAATGCCGACTAACTTGTCGTCGGCAGCAGCCATGTCGCACAGCCAATCGCCAAAAATATGGGTGTACGTTTTTTTCGCCGGAGGCTTGGCGACAATGCCGCATAGCGGATCAAACCTGCCCACGCCGTGATACAGCACGCAATCTTCTTCCGCATGGGCATAGCCCTTGCCCTTCTGGGTGACGATGTGCAAAAACTGCGGCCCTTCCAGTTCGCGAATATTTTGCAGCGTGGTCACTAAAGTATCGAGATCATGCCCGTCGATGGGGCCGATGTAATTGAAGCCCAACTCTTCAAACAAGGTTCCCGGCGTGACCATGCCTTTGACGTGTTCTTCCGCGCGCTTGGCGAATTCCAGCACGGGTGGCATACCTTTCAAAACTTTCTCGCTACCGCGCCGCATCGCCGCATAAAAACGACCCGACATCAGCTTGGCCAGATAATTATTCAGCGCGCCGACCGGCGTGGAGATCGACATGTCGTTATCGTTCAGCACCACCAATAAATTAGCGTCCAGCGTACCCGCGCTATTCAGCGCCTCGAATGCCATGCCGCCCGTCATCGCGCCATCGCCGATAATGGCGACCGCACGCTTGTCGTTACCCGCGAGCCGTGCGGCTACCGCCATACCCAACGCCGCCGAGATCGAGGTACTGGAATGGCCGGTACCGAACGCATCGAATTCGCTTTCGCTGCGCTTGGGGAAACCGGAAAGACCGCCCTCCATACGCAGGGTCTTCATCGCCTCGCGTCTTCCGGTCAGAATTTTGTGCGAGTAAGTCTGGTGTCCGACATCCCACACCAACTTATCGTCCGGCGTATTGAATACATAATGCAAGGCGATGGTGAGTTCGACCGCGCCGAGATTGGAGGAAAGATGCCCGCCCGTCTTGCTTACCGAATCGATCATGAAAGCGCGCAACTCGTCGGCCAGTTGCGGCAAGCGCTTGCGCTCAAGCTGGCGCAGATCGCCGGGCGAGTTAATGGTTTCGAGTATCGGGGATGTATTCTGGATCAAAATTTTCTCATTACGATGAAGTCGGCCAACTCGTTTAAGCGTCTGGCCTTGCTGCCAAATTCGGACAACGATTGCAATGCTTCCTGATGCAACTCCGCTGCCATTTTCTTCGCGGCAGTCACACCGAGTAGCGTCACATAAGTCGGCTTGTCGTTATCCGCATCTTTGCCCGCTGTTTTACCCAAGGTGGCGGTATCAGCCTCGCTGTCGAGCACATCGTCTACCACCTGAAAGGCCAGCCCGATGCATTTGCCGTAGCGATCAAGCTGGTCGAGCTGCGCCTGCTCCAAATTACCGCAATGTGCGCCCAACAAAATCGCTGCGCGAATTAACGCACCCGTTTTGTGAATGTGCATCTGCTCCAGCTCCGGCAAGCTGAGCTGCTTGCCCACGCTGGCGAGGTCGATAGCTTGTCCGCCCGCCATGCCACGCGAGCCGCTGGCCACAGCCAGCAATTTCACCATGTGTAATTGTTTGGCCGCGTCGTCGCTCAAGCGATGTTCAGACAGCAATTGGAAAGCCATACTTTGCAGTGCATCGCCCACCAGCAATGCGGTTGCATCATCGTATTCGACGTGACAAGTGGGCTTGCCGCGCCGCAGCACATCGTCGTCCATGCACGGCATGTCGTCGTGTACCAGCGAATAGGCATGAATGAGTTCAACAGCGGCGGCAGCGTAGTTGACGCGTGCAACATCTGCCCCGGCTAATTCACCTGCGGCGAAAGCCAGCAAGGGCCGCACGCGTTTGCCACCCTCCAACACGCTATAGCGCATTGCCGCATGCAAGCGTTGCGGTGCGATATCAGCCGACGGCAGCAGTTGACGCAACAGTTCCTCAAAACGTTGCTGATGCGCACTGATCCACGCTTGAAAATTAGGCATCACCCGCCTTTGTGGAATCAGAGAAGTTTTTCAATACGCCGTCTTCCAATACACGCACTTGTTGCTGCGCATCGTCCAGACGTGTACGACATTGCGTTAATAGCTCGGCACCGCGTTGATATGCCGCCAGAGAATCCTCCAGTGACAATTTGCCGGATTCCATATTTGCCACCACTTGTTCCAATTCAGCCACAGCCGCCTCGAAAGACAAAGCCTTGGGGGTCTTTCCGGCCATCTTGATTATTCCCATCACTAAAGGAGGGCATTTTACCCAATGCCGCATCATTACAGCAATTTTTGTGCGAATAACTATATAATTCACTGTGTCGTATAGGCGCCGTGAAGCCCGTTCAAAATGAAGAGAACTATTTCCGAAATTCGAAATGAGATTAAAGCACGCTTGATCGAAGACCTGCGGCGCGATGTTGCGCGCCTCCCGCCAGATACTGAATTTCACTTGATCGGCTCGTTTGCCACAGAGAATGAGTGGGACGGATTGTCAGATGTGGATATTGTTTGTATTTCAGCAGGCCGCGATTTTAATAGCACGCATTTCCCTTCCGTTGATCGCCCCAAGGATGTATTGAACTTCACCCCTGAATCTCTGGCTAAAAACGCGGCATTTAGCCAAGCCGTTTCGCAAGGTGCCCGGCTATGAGTTACGAGGTATGGACGGATCAAGCCATGGACAATTTGGACACGTCGCTGGAGCTATTTCGTGCGGGGAAATGGTTGCAAAGCTGTATCAATGCCCAGCAATCAGTTGAGATGATGAATAAAGGATTGCTGCTAAAAGCGGGCCTTCCACTTGTCCGCACGCATGATTTAAGTCAACTCATTGTCCTGATCGAAGATGCGGGATTGCATCAATTTTCTGCTGCCGAGAAACGATCCGCACAAGTAATGACCAGAACCTATCTTGGATCGAGATACCCGGTTGCAGAATCGGAAAGCGCCCCATTTCGATTGTTTTCCGACATAGACGCGAAAGACCATATCCAATGGTCGCTGGACAACCTCGACATGCTTATTCATATCGACAGCAGCCTTTGTTCAAAAGAAAATCGTGATGCCTTACAGTCGAAATGGAATGGGATATTGAGTTCTCTCAAAACATGATTTGACTGACCTAACGTACAGTGTCTTGGCGGCCCACTGTTTTGGATGTATTTTCGAAAAAACTCCCGATGAGGCCCAGATGAGTAAATCTAAAGCCATTTGCATACTTGAGCCCAAAACCAAGTGCCCGATCAAAGCCAATGTGGGCACTCCAGATGATGCCTGCACAAAAAATCATTGGTGTCGAAAAAGCCAAACCTGCTCCTATGCAGACAATTGCCCCGATGTATGAGTGCGCTAGGTTATAGCAAACAACACCCACCCTTGAACCTGCGAAATATCCGCAAAAGGAAAGGTCAGGCATAAAAAAATACAGCGCAAATGTACCCCAGGAAAAACCATATTTTGCATAAGCGACTGACGCTGCAATCAGCACACACAACCCCTCTAGCCTCAGCACGATACGCACAGCACCTTTAGTTTCACCTGACATACAGACGCCCTCCTCATATGTTTAATTTCTTGACCGCCTTGTTCGTATTACACTATTCGCCATGAAAAACTTTCCCCGCAGCATCCCCACGGTACTGTCCAGAATTGGCCTGTTCATCGCCCATGCGGCCACTGCAACAGGAGTCTCCGCACAGGAGCTATACCGGGTTACGGGCTTCGATCCGGCTACCCACACCAATCCTGATGCCAGAATCCCGCTCGCGCTCGAAACGAAACTCTGGAATGCCGCCGCAGAGTTAAGCAACGATGCCGATTTCGGCCTGCATGCAGCAGCGATGATTCGTCCCGGCGCATTCGATGTGTTCGACTACGCTGTCCGCACCGCGCCGGACTTGGGTAGCGCTTTGGCGCGGATGGTTCGCTACAACAGACTGGTTCACGATCTCGCGGCATTTAATGTCGTCGAACAAATGGACACTATCTGCATCGAGCACCAGTTCAACTCGGCTGATATACGCCCATGTCGGCACGCATCGGAATTCACTTTGGCATCGCTGTTCATCATTGGCAGGCAAATGACCGGACAATCTCTGACTCCGCTCTCCATTACCTTCCCCCATGCCAAACCCGATCAAATATCGGAACATCTGCGGATTTTCGGTGTAACACCCGTATTCGGAGCGCAGCTGTCTTCATTGACCTTGCCGCGTTCCGTTATGGCCTACCCTATTCCCGATGCCGATCCGGGACTATCCCGTATCGTGATGGCACACGCAGAGCAACTGCTTGCCAGCACCATTTCCATCACGCCGGATTTCACCACAACCGTTCGCAACTATCTGGCAGAACACATGGCGCAAGGGCCGAAGACGCTGTCCGAAATAGCCAAACAAATGCACATGAGTGAGCGCAGCCTGCAACGTCGTCTCGAAAGCGAGGGAACCCGCTTTGCCAAATTGGCGGACGAGGTTCGCAAAGAACTCGCGCTACGCTATATCGCTGATCGGCATTTGGCACTGGGCGAAGTGGCCTATCTGTTGGGCTTCGCCGAACCGAGTCCGTTTCATCGCGCATTTAAACGCTGGACCGGCATGACCCCTGCGGCTGCACGCCAGCCCCCTTAAAACTGAACTCCCAAATGTACGGTGGGAAAAATCAAATATTCAGAAACATCATATTTTTCACCCGCAGGATTGATCGGGCTGATGTCGGAAATATTTTTATCTATGCCGACCCAGGGCATCACATAAAAACCCGACCTATTGACGTACTTGTAGCCTATCCGGATACCGGCCAAATTGGCCGGTCGCGTATCAGAAAAGCTCGCCGAAGCCAGGGTATACGCAACTTTGGTTGCGCCATACTCAACGCCAACAAATGCTCCTTTGTCGCTACCACCAAAGTAGTCGATCTTGAATCCGACACCCGTCTGTCTTAATTTGTAATTCGTGTTATTGCTCGTTGCATCTGGCACCTCCAGACCGAAAGCGCCAATTTGGAAACGAAAGCCTTCCATTTCTACTCCGCCGTGGAGTGAATATCCTTTTAAGGCATAGGCAATGGGATCGGCTTCAATAAAAACTTTGTCTGCCGCTTGTGTCATAAACGGAAAACATAGCCACAGTGCGAACATCAGCCTTACTAACGGGGTTTTCATAGGTATTCCTAATTTCAGGTTTAAACAACCGCATTCAGCGTTCATCACGCGGCTAAGTGATCAATCAGCGTAGCGGTATATTGCAGGGCAAGCATCCATTTTCATATGACCGGGAACGACAAAAGACTGACCGTATCCGACACTCTGGCCAAATGTGCATCGACTAACGAATAGTGGTGAGGCTGCCAATAGTTAACAAAGTCCACCTGACAAAAAATATTTACACTTTTTAACTATCCTCAGCTAGAATTAAATCCACAGGTTGTAAAGAGCAAACCCGACCAAAAGGCGGGGACGCAAAATCACCGGTCTAACTGGCTATGCCACATGACAGCGGGGTCGCCAAGCCGAAGAAGTATTTCTGCGTTAAGCCTCCCCTCTCATTTGCCACTGCGACCATTTCATAACCGGTTGATCCGTCATTTCTGCGCGTAGCTAGTCTCCGTGCCGGAGAACGGACGATGAGAAAAGAGGAGCAGCATCATGTTAAAGTCAAATGCGCTGATCGTTGATTCTTCGATTTCCACGCGAAATTACGTCCGCAGACTTCTCCAGCAGGACTTTGGATGCAATGAAATTCACGAAGCAAAAAATGTAGACGATGCATTTCGAGTACTGAAGTCCGGACACATCATCAACTGGATCTTCAGCACTGTGGCGATGCCCGGCTTGTCCCCGCTTGATCTTCTGGGTAGCGCCCGAAACAGCGCGCACCCCCGCTTCGTGCTGATGTCTTCTGCCGAGCATTCTGTCACGCGCGAGGTCGCCATTCAAAAAAGTGCCGCCGATTATCTGTATAAGCCTTTTTTACCCAGCGAGTTGGCAAACGTGGTGCATCGCCTCAAAGGTCTGGAGGAACAGCGTAGTGCCGTGAGATCCAGCATCTCACTGGCTTGTGAAATCAACATTGGTTTCGATTCGCTTCATCAATATGGCGCAGAACTAACAGATATCTCGATGCTCGGCTGCCGCATGAAAACTTCGCAAGTCAAACCCGGCAGCGGGTATATCGATGACTTGGCCACCGTTACCCTGCGACTGGAAAATGGCACGTCATTCCATGTTCAGGCACAAATAAAGCGGCTAGCATTTAACGCATCCTGCACCGACCCGCTGCGCAATACCGAGATAGCAATTGCGTTTATTGATGTCACCCCGCCACTTAAAGAAAAACTCGTATCGTTTATCAACTCCAGCAGGAAAAAGCTGCCGCCGAATGGCAAAATTAAGAAGTAGTTATAGACCCTGATGGGGCATCTACAGTTGCGCTTGCCCCGCAATCAACCGGTCAGTTACTTCCAGGTTTAATTTCTGCTTCTGGACAATTTGACCTGTCCGGTTTATCTTGCTGACTCCCCCAGTACATGATTGGCGGCAGCTAGTAGCTGAACAAGCTCCGACTCAACTCATGAATCTGCGCAATCATCGCCACTGTTACAGCAATTTTTGTGCGCCTGCCCCCTTACCCCTGTGATCATGCAATAATTACGATGTGCATTAATTTCATGGAATTGAACTATGCCCACCATTAGCCAGTTCTTCGGAATACTTATTCACATGTACATCAGGGGCGAGCACAACCCGCCGCATTTTCATGCTCTCTACGCAGAGCATGAAGCGCAGATCGACATCCAAACACTGGCTGTTATTGAGGGTAAGTTGCCACGCCGCGCTCTGGTCATGGTGCTGGAATGGGCCAACGAGCACAGAGATGAATTAATGGAGGACTGGAATCTATGTCGAGCGAAACAATTACCGAAACCCATCAAACCGCTGGAGTAACTCCCGCCGCCCCATGGCGTTTGCAAGCGCTCAGCGTGCTTCCTGAATGGCGACTGGCGGTCACCTTTAACGATGGAACTAGCGGCAACGTTGATGTTTCCGTTCTGGTAAATGGGGCAGATGCAGGCGTATTCGAGGCACTGCGAGACCCCGCATTCTTCGCAAAAGCCTACCTCGACTGCGGAGCGGTTACATGGCCAAATGGTGCCGACCTTGCTCCCGATGCGATGTATAAAGAAATTCGTCGTTGTGGAGTTTGGCGTATTTTGGATTGATTCTTGAACAGTTTAACAATTTTTACCAACTTTTTTACAGCGGTGTCGCAATTCAAACGACCCGCATCTTTTGACATTTCGCTTTTGAGCTAGTGAGCTTAATTGCATCTAACATGCACTAAGGAAGACATGACAAAGAAGAGAAACAGTCCGCTTTCAGTAGCAGGCCTTTTCGTTGGCTGCGGCGGCTTGGACTATGGCTTCCAGCAAGCTGGCTTCAATATGGTTTGGGCTAATGAATTCAGTGCTGATGCCGCCAAGTCATATACAGACCTTATCGGACACGATGTCGTTGTTAATGACATATGGAATGTCATCCATGAAGTTCCGAGTGCGGATGTTCTGGTCGGAGGCCCCCCCTGTCAATCGTTCTCGCTAGTTGGGAAGCGCTTGGATGCCGACCCCCGGGGCAAACTTGTTTTTGCCTATCAGAACGCAATTGAAAGAGTGCAGCCACAAGCCTTTGTGATGGAAAATGTTCCTGGGCTATTGGCATCTATGATTGACGGTAAGCGACTACCCCTTCATCTTGCAGAGCAGTTTGAAAAGATGGGTTACGAAGTATCTATTCTCAAGTTAGTCGCAACCGATTTCTTTGTGCCCCAGAAGCGGCAGCGGGTGCTAATCGTGGGACACAAAATTCAAGGGAAGTCTTTTGAACTCATCAACGCTCAAGATTTTTCCCAATTGCTAGGAGAACCCACCCTCAAAAAACCGGTATCCGTGGCTGAGGCCTTGGACGACTTACCTTCCCCACTAAGCAAGAGAAGCGTAGCTTCTGCAGCCTACTCTTGTGAGCCCCATTCAGCCTATTCTCGCCTGATGCGAAAATCGGGAGCTAATGAAGTAACGCTTCAAACTATGCCAACTATGTCAGCACTTGACCAGGAGTTTGTTCGCCATATTCCACAAGGGGGTAACTACTCAAACATTCCCGACTCGGTTGCAACCAAGCGAATCATGTCTTTTAAGGCATCAGGGGGGCGCACCACGACATACGGACGGCTACATCAGGACAGACCAGCCTATACCATTAACACCTACTTCAACCGCCCTAATGTCGGTGCGAACTACCATCACCGTGAAGAAAGATTGATTACTGTTAGGGAGGCAATGAGACTTCAATCCTTTCCAGACCACTTCACGCCGTTTTATAGCAACCAACGAAGCCTTCATCAGCAAATAGGCAATGCGGTTCCCCCATTAATGGCCAGAGCTGTAGCCGAGTCATTAAAAAGGTTGTTTGAATGACCAAACAATATCTCTCACCGAAGGCTGAACTAGGTCAAATCTGGACTCCCGCTGATGTCGCTAAAGAAATGGTAAGTGATGCCCTAGCGGCAAACAATCGTATCCTGAAGGTTCTTGATCCCGCCTGTGGCCCCGCCACATTCTCACTTGCTTTGCACGCAGCTGGCGCGCGAGACCTTGAACTACATTGCTACGATGTTGATGAGCGTATGAAAAAACTCACCTCCATACAAAATAAGAAGCTTGGCTTTTCAGGCACTACCAAGCTAAAAGACTATCTGGCAGATACAACTCTCACCGGTTCATTTGACTTAGTCATCATGAACCCTCCGTACATTCGCCAAGAAGCAATTCCACTTGATGCCAAGAATGCATATCACAAGTACCTGAAGCAAGTATTGGATGATGATATTGATAGAAGAGCGAATTTATTTGCCCTCTTTTTGCTCAAGGGAATTGTTGATTTAAATACAGGCGGCATTCTGTGCGCCATCGTTTACGATGCGATTACACAATCTGGGTATGGAAAAAAAACCCTGACAATACTTGCTCGGCATGCGGAGCTGTTGTCGAGCACACCAGTACAAACCCCTTTTGATGGGATATTGGTGGATGCCCAAGTTTTACTATACCGCAAGCATGCAGTAGTGCTTCCCAAATCAGCCGAAATCGTGCCAAAGCCTGAACCTGGCTTTGTTCCATTAGACACGCTGTTAAAAACAAGAAGAGGCACAGCACTTCCAATAAGGAAAGGCTATCTTGCGATAGAGGGTGAGCCATATTTCGAGCATGCTGTTCCGTTTTTCATGAAACAAAGCAAGCTTGAGGGACTCATTGTAGAGCCAGATGAAAGGGCTTACCTCGCAGAGTCACTGACCAGAAAACGCTCTGCTATTGCCGAATGGCTTAAAACAAGGGCAAATAAAATCGGAATCAAGTTACCGCAAGTAGCCGTAACCTCCGTCAGGGGTCAGATAGCCTTTAATTACTACATTAGGAACGCCCCTCGCCATCTCTGGAACAAAAATGACGTTGCCATTTCGGATAACTTTCTCGTATCGTCAACAACCTCCGGCTTCCCTGCCGAGGTAGCTTGGCTGTTGCTAAATAGTGATGAATACTTAAACAGACTTGTAAAAGCCGCACGTAACCAGGGAAGCGGACTAAAAAAACTCCAGCTATATGAATACAGACAAGTGCAGGTTCCCGACTGGAGAACCCTGCCAAAAAGAAAAATCAGTTCCCTGCATAAAGTGGCAATGACCCTTATCAGCTGTGGAGCCGACTACTGTACTGTAAGGGCAGCCGCGAACCAGAAAGTAAAAGGACTATTCAATGTCGAGACCTAATCTTCCTAAGCTCACTGACCCAGAAAACAATCACTTCCATCCCGTATTTAAAGCTGCTGCCGAAGAAGCGATTCTCTCCAAAGGGCTTGCGGGTCAAATATCAGTCAAAGCCCAATACCCTTCTCCCACAGGTCCAATTGACCTAGTACTGTTCAACAACAGTACGAATAAGGTTCTGTTGCCGATTGAAATCAAACGCTCACAGAGCAGTGTAAGGGGGGGCGGACGTAGGCAGGCGCGAGATTATTGGCAGAATCTTGGTGCAGGACGTGAATCCCAATATTACTGCGCAACCAACTTGGAGTTGGTCGAACTATTTCGATACGATGCGGCTAAACCTCGCACATCGGCACAGCGCCTCGTCCTGTCCAATCCAATCAGTGGATATCTGGAGTCTACGCCCAAAGGGGTCTTTTACGACCAGTTGAAGGCCACCATTGAAGAAATCCTAGACACCGTTAGAGAAGTTGTCGCTTTTACATATGTAACAGGAGGCCTTACTGAGTTTCAGGCAAATCTTGAAACGAAGACCTATGATCCAGATGGCTGGCATAAGCTTTTTATACCAGTCTGTTTTGAATACATTCGAGGAGCGGCTACCCAGATAGCCCAGTTGCGGACACAGACGAGTAGCTGGAAATCTGCCTCCATATATAAAACCACCCCGAATCGCCTTCTCCAGCTTGGCAATAGCATTGATTTCTCACATATCTTTAGTGCCCCAGAAACCAACCCAAATGACGCTGTCGCATTTGCCAATACAGTAATCAAAGAAGCTTTTGAAGCGGGCAAGGCTCTCGGTAGAGGCGATGACATTGCGGAGCTTGTAAATGAGCTGCTTTCAACGCCCAGCGCCCCTGGCATTGTAGAAACAGACACTGAACTAGCGCAACTACTGGCAGTAGTTGCGAAAGATGCTCTAGGAAGAGAGCTGCTGCAAAATGAAGAAGCCTTTGATCCAGCCAGCGGAAGTGGACGGCTTTTAACAGCGTTACCTCTAACAGCATTCCCTTCTTTGGGGCCTTCTCAAGTTAAGGCTAACGAAAAAGAAAGGTTGTTTGCAGAAGCTCTTAGCTTGCGATTAGGCTTAGCTTTCGGGGCGGTTCTTTCTCCCACAAATGCACCCACCGTGACTATCTCTGGAATCGAATCCATCACCTCTAGTTTCTTGAAAAATGTACGACTGGTCGTGATGAACCCCCCCTATCTTTCGGGTGTTCAGGCGGTCGGCATCAAAGGCCTATTCACAAACAGGATTAGGGCGATATCTGGCTCGGATGCCCTGTTGAATATAGGGCAAGCTGCGTTAGAAATCTTATTCCTGGAATTGGTTTGGCATCTGGTGCCAAACAAAACGGTTATTGCCACGGTATTCCCAGCCCAGCATTTAACAAGGTTGTCGGATGAAGTCGTTGCACTGAGAAGGTTCTTAACCAAAAACTTCGCTTTGACTCACGTTGTCATCTACCCTCGACATGGCCTATTCGAAAGCGTGATAAAGCAAACAGTGCTACTCGTTGGAAAGAAAGAAAGTCTGCCGCCAGACCAACACATCAAAGTGGTTGAGGTGCAGACCAATGTTGGAGACATTGATTTAGGCGAACTCTTGGCTAACCTTCGGGCAGGTAGTAATCAGCCAACTCATGGGGTGGTGGTTAGAGAAGTATTGCGCAGTGACCTCTACAAAAGTGCTCCTGAGGGTTGGCGAAGAGTACTTGGAGCTGGCGTAAGAGCAACTGCTTTTATCCAAACGCATATGGCTCAAAACTCAATGATAAGAAGCCTTGGATCCAACGTCCGCAGGGGTGTTCTTGGTGGTAGTGGCAATACAGCGCTTACTGTGTTTTCAAAGACTAACCCGCAACACGAAAGTGTAGTGGCACTCATTCCGCAATCATGGTTACGCCCCGTTCTTAACACTACAGAGAACATGCCTAGGCTCTTGACGCCAGCCAATGCTCCAGAGACCTCCTTCATGCCGCCCCCATCAGCATACGAGGATGACACCGCTGACAATGCGACATTGCAAAAAATCATCACTGAGTACTTGCGTGTTTACCAACCTCGCACAGGCAGCCAAGCCAAAGCAAAGAAAACACCGGACATAGTTCAAAAAAATCTCAAGTCAAGCCAAAAAGACTTCGGAACTGGATGGGTGCTAATTCAGCGCGCCTCCCGAACTAAGGGGGAGGTTTGTTTATTAGAGGCAACTGAAACAGTTACACTCGACCATGAACCATTTTTATGGAAGCCCAGCCCAATATTCTCTACTGGTAGCAGTCCAGACTCCAGCCCTCTCGATTCCAACAAAGTTCTGGGAATACGAGAAGGTAGCCTGCCCTACAGCAGCCTAAGTATTGGTTATGAGCAAATACTACTTTCAACGAATGTTCTCATGGTGAAATTTCCGACAGAGCGAGAAAGAAAACTTTTTGCATCATGGATGCTATCGGTATTTGGACAAATCCAGCTTGAGTTAGTTAGCACAGATCAAGAGGGCATGAGAAAACTGGAAATCAACGCGATTAAACATGTTCGCTTTCCCGATTTTTCAGCAATCCCCGAGAATATCGAGGTGACTCTACTCGCCAACGTGCTTACCGAACCTGCGCACAATTTTGCGGGCATACTTCAGCGCCCTTCTGACCTATTGTGGGCAAAGGTCGTCGCTCCACTTTCGCACAGCTCTTGTCTAGATCAAGCTTTTAATCTATTTCAGGAACTGGTTGATGAACGAAAAGGATTCGGTAATAGTTAAATTTTCTGGCAAGCAGCCCGCATTCAGGTTTTTATTGCCCAGCAAAAATAATTCGAGCACAATCTGCCGCTTTCTCGTACCATATTCACTAATATCAGGGATGTTGTAGGTATGTCCGAAATCGGCAAATTTAAGCAATTCACTCCAGTCTCGGCGCAACCGCCGTTGCGCTGGTATTTTGATCCGCAAGTATTGGATATTGAGCAGCGCGTGCTGTTTGATGTCGGGCCGAAATACGTCGGTCATGAATTGATGGTGCCTAATTTGGGCGACTATCACGTGGTCGAATGGATGGACAGCGCCAAGATGCTGGTGCGCAACGCCAACGGCGTTGAGTTGCTTTCCAATATCTGCCGCCACCGTCAGGCCACCATGCTGGAAGGGCGCGGCAATGCGAAAAACATCGTATGTCCGTTGCATCGCTGGACCTACAAGACCGATGGCGAGCTGCTCGGTGCGCCGCTATTCCCCAATAATCCCTGCCTGCATCTGAACAAGACTCCGCTGCAAAGCTGGAACGGCTTGCTGTTTGCCGGGCAACGCGACATCGCCAAAGACTTGGCTACCGTGCCCGCGTTCAAAGAAATCGATTTTTCCGGCTACATGCTCGATCGCGTGGAAGTGGACGAATACAATTTCAACTGGAAGACCTTCATCGAAGTCTACCAGGAGGATTATCACGTCGTGCCGTTCCATCCCGGCTTGGGGCAGTTCGTCAATTGCAATGATTTGGCCTGGGATTTCGGCGAACAATACAGCGTGCAAACCGTCGGCATCAACGACCAACTGCGCAAACCCGGCAGCGCCGTCTACGAGCAATGGGCCAAGCAAGTGCTGCGCTACAACAACGGGCAGATACCGAAATACGGCGCGATCTGGCTAACCTACTATCCGAACATCATGGTCGAGTGGTATCCCAATACACTGGTGGTCAGCACCATCGTTCCGCGCGGCACGGATGCCTGCACCAACATTGTTGAGTTCTATTATCCAGAAGACATCGTGTTGTTCGAACGCGAATATGTCGAGGCGGAGAAAAAAGCTTACCGCGAGACCGCCGTGGAAGACGACATCATCTGCCTGCGCATGCACCAGGGCCGTCGCGCCCTATACAAACAAGGCGTGGAAGAAGTCGGCCCGTATCAGTCGCCCACCGAAG
>PLYB01000084.1 GCA_003151655.1 Gallionellaceae bacterium | reverse complement strand
GTGCCGCGCAACAACTACAGCGGCCCCAAGGAAGATTTCCGCCCCTACAAGTTTGACGGCCAAGGCGGTCATCCGATGACACAAGCAGGCGACGGCTACCATTTCCATATCACCGGCTTGACGCATAACGAGCGCGGTTATCCGGTAGTGACGGCAGAGCAGAACAAGATCGTGGTCACCCACCTGATGGAAAAGATCAACGGCAATGCCGACGACATCATCCGCCTCGAAGAGAATGATATAGAAGGTGCCGATGTGGTGGTCGTTTCCTACGGCATCACTTCCCGCATCGCGGTGAAGGCCATTCAGGATGCACGCAAAGAAGGTCTCAAGGTTGGTTCGTTGCGCATGATCACCATCTGGCCATTCTGCGAGAAGCGAATCCGCGAACTGGCTCCCAAGATCAAGTGCTTCGTGGTGCCCGAGCTCAATTATGGGCAGATGGTGCTTGAAGTCGAGCGTTGTGCCGGCGGCAAGTGCAAGGTGATCAGTGTCAATCACTGCGGTGGTGCAGTGCATGACCCCGAAGTAATACTGGATGCGATTAGAAAGGGAAGCAAATGAGCACGGATGTCGCTAAATTTAAAGATGCCAGCCCTATGTCTGGCACACTGCGCATGGACCGGATGGCGCATATCTGGTGTCCTGGCTGCGGTATCGGTTCCGAAGTAAATGCCTTTGCCGAAGCGGTCAAACGTAGCGGCATCGACCCCGACAAACTGGCTGTCGTCTCCGGTATCGGATGTACCGGTCGCGTGGCGGGCTATGTCGATTTCGACTCGATCCATACCACACACGGACGCGCCATTCCCGTAGCCACCGGACTCAAGCTGGCCAATCCGAACATGAAGGTGGTAGTGTTCAGCGGCGAGGGCGACCTCACCGGTATCGGCGGCAATCACTTCATCCATGCCGCCCGCCGCAACATGGACATCGTGGTTATCTGCAACAACAATTTCACCTACGGCATGACCGGTGGACAGGTTACGCCAACGACTCCGCAATCGGCGATTTCCTCGACCACGCCGTTCGGTAACCACGAATATCCGTTCAACCTGCCTTTACTGGCTGATGCCGCCGGAGCCACTTACGTCGCACGCTGGACATCCATGCATTCGCGCAACTTGATCCAGTCGATTGAAGAAGCGTTGTCACGCAAGGGCTTCTCCTTCATCGAAGTCATTTCGCCTTGCACCACTCTCTATCTGCGCCGCAATCGTCTCGGCGATGGCGTGGATGCGCTGCAGTTCTATCAGGATAGTGCTGTGCTCAAGCACGGCTGCGATACACGCGAAGCGGATATCGACTTCCAGGGCAAGATCGTCATCGGCAAATTTGTCGACAAGAACAAGCCAACCTACAGCGAAGCTCTCAATAATCGCTGTGTGAAGGTGGTTGGCGACGATTATGAGCTTTACGGCAAGACCGTTCCCGAGCGTGAAGCCGAGGAAAAAGAAGAGAAAGAGCGCATTGCCGCCCGTCGTGCCGCCGTGTTGGCTGCCGAGGAGAAGTTGGCGGCCAAAGAAAAAATGGTGGTAACCAAGATTTCCGCCAAGATTCCTCTCAGCGCCTCGGCAAAAAAGGCCACGAAAAAAATCGTGAAGAAAGCTGCCGCAAAAGCTCCAGCTAAGCCCCCGAAAAAGGCCGTGGCAAAAGTGGCCGCCAAAGTAGCGAAAAAGACTCCTGCCGTGACCGCGAAAAAAGCGACGGCAAAGACAACTGCCAAAGTTAGCAAGAAAGCGGCTGTTGTAGCAACTAAAAAGGCTGTGACCAAAGCAACCGGCAAAGCAGTGGCAAAGAAAGCTACGACGCAAACCGCAGCCAAGGTAGTTGCAAAAACTGCTGCGAAGAAGCCTGCGGCAAAAAAGGCTGCGGTAAAAGCTCCAGCCAAGAAAACAAGGTAGCCTGGATGGAATGCAATGGAATCCGGGGTTGTATGCATAGGGATGTTTCCGGATTCCACCCGCAAGGGGTAGGCCGTGTTTGTACGGGGCTAAAGCCCCAACAACCACGCACCGCAGCGCTGCATCCAGACTTACGTAAATAGGAAGAATACGCATGAGCACTCAGGAAATCAGATTTTCGGGATTCGGTGGACAAGGCATCATCCGTTGCGCCCTGATCACGGGCAAAGCGTTGTCTTTGTACGACGACAAGTTCGCCACCATGACCCAGAGTTTCGGCCCGGAAGCGCGCGGCAGTGCCTGTGCGGCACAGCTGGTAGTGTCCGACAGTCGTATTCTTTACCCGTACATCACCCAGCCCGGCGTACTCATGGCGCTGTCGCAGGAAGCGTACGATTTGTACTACCCGGAGCTGCCAAACGGTGGTGCGCTGATCGTCGAGGAAGATCTGGTGAAGTTGAAATCTGACCATTCCAATATCAAGTTGTGGCGTGTACCGGCCACCCGTTTCGCCGAAGATCTGGGCAACCGTTTGTTCACCAATCTTGTGGCGCTGGGCTTCCTCACTGCCGTGACCAATGTGGTAACTGCCGATGCGATGAAAAAAGCGCTGCCGGGCCTCGTCCCTGATCGCTTCCTGAAGATCAACCAAAAGGCCTTCGACAAGGGTTATGAATATGGAGTCGAAGCCATGAACAAGGCGGCATCATGAGCAAAAAACGGACTGGTGTTTTCGTTTGCCATTGCGGCAACAACATCGCCGCCACTGTCGATGTAGACAAAGTGGTCGACGCGATGGCAGGCGAGGAGGGCGTCGTCCACTCGCAGGGCTACGTCTATATGTGCTCGGACCCAGGGCAGAATGCGATCATCGACTCCGTCAAGGAAAAGAAGCTGGACAACGTGGTCATCTCCTGCTGCTCGCCCAATCTGCACGAAAAGACTTTCCGCGATAATGCCGCGAGGGCTGGGCTCAACGGCTTTACCACCGAGATCGCCAATATCCGCGAGCAATGCGCTTGGGTACACAAGGACAAGGCCGAAGCGACTGAAAAGGCGATCAAGATTTCGCGCAGCGCCGTGCGCCGTGCCGGACGCGATCAGGCTTTGGAGCCCATCGCCGTTCCCGTCACGCGCAAGGCGCTGGTGATCGGCGGCGGTATCGCCGGCATTCAGGCTTCGCTGGATATTGCCAACGCGGGAGTAGAAGTCATTCTGGTAGAGAAGCTGGCCACCATCGGCGGCCACATGCTGCAACTGTCCGAAACCTTCCCGACCTTGGACTGCTCGCAGTGCATTCTGTCGCCCAAGATGGTTGAGGTATCGCGTCATCCCCTGATCAAGTTGATGACCTATAGCGAAGTGCAAGAAGTCAGCGGCTCGGTGGGTAACTTCAAAGTCAAGATTCTGAAAAAGCCCACTTACGTGGATCCCGAGTTGTGCAAAATTTGCGACGACTGCGCTGCGGTTTGCCCGGTGGTGACCTCGAACGAACACGATCTCGGCCTGACCGCCCGACGCGCGATTCATATCCCGTTTGCTCAGGCTATTCCGGCCAGCTACACGCTGGATGAAAGCGCCTGTCTGGGATTGAACCCCGTGCGTTGCGGCAAGTGCAAGGATGCCTGCGATGTCGGCGCTATCAATTACGACATGCGCCCCGAAACCATCACCGAGGAGGTGGGTGCCATCGTGGTAGCGACCGGCTTCGACCTTTACGGTCAGGAACACATGAACGAACTGGGCGGCGGCCAAGTGGAAGACGTGCTCGACGGTCTCCAGTTTGAGCGCTTGTGCTCGGCTTCGGGGGCGACTCAGGGACAGGTGATCAGACCGTCTGACCGTACCATTCCCAAGGAAGTGGTATTTATCCAGTGTGCCGGTTCGCGCGATCCCGCACAACACTGCGCCTACTGCTCCAAGATTTGCTGCATGTACACCGCCAAGCATGCGAGCCTGTACAAGCATCACGTGCCGGATGGCCGCGCTTACGTGTTCTACATCGACATCCGTTCCGGTGGCAAGGGTTATGAAGAATTCGTGCAGCGCGCGATGGAAGAAGACGGCACTATGTATCTGCGTGGCCGCGTGTCCAAACTGTATCGCAAAAACGGCAAGGTGCGCGTGCTCGGTACCGACACCTTGACCGGTCAAAACGTCGAGATCGATGCCGACATGGTAGTGTTGGCGCTCGCCATGGAACCCTCGAA
>PLYB01000270.1 GCA_003151655.1 Gallionellaceae bacterium | reverse complement strand
GCCGCGTGTGGAAATGTATTTCATTACTTACCCAACTCTTCCAACCTTAACTTGGTCACCTTGCCCGCCACCACCGATAACGCTTCCATCTTGGCAATCGCTGCCTTGATGCGCTTCTCGCGTGTCTGATGGGTGAGCATAATGAGATCGGTTTGATCTTCGCCTTCACCGGGTTCTTTCTGGATCACGGCGTCTATCGAAATCTGTTCATCTGCCAAGATGCGCGTGATGTCGGCCAGTACGCCCGGTTTGTCGGCCACACGCAGGCGCAGGTAGTAGCTGGTCTGCACTNNTAATCTTATCCATCGGCAGGATGGGCAAGTTGACCAGTTGATCGGGCTGGAACGCCAGATGCGGCACGCGGTTTTCCGGGTCGGCAGTGTGTACGCGCGTCACATCCACCAGATCGGCGATCACCGCGCTGGCGGTTGGCTCGGCACCCGCGCCTTTGCCGTAATACAGCGTCGCGCCCACGGCATCACCCTCTATCAGCACCGCATTCATCGCGCCTTCGACATTGGCGATGAGGCGTTTACTTGGAATCAAAGTGGGATGTACGCGCAACTCAACCCCTTCCGGTGTGCGTTTGGTGATGCCCAGCAGCTTGATGCGGTAGCCAAGTTGTTCAGCGTATTTGATGTCAATCGCATCCAGCTTGGAAATACCTTCGATGTAGGCTTTGTCAAACTGCATCGGGATACCAAATGCCAACGCGGACAAGATCGTAATCTTGTGCGCAGCGTCGACTCCTTCTATATCGAAGGTCGGATCAGCCTCGGCGTAACCCAAGCTTTGCGCTTCTTTCAGCACGGTATCAAAGCTCGATCCTTTGTCGCGCATTTCGGACAAAATAAAATTGGTAGTGCCGTTGATGATGCCCGCGATCCATTCGATACGGTTCGCACTCAAGCCTTCGCGCAACGCTTTGATGATGGGGATGCCGCCCGCAACTGCCGCCTCGAAGGCAACCATCACGCGCATTTTCTGCGCGGCTTGGAATATCTCGTTACCGTGCATCGCCAGCAGCGCCTTGTTGGCAGTCACCACATGCTTGCCGTTGGCAATCGCTTTCAGTACCAGCTCTTTTGCCACGCCGCAACCGCCGATAAGTTCAATGACGATGTCTACTTTCGGATCATTCACCACCGAGAACGCGTCGTCGGTTACACGGCATGCGCCGCCCGTGACTTTCTTCGCGAGCTCAAGATTTTTATCGGCCACCACCGTGATGCGGATGGGACGCCCGGCGCGGCGTATGATTTCTTCCGCGTTACGTTGCAGCACGGTAAACGTGCCGCCGCCAACAGTACCGATACCGAGTAGACCTACGTTGATTGGTTTCATTTGTTGCCTTTGATGTAGGGGCGTATGGCAATACGCCCTGTTGCTAATTTAAAATCAAAGGGCGTATTGCCATACGCCCCTACATTATGTCCCGTGCTGCTTGCGATAACTTTCCAGGAAGCGCGCGATGCGTCCGATCGCTTCTGTCAGATCATCCGCATTAGGCAAAAACACTACGCGGAAGTGATCGGTATTGGGCCAGTTAAAACCGCTGCCCTGCACGATCAGCACCTTTTCGGCTTCCAGCAATTCGAGGATGAATTTCTGATCATTCTCGATTGGGTACATCTTTGGATCAAGCTTCGGAAACAGGTATAGCGCGGCTTTCGGCTTGATGCAGGTCACGCCGGGAATAGCCGTGAGCAGCTTGTGCGCAAGGTCACGCTGCCGGCACAAGCGCCCGCCGGGCGCGACCAGATCATTGATGCTTTGGTAGCCGCCGAGCGCGGTCTGAATGGCATATTGTCCCGGCACGTTGGAACACAAACGCATTGAGGCCAGAATATCCAATCCATCCAGATAATCCTGCGCATTTTTCTTCGTTCCTGACACCACCATCCAGCCGGAACGATAACCGCAGGCACGATAATTTTTCGACAACCCGTTGAGCGTGACGAACAGCACATCATCCGCCAGCGAGGCGATAGAGGTATGCGTTGCACCGTCATACAACACCTTGTCGTAAATCTCATCGGCGAAGATGATGAGATTGTGTTCGCGCGCCAGTTGGATGATCTGTTTCAAAATCTCATCGGAGTACACCGCTCCGGTCGGATTGTTCGGATTGATAACGACGATGGCGCGTGTATTCGGCGTGATCTTGCTGCGCATATCCGCCAGATCTGGGTTCCAGTCATTGGCCTCGTCGCAGATGTAATGACGCGGTGTGCCACTCGCCAGCGTCACTGCCGCAGTCCACAGCGGATAGTCGGGCGCAGGCACCAGCACTTCGTCGCCGGGATTCAGCAAACCCGTCATGCACATGACGATAAGCTCGGAGGCACCGTTGCCGATGTAAATATCGTCGATAGTGACACCCGCAATTTTCTTCAACTGCGTGTAATGCATGATCGCCTTGCGCGCGGCGAACAAACCCTTTGAATCAGAATAGCCGGACGAATTCGGCATATTGAGAATGACATCATGCTGCACCTCTTCCGGTGCGTCGAAGCCGAACGGCGCCAGATTGCCGATATTCAACTTGATGATGCGATGCCCCTCTTCCTCCATCTGCTTCGCTCGCGCCATGACCGGGCCGCGAATGTCATAACAGACGTTCGCCAGCTTGTTGGACTTCAGCACGGGCTTGGAGGTATCTTTTTCGGGTTTCACGTGAACGCTTCCTAATCTGCCGGACTGAAGCCGATGGTAGAATCACCACTGTTCAGTTCAGGCGTTGCAAAGGGTGCAATTCTACCGCGCCACCGCTATGCGCCGCAAATGGAGAACCGCTTTGGCATTGCACCAAGATACAAATACCAATTACAAACTATTCACCGAATACGGTGGGGGGTTTGTTGCCGTCAATGGCAAACGCTTCCAACAGCCCGTAGTAGTAATGGCCGCAGAAGTCCGCACCGACTGGACGGCCACGGATTTCGCCAGCCTCAACGCGGCGCATTTCGACTACTTTCTGGCACTAACGGGCATGCCCGTTTCCCCCCATCCCAACCTTCCCCCGCAAGCAGGGGAAGGGGCAATCGTTCGCTGCGCGAGTTTCACGTTTATGCCGGAGGTAATACTGCTCGGCACTGGCACAAAACAGCAGTTCGCCCATCCCGACTTGTATCGCGAACTTATCCGCGCAAAAATCGCCGTCGAATTTATGGACACCCCCGCCGCCTGCCGCACCTACAATATTCTCGTCGCCGAAGACCGCAAAGTGATCGCGGCAGTTTTAATAAATCCGTAGGGGCGTATGGCGATACGCCCTTTTTTGCGAACATGTGAATTTTCAAGATAGGGCGTATTGCCATACGCCCCTACGAAAGATTTTATGACCAAACCACTGCACAATGTCATCGCCCAAGCCGAACAGGTCATTCTCGGCAAACCTCGCCAGATAAGGCTGGCACTTACCTGCCTGCTGGCTCGCGGGCATTTGCTGATCGAAGACTTGCCCGGTGTCGGTAAGACTACGCTGGCGCAGGTGCTGGCAAAAACGCTGGGGCTGGAATTTCAACGCATTCAATTCACCAGCGATATGCTGCCCGCCGACATTCTCGGTGTTTCAATATTTCAACGCGACAGCGGCAATTTCAAATTTCACGCGGGACCAATCTTCGCGCAAATGATTCTGGCCGACGAAGTGAATCGTGCCACACCCAAAACACAAAGCGCCTTGTTGGAAGCGATGGAAGAACAGCAAGTCACCAGCGAAGGCGAGACACGCCCGTTACCCACACCGTTTTTCGTGATCGCCACGCAAAACCCGACCAACCAGATCGGCACTTTCCCGCTACCGGAATCGCAACTCGACCGTTTCCTGATGCGTATTCAATTGGGCTATCCCGATGCACAGGCGGAGCGCGGTCTGCTCTCCGGCACGGATCGACGCGACATCGTCGCCAAGCTCACGCCGCAAATGCAAACCACCGAACTAATCGCATTGCAACAGCAAGTAAAACAAGTATTCGTCTCCCCTGCCCTGCTCGACTACGTGCAGGCCATCCTGCTGCACACCCGCGAATCGGCACGCTATGTACACGGCCTGTCGCCACGCGCGGGACTCGCCTTGCTTGCCGCCGCACGCGCATGGGCATTGCTCGACGGACGCGATGCCGTCATCCCGGAAGACATCCAGGCGGTACTGCCGGGTGTCGCCAGCCATCGCCTGCAAAGCGTGCAAGATACGCAAGCGTCGGACGGTGGCAAACTGGCGCTAGAACTAATCAGGGCGGTAGCGATTCCATAAACACAAAAATTCATTAGAGCCGACTGTTCCTTCCCCCTTTAAGGGGGAAGGTTAGGATGGGGGTAAAGGTGGTGAAATGTACACGTTTCTACCCCCTCCCTAGCCCTCCCCCTTAAAGGGGGAGGGGATTTATGTCTAATAGATAATCTGGGATAAAAGGAACCGCTAAAACCCCCAGCCCAAACCGAGTCTAAATGTTATGTAGTTGGTCTGACTATCCGGCTCCCATGCGACAGAAGCGCCGCTGGGGTATGTCGCACTGATACCATAAGTAAACACCGTATAGTCGAGGCCGACATTCCAATGAAATCGTGGTGTCAATGCGTAATCCGCAGACACGCCGAGTTTATACAATTCGGAATTACCCAGCACTCCTGAAAACCCGATCAGCCCGGGGCCGGAAGCAACCACGATCGCCGATTGAGTCGTACGACCGGCAAGAGCATCAATAGAGAGCACCCATCTGCTGCCCGGCGAATACTGGCCCAGCAAGCCAACACCATAATATAGATTGGTATAGGCTTCACCGAAATTGATCCCGCGATCCCACTTGTGCGCCCCGAATTCCAGATACGGCGTCAACATCGATGCCCCTCTCATTTCAAAGCCTCTGCCATAACGGGCACTGTAATTCGTTAATATTGCGCTGGAGGTGCCGACCACCGAGCCATAGGTTCCGTTTGGCAGCGCGCCGCCGATATAGTTCGTCAGCCCATTGGATTGATCGTAAGTCGCTTTGACATAGTCGTTGCCGAACAGCACGTCATTCATCGCGGAAAAATATAATGCTCGTCCGGATACGGGGCCAGCTTCCGTATCCAGAACGCCCGTCCGGGTTCCCAACTGCCCGTTACCAATTTCCGTGTAATCAACATTGCTTGCAATGGATTGATAACCGATCTGATTGTTGGCAGCTTTAATGCCAGATCCTCCGCCGAAAGAGGACGAAGAACTCCTGCTGATCGATGTGTTACTGCCTGCCGAAGCTGCAAATGTGCTCGCCGAAAGCAGCATGCCGCCTATTATTAAAACAAAATTGCGCAACACATAGCTCCCCGTATGCAACACGCTTAGAATGTTTTCATTCTAGCGCAACCAGAGATTGTGGCGTGAGCTCCTTCGCACCTGGGCTTTCGGCAGTTGTTTGCTGCTGGCGAGCCTCCATTAAATATTGTGCTATCATTTGATGGCACAATATTTAATAGGGTCAAGATTATGGACGCTTTTACTATCCGCGATTTACGCGAACGCACGGGAGATCTGATTCGGGATGCCGAGCAGGGAAAGCTGTCGGTCATTACCAAACATGGTCAACCAATATTTGTGGCGGTACCGTTCGATGAAACCCTGCTTAAAGCGGGCGTGGGGGTTGCGCTGGCCGTCAGACTTTTTGACGATGAAGTAATCAGCATCGGCAAGGCGGCAAAACTTGCGGGGATGCCTCAAGGTGAATTCATTGATCATCTCGGCGCGCTAAAAATTCCGGTTGTACGTTACGGCAAGGAAGAATTACAACAAGAGCTGGCGGCCTTTGAATAAGATAATTATCGCGGATGCCGGCCCGCTAATTGCATTTGCACGCCTTCATCAGATTGGTCTATTGCCACAGATTTTTGGACGTGTACTGATAACCGACACCGTGTTTACCGAATGCGCGGGAAGATCACACTTCCCCGAGAGCTCGCTTATCCAGGAAGCTATCAGTAAAAAACAATTGGAGTTGTGCGCATCACCGGACTTCTCTGAATTTTCTCAAAAAATTGATGCGGGGGAAGCCAGCGCAATTGCGGTTGCTATCGAGCACGGATGCGGCGTACTCATGGACGACAAAGCCGGGCGCAAAATGGCAACCAATGCCGCCGTACCGGTAATCGGCACCGTAGGTGTGCTGGTACTGGCAAAACGCAAAGGCTATATATCAATGGTAAAACCTCTACTGAAACAGCTTGCAACCACCGGATATTTTCTGAGCGCGGAAATAATTGCAGCCGCATTGATAGCCGCTCGCGAGTAAAAGCACCTCCCGACAATTCAAAGAAATGACTTGCGTCACCTGTCGCGACCATTGACACCAGCTCGCCGCCGTCCTAGAGTTCCCCATCTTGCGCAACCGCCGCGACAAAACTGAGCCGCAAAGCACGGCTCAGACACGGCGAAAATTCAGCATAGGAGGCTGGCGCGAAGTCCTTCATCCAGCCCCCTCGCCCGCTTGAGGGATAACCAGCGACTTGCGGCTTTGCCGCCTAGTCGAATGGCTAGTAGTTCTATCAGAGGGCTAGGGTGAGGGAGCTTTCCGCTCATAGCGGATTTGTTATTAAAGGGGATAACATGACTACAAGCCTCACTGCATTTTTTTTGGCGCTCAGGCGAATCAGAAACAAGCCCTGACTGCTCTTCATGCAGTGATGCAAGATGCCAAGTCCGCTGTTCTCATGTGATATCGAAAGATATAACCCCACACTATGCACTATGTGAAATGAGGGCAAGTGCTATTCAATGAGGCTGAGTGAGATACTGTGCCATGCCGCAGACACCCAGAAAGGTGCGCTCGACATTGCTCATTTCTTCTTCGCTCAATGTAGTCAGTGGGCCTTCCCCAAAGCGGTCACGATCCAGCGCACGGGGTTGATCGACAACCACTTGGCAATCCACCAGCAAGCGACCTCTGGCACGAATCGGTACTCGCCAGATTTTATAGTCGGGATACACCTGCGTAGTGACCGGCAGAATGATGATCATGGGTGTGCCGATTGCGCTCAGTTCGTCTGCCTGCAAAACAAGTACGGGTCTTATCTTGCCAATTTCCCGCCCGCGACCGGGGTTCGGGTTGCTACCCATATCTCGCAACGCCGCATCATTTCCACCACTGTTCAGGTTCGGGATCACCGGGCTTGCGCCCTTCGGCTAAATCCAGTGCTTCGTTGTCCAAAGGTAGAAAGTCCTCGGCGATTTCGCGTGCCTCGCGTCGAAAAGACTCATCCGCGTATGCGGCTTTAGCTTCGGAAACCAGCTTACCCATAAATTGTTTCCGTTCCTGCTCACACAAAACTTTTCTAACGCCGTGCGTGCCAATTCGGAACGGTTCTGCTGGGTCTGCGCCGCCAGTACAGTTAATCGAGCATCCAGCTTTTCCGGCAAGCGCAAAGTTAGTGTTCCCATGTTGCCACCTCTGTATATCGTTTTGACATACAGATTGTAAAACAATTATGCGCCCCCCCCTGTACGTTATGTACTGTATAGGGCTAATTGCGTTTTTAACGTGAACCAAGAATTATTATGCAGCGATTCTTACTGAAGACCTGTAGCACCACCCCCTCGGGGCGGGCTTGAAACAAAAGAGACTGCTTTTCAACGCGTCGCACCCGCTTCATACCACCCTTTGCTGCGCTTCACCAGATACACCACGCTCAACATCACCGGCACTTCAATCAGCACACCGACCACAGTCGCCAGAGCTGCACCGGATTCAAAACCGAACAGACTGATGGCAGCGGCGACAGCGAGTTCGAAGAAATTGGAGGCCCCAATCAAAGCAGACGGCCCCGCCACACAATGCGCTTCACCGACACGTCGGTTCAGCCAATAGGCCAAGCCGGAGGTAAAGTACACCTGAATGGTGATGGGCACGGCGAGCATGGCGATGATGAGCGGTTGTTCGACGATAGCTTTGCCTTGGAAGGCGAATAGCAGCACCAGCGTCAGCAACAGCGCGGAGATGGAAACCGGGTGTAGTGTTGCCAAAGTGCGTTGCAAGGCATCTTCACCTCGCGCCAATAACAGCTTGCGCCACACCTGTGACAACAGCACGGGCAACACGATGTAGAGCACCACCGATACCAGCAAGGTATCCCACGGCACCACGATGGATGAGATGCCGAGCAGCAGCGCCACCAGCGGTGCGAAGGCAAACACCATGATGGCATCATTGAGGGCAACTTGACTCAAGGTGAACAATGGCTCGCCGTTCACCAAGCGACTCCACACGAATACCATTGCGGTGCAGGGGGCGGCGGCGAGCAGCACCAGTCCGGCGATATAGCTGTCGAGTTGTTCTGCAGGCAGATACGGCGCAAAAAAGTGGCGAATAAATATCCAGCCCAATAGCGCCATCGAGAATGGTTTGACCGCCNNTGCGCAACAGCATGGGAATAATCATCACCCAGATCAACAGGCCGACGGGAAGATTGACCTTGGCGATTTCCAACAGACCCAGCCAGTGGAACGGCGCGGGAATCGTTTGCCCCAGCACCACACCGACGATGATGCACAGGAAGACCCAGAGGGTTAAGTAGCGTTCGAACAGGCTCATGTTTTTATCCTTGATAATCTTAAGCCGGACAAGCCGGAACCAAA